>NZ_CP176417.1:3694299-4053599 GCF_046245175.1 Lysinibacillus sp. 38-6
ATCTGTGGAATATGTAAACTATAATGGATTAGAGGATTTTGCTTCGCACGATTTAGCGAAAAAATATTTGAAAAATGGCTTCGGTTCAGTGCTTACATTTGGCATTAAAGGTGGACGTGAAGCAGGGCGTCAACTAATAGACAGCGTGAAATTATTTTCACACGTAGCCAACGTTGGAGATGCAAAATCGTTAATTATTCATCCAGCATCTACAACGCATCAACAATTATCTGCTGAAGAACTTATCCAAACTGGCGTTTCCGAGTCGCTCATTCGCTTATCAATCGGATTAGAAGCAGTAGAGGATATCATTGCAGATTTAGAACAAGCTATCGCACAAGTAACAACAACTGAACAAACAGTAGAAGCATAAAAAATAAATACTGATAATGTCGTAACGTTAACGTATTTTTCTCATTCGAAATGCCCCATTTGGTAATGCGCATAACGTTGCAACATTAATCATGGCCTCATTTGGCTAATACGCTCATTAATACCTAGTAACTTTATAAGTATTCTTGACTTAGGTAAAACCATGTTATATACTAGGAATTAATTTAAATGTTCGCTTGGCTACCAATCGAGAACTAAGTTAAACAGTTTGATACACAAAAGATACCAACTAATTTGTTTTCATAAGTGCTCCCCCACTTTTGAATAAAGGGAGTAGCTACACAGCCAGTAGTTACTCCCACTTAAAAAAACTGATCGAAAAGGAGTGTTAAAAATGGGAAATGTATATTGTGCACAAAATATAACTGCTTATATTATTTATGAATTAAATGAAAGTCATCATTTTGTGAACAACATGTCCATTCAAAGCTTACTTTCGACAGTTGAAACGAAATGGCAACAAACTTTTGGACATAGTGCTTTTAATGAAGCTGTATATGTAAAAGAAGAAGGCTATATAGTAAAAGAAGTTTTTGAAGAGTATAAAGCTCACGGTACAGGTCATATTGCGCTTCCAGCGACAGAGTATTATTTGCAATATGGATCTTTTCAATTAATTGAACGCACGTATGCAGTACCAAACTTTACACAGGAAGAAGTAGAGTTAGTGCAGTCAGCTTTAGCACAATATCGAGAACGCTTATTTTTACAAGCAAGTTAACCTTCCCTTATATTATTAAGCTCATTCTCTACTGCTATAGGGAATGAGTTTTTTTTATTGTGTTAGCTTAGCTTGTTATATTTATTGGGACTTTTTAAAACAGCCATTCTATATGGACTATCTTCATACATATATAATAGAAGAAAGGCAATTCATTTTCGCTAAAAGAATCGTCAATAATTGTTCAAAAATTATAGATTTATGAAAAAAACGTATAGTAAAGGCAATGAAACCGATTTCTTTTGCACGCCTAGAGAAAACAAATGTCCATCCTAGAAAGATTTTTCTTGTGCAATGTATTTGTTTGCGTTACAATTTTCTGTAGGTTTAAATTTTGAATTATTTGAATATGTGCTTGTAGATGCACACTTTATATAGATATAAAACTGGAGAAAAGTACGTTGGAGGGAATAACTAGTATGGCAACTATAAAGGCAGCGATCTTAGGATTTGGAACTGTAGGTCAAGGGATTTACCATATATTAAATGAAAAACGTGAAGAACTTAAACATAAATTAGGCATTGAATTAGAAGTAGCAAAAATTTTAGTAACAGATGCTAGTCGAGAACGCGTTCCCGGCACAGCGCATTTAATGACAACGAGTATGGATGAGGTTTTAGCGGAGCCTGGCATGCAAGTTGTATTTGAAGCGATTGTCAATGAAGAGCCGGCATTCGGTTATTTAAAGCGTGCAGTGGAACATAAGTGTCATGTTATTACAGCAAACAAGGTGATGTTTGCAAAACGTGGCTTAGAGTTACAGGAGCTCGCAAAGGCAAATGGTGTATTCGTCGGCTTTGAAGCAACAACTGCAGGTGGTGTACCTGTGATTAAAACGATGAAAAATATTTTGCTTGTAAATGATGTAAGTCGTATTCAAGGTATTTTAAATGGTACATCCAATTATATTTTAACGAAAATGCGTGCGCAAGGCTGGTCATTCGAGAAAGCCTTAAAAGAAGCACAAAACCTAGGGTATGCAGAAGCGGACCCGTATAATGATATATCTGGTCAAGATGCCTTTAAAAAGCTAATGATTTTAAGTGCTTTAGCCTTTGGTGAGCAGCCTGATTGGGCGGACGTTGAGGTTATTGGCATTGATTGTATTTCAGCACAGCAGGTCAAAGAAGCTTGCGAAAAAGGCTTGCGTTACCGCCATGTAGCTGAGGTAGAGAAACTTGCGAATGGCAAAGTGGTCGCAAAAGTCGGTCCACTATTAGTAGATAAAGAGCATCCACTGTATCCGGTTGATGATGTAAATAATGCCGTTGCACTTGAAACCAATTATATCGGTACATTAACATTGGTAGGACCAGGTGCAGGTATGTATCCAACGGCAAGCGTGATGGTCGAAGATTACGCTGAGATTATCGGTAAACGTGCCGGCTTTGTCGTTAGTATTTAGTTAAGTAGGTGCCAGGCACTCAAACAATTCAAAATTGTTTGAGTGCCTGGCACTTTTGAAGTTTAGTCTTCATCCTTCACGTCGATATCTTCAGGAATAGGTGTGTTGCGCCATATTTCGATTTCTTCTTTTATGCGTTCTAATTGTTCAAAATAGGTGCTAAACTGTCCACTATTGATTAATATTTGGTCACCATCAAAAGTTGAACGAATGCGTCCTTCATAGACAAGTCGTCGTACCTGTTCCTCGGGCATGCCAAGTTCAATGGCTGTTTCTTCAATTGTTTTATACATAATTGGTCGCTCCTTTTAATGTACTTATTATACCTTCTCTTTTATAGAAAACATAATAAGAGAAAGTAGATAGGGAATTGTTTGATTCTGGATAAATCTGTATAGTTACGAGTAAAGGTGTTATAAGTAGGAGGGAATAAGCCATGGTCTATCCATACTTTTTTGTACTTCTAGCAGCTATTTTATGGGGCATGACAGGGACAGCTCAAACCTTTTTAGATAAGGATGTGTCTTCTATTGGCGTAGCGACTATTCGTTCAGCCATCGGTGGAGGACTACTTTTAGTTGTAGTGGTGTTGCTACGTAAAATCTCTTTTCGCACATGGTCCTGGAAATGGACACTATTAGCAGCCGCAAGTATTGCATTATTCCAAGGTCTTTTTTTTACATCCATCCGTCTAACAGGTGTAGCGATAGGAACGGTTGTGACAATTGGCAGTGCACCTATGTTTTCAGGTGTATTGGAGTGGCTACTATGGAAAACACGTCCAACGAGCGTGTGGGGCATAGCCACCATGATGACCATTACCGGGTGTATTTTACTGTTCATTAATAATGGAGATGGCGCTATTCATATAGGGGGCATCGGGCTAGCCGTCTGTGCAGGCGTATCTTTTGCCGTCTACACAAATATGAGCAAAAAACTAATGGCACAGCAGGAAGCATTACCTGCGGTGGCCATGACATTTTCAATTTGCGCATTATTATTACTACCGTTTTCCATTAGCGGTGGTTTTAGCTGGTTAGCCGTTACTCAAAACTTTTGGACAATGCTTTTTATGGGCGTTATGTGTACAAGCATTGCGTATTTATTGTTTTTAAGTGGACTTCAGAAAATTAACTCATCCTCTGCTGTAACGTTATCACTTGCAGAGCCTTTAACTGCGGCTATGCTTGGTGTCTTGCTTGTTGGCGAACATTTAAGTGCAACGTCTTGGTGTGGAGTAGCGATGCTGCTTGGCGGTATTGTAGTACTGACTTTTGCTGGTAGAAAAAATATATCAAATGAAAATAGAAAAGCTTAAGAAATTCTTCATTTTTATCCTTATTGGTTTTTAAGATTTTATATGTAGACTATTAATTGAGAGCGAGGTGTATATCATGACGAAGTTAACCGTTCTTGTGACAGACGATGATCAAGATATTCGTGATGGTATTGAAATTTACTTAAAAAATGAAGGCTATCATGTCATTAAGGCAGCGGACGGTGTGGAAGCACTTGAAAAGCTAGAAAACAATGAAGTACATTTAATTATTTTAGATATTATGATGCCCAATATGGATGGTATTACGGCGACGTTTAAAATACGTGCAGAACGTAATATACCCATTATCATGCTGAGTGCAAAAGCGGAAGATGGCGATAAGATTCATGGCTTATCCGTAGGAGCAGATGATTATGTTACGAAACCGTTTCATCCATTAGAGCTATTGGCGCGTGTTAAATCACAATTGCGTCGTTATGTACAACTTGGGACGTATCATGACGAAGCAGCAAAAGTAGAGATTGATGGTTTAGTACTCGATGAAGATGCCAAGGAAGTTGTGTTGGAAGGGGAACCTGTTCGTCTAACTCCAATTGAATACAAAATTACAGAATTACTAATGAAAAATGCAGGACGTGTTTTTTCGATTCGAGAAATTTATGAACGTGTCTGGAATGAGGAAGCTTATAATGCAGAAAATATTGTAGCGGTCCACATTCGGAAAATACGTGAAAAAATTGAAGCAGATCCGAAAAATCCACGTTATTTAAAGGTGGTATGGGGCGTTGGCTATAAAATGGAAAAATAAAATAGAGAAGTTTATCACAATTGCAGGGTTTTTGGCAGGTGTAATCGGTCTTGTTTATTTCGGCATTTATGCTTATCAAATGGTTAATTCTCGCTCCTCCGAAATGTTACAATTTTTAGAAAAAATTTTTTAGAGGAGAGTCGACAACATGAGGAAAAAATGGAAACCTCTACTGGCGCTACTTTGTTTAACATGGTTCATTTTCGGTCTATTTACATTTTCTAAAATTGGCTATCGATATGTAGGAAAATCATATTTTCAATCCGAAAATTTTCAACATGAACTGGATAATTTCCAAGCAGATTTAGGACCGCTAGTATTAAATTTACCAACCGCTGAGGAATTGAAAAGCAAGATTACCGTTTCCCAAAATGAAATTGAGGAACACCGTAATTATTACGGCTCACTGGGCACGCAAATTGATAATATTAAGAGTCAATATGAGGAGCGTATTCAAGAAGCGGCTAATAATAATGCGGCGGAATTAAAGACAAAGCTTGAAGCTGAGCGAGATGCCAAAATAAAAGATATAACGAAAAACTTCGAAGATGACGAATATGTCCGTAAGAAAATTGAGGCGCAAAAGGGTGTGCTCATCGATCAATATATAAAAGCTGTCAAAGATGAAGCAAAAGACTTTGTGAAAAATTATAGTTATTTTTCTTATGAATTAACAAATGATGATGGAGATACGTATCGTTTCGGAAATATCAATGACAGTAATGTTTATAAAATAACATATGCGGCACATCCATTACGAACAGGAAATATTAGCAACAATTCAAGCCATATTTTTTATGGTTCGGACGTTTACGTAGATTCAGACGTATTGAATGAAACGACTGAATACACTGGCACGATTACTATTTCTAAAAAAGCAGCCCAATCGGCAGCAGTAATGCAAGGCTATGATCAATTTAAACGCAATCAATTTATGTATTCAATTATTTGGTTAACAAGTATTATAGCCGCAGTGTTTGTTTGGAAATGGCGTAAGGAATTACTACCAACAATAAGCGGCTTAAAGGAAAAAGAGATGGTAGCTAAATACCGCATTGATTTCCAAATTGCTTTGTTATTCGTTACAGGTTGTATCTACTGGTATTTTTCATATATTGCATTTGAGACAATTGAAAATACGTATCAATACAATTATGTAAGTTTCTTAATTGATTTTGTAGTGCAAGCATTTGTATTAATTAGTATTGGTGTAGCATTTTTCGTCCAAGTGATTTGGTTATATGAGCGCGTCAATACAGTTGAAAAGTTAAACGAAAATATAAAAGATAGTTATTTATGGGGCATCGGGGAATCGATGACGGATTTATTTTTAAATCGATCAATTGCCTTACATTCGATAGTTATGATTGCAGCTGCCTTTTTTGGTGGTGGTAGTTTTGTTGCGAGTGTGACGATGGGCGGCGGATTTCCGGTAATGGTATTCGGCTTATGTGCGATTGTCGGTATCCCAGCAATGGTTGTCTTCCTATCTAAAATGGGCTATTTAAATCGCATTATGAAGGATACAAAAGATATGGCTGAAGGACGTCTTAACCGAGATGTAAAAGTGAAGGGGAAATCACCACTTGCAGCTCATGCAGAAAATTTGAATCATTTACGCGAAGGTGTTCGTACATCCATGCATGAACAGGCAAAGAGTGAACGTTTAAAAACAGAGTTAATTACAAATGTTAGTCATGATTTACGTACTCCTTTAACATCGATTATTACGTACACAGATTTACTGAAAAATCCGGATATTACGGAAGAAGAACGTAAGCAGTATATTCATATTCTCGATAAAAAATCAGACCGTTTAAAAGTACTAATTGAGGATCTTTTTGAAGTGTCTAAAATGGCGAGTGGTAATATCGAGCTTCATCGCAGTCGTGTGGATGTGACACAGCTTGTTCAGCAGGCGGTAGGGGAGCATGAAGAGGATTTATGTAAGGCACGCTTAGATTTACGCATGTCGATGCCTCAAGATGCTATTTACGCTTACGTTGATGGTCAAAAATGGTGGAGATTAATCGATAATTTAATCGTCAACGTATTGAAATATGCTTTAGAAGGTACACGTGTTTACGTTACACTGAAAAGAACGGCGAATGGTGATGCTGAATTTACAGTGAAAAATGTGGCAAAATATGAAATAAGCGAAAATGCTGATGAATTATTTGAGCGCTTTAAGAGAGCGGATGCTTCCCGTCATACGGAAGGTTCTGGATTAGGCCTAGCCATTGCACAATCCATTGTAGACTTACATGGCGCACGCATGAGCATAGAAGTAGACGGCGATTTATTTAAAGTAATCGTACGTATACCGGCAGTGTAAAAAGCTTCTTTGCCAAGAGGTACTGCATAACATAGAAGTGAGCACTAGTTGTTGGAAGCGAAGGCGGCGACTCCTGCGGGAACGCACACAGCGTAAGACGCAACAAGCCGCGCGTAAGCGAGGGTTGCGGCTTACGTGTGTGCCCGCGGAAAGCGCCCGCCGTAGCGGACAACAACGGTATAGAAAAAGAGTTAGATTGATAAAATCAATCTAACTCTTTTTGCAATTCATGGGACTAACAATGCTTTATAACCCTGTATTTTTTGCAATAATCATTTTCATTACTTCATTTGTACCTGCGTAGATGGACATTACGGGTATATCACGATAACGTCTGGCAATTTTATAATCCTCCATATAGCCATAGCCACCGTGCAACTGCATACACTGTGCAGACATCTCCCGAGCATTTTCCGTAATCCAGTATTTCGCCATCGACACCTTTGTCACAACGTCCTTGCCGGCAATATGTTCTTCAATTAAAGCTTCTAAAAAAGTTTTGCCAAGCTCTACTTTGGTCGCCATTTCAGCAATTTTAAATTGCGTATGTTGGAAATCACTTATCGATTTTCCAAAAGCCTGACGTGATTTTACATAATTGATTGTTAAAGCAAGCATATCTTCAGCTGCAGCTTGAGCCGCAATGGCCACAGCTAAACGCTCCTGCTGTAGCTTTTCCATCATGTAGGTAAAGCCTTTACCTTCTTCACCTAGTAAGTTTTCTACTGGAACACGACAATCTTCAAAAAATAGTTCAGCCGTATCTTGTGCATGCATGCCTACTTTTTCTAGTTTACGCCCCTTTGTAAAACCTGCTGTACCTTCTTCGATAACGAGCAGGCTAATACCCCGATGCTTTTTCTCTGCGCGAGGGTTTGTTTTTACGGCGACAACGACTAAATTGGCATGAATACCATTTGTAATGAAAGTCTTTTGCCCATTTACAATATAATAATCTCCATCTCGTATGGCCGTCGTTTGGATATTGGCTAAATCCGAGCCCGTTCCTGGTTCCGTCATAGCGATGGCTGTAATCGTTTCTCCTGTTACACATTTAGGGAGCCAACGTGATTTTTGCGCATCTGTTCCATAGGCTTCAATGTAAGGGACAACAATATCATTATGCAAACCGACTCCGATCAGGCTTGAGCCTATGCGTTCCAGTTCTTCTTGAATAATGACACCAAAGCTGAAATCTAAACCAAGACCACCATATTGTTCTGCTACTTGTGGACATAAATAGCCTAATTGTCCAAGCTTATGCCAAAAATTAAGTGGAATAAGACGATCCTTTTCCCATTGATTATATTGGCCCTCTGCTTCTTCGGCTAAAAACTTACGTAACGTTTTGCGGAATAGCTCATGTTCTGTTGATTCAAATTTATACTTTCCCACCTAAGTTCGCCCCCCTTTGATTTGCTCGTTTATGAATTAATTTTCTATTTATACTAAAATGTTACTGGAATATGATATGAAATAAAAGTGCTTTTAGAAATACGATAGCGATAATGTAATGCTATAATCACAATGAATATATGAAAGAAGAGGACCGGTATATGGCAAAAATGACGATAGGCGTTCTTATTGTAGGCATATATAGTGCTTTAACTTTTTATTTAGGATGGGGCTTAAAGCAATGGCTTGAAGCGATGAAGTGGTTTCACTTTCCAGTTCTTTATTGGCTCGTACTGTATATCATTTCTTTTAGCGTTATTATCGGAAGAGTGCATAAGTCATTACGATTGTTTTCAGTGATAGGGAATTACTGGATGTTTATATTCGAATATGGCTTGCTACTTTGTGTAACAGCCCAAATTGTTCTATGGTTAACGCCATTAAACAATATTCGACTAGTTGGTAGTGTGGCTGTTATGGTGTTCTTAATATTGTGGATTGTCGGTTCCTATTTGGCATATTCTCCAGTAGTTCGACAGTTAAATATTACGATGGATAAAATGGACAGCGAGTTATCATCGATGCGCGTTGTTGTTGCTTCTGATTTTCATTTAGGTGTGTTATCAAATAAAAAACATTTGCAACGTTTTGTTAACTTATCAAATGAAGCGAAGCCGGACGTTGTTTTTTTAGCTGGAGATATTGTGGATGATGATCCAAAATGGTTTGTTCAAGAAGGAATGGCGGATGTCATGAAACAGCTCACAGCTACTTATGGTGTGTATGGTGTACTTGGTAATCACGAATATTATGGAAAGAAAATACCTGCATTTGTAGAGGAAATGAAAAAAGCAGGTGTGGAAATTTTGCGAGATGAAACAATTCTAATTGACAATGCGTTTATAATAACAGGCCAAGAAGATATTACGAATAAAGAAAGGCAGCAACTCGAAGCATTGAAACTGAACGAGCATTTACCTTGGTTGGTGATGAATCATACGCCAGATGATTTAACAACGCCAGCGCAAGCAGGGGTAAATCTCCATATGTCTGGCCATACACATCGAGGGCAACTATGGCCGAATCAGTATATTACGGCACGTGTTTTTGAGCTAGATTATGGTTATAAGAAGAAGGGACAAATGCATACACTTGTTTCATCGGGCTTTGGTTTTTGGGGACCACCAATGCGCATAGGTAGTCGTTCAGAGTTATGGGTAGTTGATATTACTTTTCAGTAAAAGAGGTAGTATAAGAAAAAAGAGTAGCTTATAATAGGTTGGTGCATTCTTAACAATACCGTCTTACTTATGTTGATGTTTCGCCCTAATCAACTAGAGGTCGGATTAAAATTGAAAGCACAAAGTGCATTAGTTAATGCTGTAAAAGCTGTTTTCCCCACAGAAAACAAATGTAGAATAACGTTAAAGGTAAGGTGACATAGTGGATATAATTGAATTATTAAAGGCACTTATTTTGGGCTTTGTCGAAGGGATGACAGAGTTTGCTCCTGTATCGTCTACAGGTCATATGATTATTGTGGATGATATGTGGTTAAAGACAGAGGAGTTTTTAGGAAAGTATCCGGCCAATACATTTAAAATCGTTGTCCAGTTAGGATCAATCTTAGCGGTTATCGTCGTGATGTGGAAGCGTATGTTAAGCTTAGTTGGTTTATACAATATCGATGGACAACCAAAATCAATGAAAGGTCGCTTCAATTTAATGCATGTCATTGTTGGTATGCTGCCAGCAGTTATACTAGGTTTTGCATTTAAAGACTTTATTGATGATCATTTATTTAAAGTAGAGCACGTTATATATGCATTAGTTGCTGGGGCAATTTTAATGATTGCAGCCGATAAATTTGCGCCAAGAAAACCTAAAGTTAATTCATTAGATGATATTTCTTATGGCATGGCGTTTAAAGTTGGATTAGTGCAATGTTTATCATTATGGCCAGGCTTCTCTCGTTCGGGTGCAACGATTTCTGGTGGCGTTCTTTTTGGTATTAGTCACCGTGTAGCGGCTGATTTTACATTTATTATGGCTGTTCCAATTATGGCAGGTGCGAGTCTCGTATCAGTATTGAAAAACTGGGATACACTTTCAATGGATTATTTAGGATTTTATGTAGTCGGTTTTATTAGTTCATTTGTTTTTGCATTACTATCTATTAAGTTTTTCTTAGCGCTCATTTCAAAAGTAAAACTAATGCCGTTTGCAATCTATCGCTTGGTATTAGCTGCGGTACTAAGTATTATTATTTTTATGTAAATGAAAAAAGTCACTCAATTGTCACAACAATGAGTGGCTTTTTTATTGGAATTAAATATTTCTACTTCGATACTGAATATAAAAATATTATATTTATCATTTTAATATCAAATATATGATAATTTATAAGGTATTTATGCTTATTTAATATGTATTGTTAGTGACATTTGGTGGTTGGGTAGATAATTCTTACTGAACTATTGTATCTAGTATTAGAAAAACTCTATAATTAATTAAGAAGGTCATCATCCATTTTCTGATAATTGATCTTTAGATTTATACAATAAATTATTTTATGGGGTGGAGAGATGTTTCAATTTAAGAATAGACCTAAGCAAAATTCGATTGCTATCAATGATGTGTCAAATACAGGTGTAATTATACAAGATCAGGAGCGTCTGTTACAGTTGCATCTCGTCAATCTCACAAAAGAGGATTTACAGTTAATAAAAAGTTTAAAACCATATGTCGAGCAACATGTTGTGGAAGTCGTTGAAACGTTTTATAACGCTGTAGAAAGTGTACCTTCTTTGCGAGAGGTTATTCAAAAGCACAGTTCAAGTGAGCGCCTTCGCCAAACACTTCGTCACCATATAATTGAAATGTTTGAAGGGCGAATAGATAATGCTTTTATAGAAAAACGGCGAAGTGTTGGGAAGATGCACGTCAAAATAAATTTATATCCAAAATGGTATTTAGCAGCATTCCAAAATTTAGAAAAATCTTTACTTAAAATTGTATATAATTTACAGTTAGCAAAAGGGGAAGAGGAAAAGTTTTGCGACGCTATCAGTAAAATTTGTAATTTTGAACAGCAAATTGTTCTAGAAGAATATAACAACTACTCCGATGCTTTAGTAGAGGAGCAACGAAAAAGTGTACGAACACATATCAAGGATATTGTCGGCGGGATATCGACGCAATTAGAGGTCCAATCACATGAAACAAATGAGTCAGTTATGGAGCTGATTTCGAGTACGAAACAAGTGAATGCCTACTTAAAGGAAAGTATTAATGAAGCTAAAACAATGCAAATGGTTTCTTCGGAAGGCTATTCAAAAATCGTCTTATTAAATGAGCAATCAGGAAAAATAAATGATAAGACAGCTGAGATGGCGATGATGGTGGAGGAGTTAAACGATTCTTCCTCAAAAATTAATAAAGTCATTGAAATGGTGAAAAGTATTTCGGGTCAGACAAATTTACTAGCATTAAATTCCGCTATTGAAGCGGCAAGAGCAGGGGAACATGGAAAAGGATTTGCAATCGTGGCGGATGAGGTGCGGAAGCTAGCAGACCAAACGAAGGAATCTGTGGAACAAATTGCAGATTTAATCGGTATGTCCAATGGCATTACGAAACATGTTGTGCAAGCGATTCAGGAAATTCAGGAACTCGTTAATAATAGTATTGAGCAAAATTTGAACTCATTAAAAGCTTTTGATGCCATATCAGGCTCGGTAGAAGGCTCTATCGTTAACTTTCAAAATGTCGGAAGTCAAATAACTGAGTTGGCGAATATTATTGAATCGATTGGCGAATCGTCGGAGCAATTAGAACGTGCCGCAAGTCGCCTTGATGCGACGATTAAAGATTTCTAACGAAGCAAGATTAAAGTCTTTTCACAATTAACATAAGTGTAAAGGACGACCATGGGTGATTTCTAGTGCGTATGGTTTAATGTGGTATACATACTGAGCGGAAAGCATCCACTATTGAGGACAACTATAAAACGCTAGTTGATGGTAGCAAAAGGGGCGACTCCTGCTCAGAACAGCACACAATGTAAGACGAAACAAGCGGGTTGCGGCTTACGTGAGTGCCCGCGGAAAGAGCCACCTAGGCGGATATCCACGGCAATAAAATAAGTGTTCGATTGAAGGCAGTCAATCGAACACTTTTTCACATTAAAAAGGATAAAATCACGTATCAGTAGGATGAATTCAGCTAAATCGAGGATAGATTTACAAAAAGCTATAAAATACATATTTTCAACTTGCTAAATGCAAAGATTGGCTATAAAAGCTTGCTTGTGACCTTACAATATTAGTGTTACGCTAAAGGCAACATGGGGAAATGAATAAGGGGTGTTGAAATATGAAAAAGAAATTATTTATTACACGTAAATTTCCTGCTCAATTTGTTGAGCCTTTAGAGGAATATTATGATATCGAACAATGGCAAGAAGAAGAAACCGTTATACCGCGAGACAAACTTTTAGCTGCCGTAGCGAATTGCGAAGTATTGTGGGTAACGATTGCAGATCAAGTTGATGAGGAACTACTTAAACACGCCCCCAATTTAAAGCTAGTAACAAATTTAGCAGTTGGTTTTAATAATATTGATGTGCCGGCACTGCGCAAAAAAGGCATAATGGCAACGAATACGCCAGGTGTTTTAACAAATACGACAGCTGATTTAGTATTCGGTCTATTACTAGCAACTGCACGTAGAATACCAGAAAGTGAGCGCTATTTACGTGAGGGTAAATGGGAGAGCTGGTATCCAATGCAGTTGGTTGGTAAAGATGTATCGGGTTCGACGATAGGGATTATCGGCATGGGACGTATCGGTCAGGCGGTTGCAAGACGAGCGAAAGGCTTTGATATGAACGTCTTGTATCATAACCGTAGACGACGCCATGAAGCAGAAGAAATGTATGGCTTTCGCTATGCATCCTTAGAGGACCTTTTAACGAAATCTGATTTTGTTGTTATTATGACACCTTATAATAGTGATACTGTTGGCTTAATAGGCGCGAAGGAGCTTGCGTTAATGCGGGAAGATGCTGTATTAATTAATGCTTCGCGTGGAGGAATTATTGATGAACAGGCTCTTTATGAAGCATTGAAGAATGGCAAGCTTTGGGCTGCCGGGCTTGATGTTTTTGAACAGGAACCCGTTACATTAGATCATCCGTTGTTAACCTTACCTAACGTTGTTGCATTACCACATATAGGGAGCGCTTCATTGAAAACAAGAACGGCTATGCTAATGCTGAATGTCAATGCACTGATGGCTTATGGGCAGGGCAAGCCGTTATCCAATAGAATCGACTAAAGTGGTTTAGATATTGTAGGGTTGCTGCCTTTTATCGAAAGGAAGCAACCCTAACAAGAAATCAGCTACCTGGAGTATGGTTACTTATTAAACATATCAAATAGTCCGCCGATACCGCCCTCACCTGATGAATGTCCGCCACCGCCTTGCGAAATTGGAGCAGCTGCAAAGACACGACTTGCTAATCGGCTAAATGGTAATGATTGAACCCAAACAGTACCAGGACCGCGTAAAGTTGCAAAGAAAATACCTTCACCACCAAATAGTGCAGTTTTTACACCGCCAACCATTTCAATGTTGTAATCAACATCAGATGTCATTGCGACTAAACAACCCGTATCAACACGTAATACTTCGCCAGGTTGTAACGTTTTTTGATGAATTGCCCCACCTGCGTGTACGAAGGCCATACCATCACCTTCAAGCTTTTGCATAATGAAGCCTTCACCACCGAAGAAGCCTACACCTATTTTCTTCTGGAATTCAACCCCAACGGAAACACCTTTTGCAGCCGCTAAAAAAGCATCCTTTTGACAAATAATTTTACCCTTATGTTGACTTAAATCCATTGGAATAATTTTACCTGGATATGGCGATGCAAAATAAACATGGCGTTTTCCTGTCCCAACGTTTGTAAAGGTAGTCATGAATAAGCTTTCACCTGTTACTAATCGTTTTCCTGCACCAAGTAATTTCCCCATAAAACCGCTTTGGGAACTGCCTCTTGAACCATCACCAAAAATTGTTTCCATATGGATAGCATCATCCATCATCATTAAAGCACCAGCTTCTGCTACTACCGTTTCTTGTGGATCAAGTTCAACTTGCACATATTGCATGTCATCTCCAAATAATTTGTAGTCGATTTCATGGTTATTCATCGTGTAATTCCTCCAATTTCTTGTAATGTTAATGTATACGATTATTGGTCACTTTAGTTTCATTACATAATTAATAATTTTAGAAAAAAAGGGAATAAGATAGAAAATGTCGAATATAAAAAACTAGAATGTGTATTATTTATCTTTGTGGTCAGTTGTTTCTCAAAGTGTTGAAATAATGCACTTTTTTAGATGACTGATAACGAAGATAAAGCCTTTGGCAAATGGCACCGATTGGTATTGCTTGCAGACGATGCGCAATAAGGAAAATCGGGATTTTGGCATTTCACAACTATACACGCGATGTAGTGCGCAAAAAAGCGCAAGCGACGTATACAAAGCCAAGGCATCATAGACATATCAGGGGGTGTTTGTAATGGAAATCAAAAACTATATCGGTGGTAAGTGGGTTACACATTCGCATTTACAACGTATAGCAGTAACGAACCCTGCAAATGGAGAGCACTTAGCAACAATACCACTCTCAACTGCAAACGAAGTATTGGAAGCGGTTACTGTAGCGAAGGCAGCACAAAAAAATTGGGCACTTGTGCCAGCACCAAAGCGTGCAGACTATTTATATGCCATCGGTCAAAAGATGAAGGAAAAGAAAGAGTATTTGGCGACCGTTTTAACAAAAGAAATGGGTAAGGTGATTGAAGAAGCAAGAGGCGAGGTACAGGAAGGCATCGACATGGCTTATTATATGGCAGGAGAAGGACGACGTTTGTTTGGGGAGACAACGCCGTCAGAGCTTGCCAATAAATTTGCTATGAGCGTGCGAGCACCAATAGGCGTAGTGGGCCTTATAACGCCGTGGAACTTCCCGGTTGCTATTGCTACGTGGAAGTCTTTCCCTGCTATTGTCGCAGGCAATACGTTCATATGGAAACCATCCAATGAAACACCGATGATGGCGTATGAAATGGGGAAAATTTTTGAAGAGGTAGGTTTGCCAGAAGGGGTAGCCAATATTGTTTTTGGCACGGGACCAACCGTAGGAACAGCATTAATTGAGCATCCCGATGTAAAGGTCATATCGTTTACCGGCTCTACTTCAACAGGTAGTAAGGTAGCTGAACTTGGTGGAAAGCATTTAAAGAAAATTTCGCTAGAGATGGGCGGCAAAAATGCTGTCATTGTTATGGATGATGCAGATTTACAGCTCGCTACAGAAGCGATATTATGGAGTGCATTTGGCACAGCTGGCCAACGCTGTACAGCATGTAGTCGTGTCATTGTGCATAAAGATGTAAGAGAGGAATTAGAAAATCGTCTACTAGAAGCAATGCAGTTTTTAACAATAGGAGACGGTTTAGATGAAAGTGTGAAAATCGGTCCGGTGATTAATAGAGCGGCATTGGAGAAAATTAATCATTATGTACAGATTGGTAAACAGGAAGGTGCAACGTTATTAGCAGGAGGCAAAATTTTAAATGAGGCACCTTACGATAAAGGCTTTTACTATGCACCAACATTATTTACAAATGTAAAGCCTCATATGATTATCGCGCAGGAAGAGATTTTTGGTCCTGTCGTCTCTTTAATTGAAGTTGCATCCTTAGACGAAGCAATTGAAGTCAATAACGGTGTGAAATTTGGCTTATCAAGCTCTATCTTCTCACAAAATGTTAATACAATTTTCCGCGCTCAACGCGATTTAGATACAGGTATTGTTTATATCAATGCAGGTACAACAGGTGCAGAAATCCATTTGCCTTTTGGTGGCACGAAGGGGACAGGAAATGGCCATCGTGATTCCGGTGTTGCAGCACTGGACGTCTACACGGAATGGAAGAGCATTTACGTTGACTACAGTGGAAAATTACAAAGAGCACAAATCGATACAAAATAACAGATCAATGAAAGGGGATGTTCTTGATGAAAGTTGTTGTATTAGGTGCAGGATTGATGGGGAAAGAAGTAGCTCGTGATTTAATAAAAAATAATAATGTTGAACGTGTCATTTTAGGGGATATCGATGTAAAGACAGCTCAAAACTTTGTTGATACATTAAATACAAATAAAGTGGAAGTTGTGGAGCTTCATGCAGAAAATGATGACTCGTTAACATCGGTTATTGCAAAAGGCAATGTGGTAGTCAATGCACTGTTTTATTCATTTAATGAACGCGTTGCGAGGGCTGCAATTGAAGCTGGTGTGCACTCAGTCGATTTAGGCGGGCATATTGGTGGTGTCACGGATAACATTTTGGCATTACATGAAGACGCACAAGCTAAAGGCGTGACGATTATTCCTGACTTAGGTGTAGCGCCGGGCATGGTCAACATATTAGCAGGCTATGGTGCAACGAAATTAGATGAAGTTGAATCGATTAAACTTTACGTAGGTGGTATTCCAACAGAACCGAAACCGCCACTTCACTATACACGTGTCTTTTCTTTAGAAGGGGTGTTTGACCACTATACCCAGCCTTCTAAAATGATTCAAAAAGGTAAACTAGAAGAAGTACCATCGCTATCGGGCATTGAGCCTATCTATTTCGATGGATTTGGTGTGCTGGAGGCATTCTATACATCGGGTGGTATATCCACGCTTTATAAAACATTCCCGAATGTCCACACATTAGAATATAAAACAATTCGTTATAAAGGGCATGCTGAGAAATTTAAATTGTTAGCTGATTTAGGATTTTTAGATGCTAGCAATAATGTAGAAGTAGAAAATCAGGAAGTACCTGTAAGAGCGGTTGTCAGAGAAGCGCTGAAGAAAAAGCTAGAACTTGGAACAAAGCCTGATGCGGTACTATTACGGGTAATTGTTGCAGGTGAGAAGGCACAACAGCAGGTCACATATGAATACGAAATGGTTGTACGTAAAGATATGACAAATAATGAAACGGCGATGGCTCGTGCAACAGCGAATACAATTTCTGTTGTGGCTCAAATGATTGGAGAAGGGGCAATTACAAAACGTGGTGTCTTTGCTCCAGAAACGATTGTGCCAGGTGAAAGGTACATTAAAGAAATGGCAACACGTGGTGTTGTCATTAAAGAAACATCTCATAAGTCGGCAATGATTGTGAAATGGTAGGTGGAGGGCATTGAATTTCGAATTTACAGCGGAGCAAGAAATGCTGCGGAAAACCGTCCGCCAGTTTGTTGACGATGAGATTATGCCACATATTGCAAAGTGGGATGCCGAGGGGGGCTTTGATGCAGGCATTTGGTCAAGGCTTGCTGAGCTCGGCTTAATGGGAGTTTGTGTACCGGAAAAGTATGGTGGTAGCGGCATGGATTATAATGCGCTTGCCATCGTTTGTGAGGAACTAGAACGCGGGGATACAGCTTTTCGAACAGCTGTATCCGTCCATATCGGGTTAAATAGTATGACGCTTATGCAGTGGGGGACGGAGGCGCAAAAACAGCAATATCTTGTGCCACAGGCGAAGGGTGTACGTATTGGGGCCTTTGGGCTGACCGAGCCTGGAGCGGGTTCTGATGTAGCAGCCATGTCAACAACGGCAGTACGAGATGGTGATTTTTATGTGTTAAATGGGCAAAAAACGTGGATTTCTTTATGCGATATCGCTGATCATTTTATTGTTTTTGCCTATACGGATAAATCTAAAAAGCATCATGGTATTAGTGCTTTTATTGTAGAACGCTCAATGGCGGGCTTTACCTCTAAGGCGATTAAAGGTAAGTATGGTATCCGTGCTGGCAATACGGGCGAGCTATTTTTTGAGGACGTCCGCATTCCGGTTGAGAATCGTTTAGGTGAAGAGGGGGAAGGCTTCAAAATTGCTATGTCTGCGCTGGATAACGGTCGTTTTACAGTGGCAGCAGGCGCAGTTGGCCTTATTCAAGCGTGTCTTGAAGCTAGTGTGAAATATTGTCATGAGCGCGAGACGTTTGGTAAGCCTATCGGCGAACACCAACTTGTCGGGCAAATGATCGCCAAGATGGAAGCGGGTTATCAAATGAGTCGCTTGCTCGTTTATCGGGTCGGCGAGTTGAAAAATAACGGTATTCGTAATACAAGGGAAACGTCATTAGCAAAATGGCAAGCTTGCGATTTTGCTAATAAAGCCGCAGATGACGCAGTGCAAATTCATGGGGCGTACGGTTATTCAGATGAATACCCGGTTGCACGTTTCCTCCGCAACTCGAAAGCGCCAGTTATTTATGAAGGGACACGTGAAATTCATACCATTATGCAAGCCGATTATGTTCTTGGTCGACGTCATGATAAGCCATTAGCCAAAATGCTACCAAAGTGGCCGTTTGAAGAGTAAACGAAGTACATTGAAATTTAAACGCTAAGCGAAACTGACAAAAGGCATCCAGGAAGACACATTCCAGATGCCTTTTGTTATTTTTGTTTAATATGAGTGACAGGCACTCAAACAATTCTGAAAATTATACCTACTGTAGATTTTGTATTTGCTTTTATTTTTATGAAATTTTTTCTTAAAATGTAACTTTATATCCTTGAAATAGTCTAATTAAAAAACAAGTATATGAAGGGGTGGAAAATAATGAGAGGTAAATGGTTAGCTATCATGATCATCGTTGTTTTAGCTGTCTTGCCTGGGATATTCACAGTAATGATTTCCCCGACGGCACATGCTAAAGCGGCAAGTACCATTATGTCAACGCAAAGTTGGGCAGTATCTTTTACACAAACATTAAAGACTAAAAATATAACGGATGAATATGTCTATGTTACCGATAAAGAGGGGCAAAAGGTGGCAGCAACGATTACATTGGGGGATGATAAAAAATCGCTTGTTGTTAGTAAACTGTCGCCGGGAAGTTATCAATTACATGTAAAAAAAGAAGCTTTTGCTTATAGTTCACTTAAAACAAAAACGCATGAAATTGACTTTACGGTGATTGATAAACTAGAGGCTGTCAAATCCGATAAAGAGTTGCAACAATATTTTGAAGCACTCGTGGCAAATGGTAATGTAGAGAGAGAAATGAGTGTTCGTGAAGATAGTGCTTCAAGTAGTAAAGATAGCGCTTCTTTAGCTGATAATGCTTCTACAACAAACAACCAAGTAGAAGGTGTCGAGGAAGGCGATATAGTTGTTGTCAAAGATGGCTTTATTTACGCTATTAAAGATCAAGTTATAACGGTTGTTGATGCAAATAATCCAAAAAGTTTAAAACTGGCAACAACAATTAAACAAAAGGAATCTCAATATATTACGAAGTTAGCGTTATACGATAATGTGTTAATTGCTATCGGAGAAGAATATATTGAAAAAGCAAACACAAGCATGTCGACGGCCATGTTTTACGATATTACCAATGCGAAAAATCCACAATTAATCCGAGAAGTGGCTCAAGAAGGTTATTTACAGGATATCCGTATTACAAATGATACATTGTATTTAATCGGCACTATGCATCCGAATTATTGGATACTGCAAGAAGAAGGCACAGCGGATTTAAAGCCGAAAATGTATGATAGTGCTGTAAGCAAAGAATATAATAGCTTGCCTGTTGATAAAATTTCAATTTTACCAAACACAATGGACGGCACTTATAGTTTAATTACGGCAGTCGGTTTAAAAAATGGCGTTAAAACTGTAGCGAATACAAAAGGTTATTTAGGTGGTAGTAGTGGCCTTTATATGTCACAAGATGCACTTTATTTAACAACGCCCATTTATGAAGGCAATCAAGTAGTGCCAACAGGCGGCATAATGAAGGATCGAATTTGGATGCCTGTATCCAATAATACACAAGTATTTAAATGGGACGTAGATGGAACAGCCTTGAACTTTGTCGGCACAAGTGAAGTCAAAGGTTCTGTGTTAAACCAATATTCAATGGATGAATACGAGGGGAATTTCCGCATTGTTACAACAGAGGGCAATATGTGGGACGAAAAAAATATTTCCCGCAATCATCTGTTTATTTTAGATAAAAATTTAAAAGAAATTGGTGCAGTGAAAAATCTAGCGCCGGGGGAAAAAGTATATTCAGCACGCTTTATGGGCGAAAAAGCGTATGTCGTAACATTTAAGCAAGTGGATCCACTATTTGTCATCGATGTAGCGAACCCGAGAAAACCAATGGTGCTAGGAGAACTGAAAATCCCAGGGTATAGTAACTATTTACATCCGTTAGATGATACGCATCTTATCGGAATTGGTTATGACACGGAAGAACGCTTTGACGCTTATACGAAAAGTAATTTCACGGTCACGACGAATATGAAAATGTCGTTATTTGATGTCACAGACTTCAACAATCCTAAAGAGCAATCGACGGTGAAAATAGGCGGTAAAGGCTCTTATTCGGATGTGCAATACAATCCAAAAGCATTGTTCCGTCATAAAGACTATCATTATTTCGGCTTCCCAGTCGTTCTTTACGAAGCGGAAAGTGACGATGAAGTGAAATACCAAGGTCAGGGCGCACAAATTTATGAAATTACAGCGGAAAAAGGTATTGTTCTAAAAGGAAATATCATGACTAAAAACACAAATGAGCCGTACGAAAATTGGGAGCAAACTGTACAACGTGTAGTGTATGTAGGAGATGCTTTATATACAATTGCACGCAATGAAGTGAAAAGCTACCAACTGAACGATTTCAAAGCGCTCGATACATTAATTATTAAATAAGCAGTGAGTTAACGAAATCGCTGATAGAATTTGGTGAATCGCCGGTAAGATGGGGGAAATCGCCGATAGAAGCCCGCGAATCGCTGATAAGATGGGGGAAATAGCCGATAGAAGCCCAGGAATCGCTGATAGGACAGAGGAAATCGCTAGTAAAGGCCCGTAAATCGCCAATCAACCTGTAGGGATTTACAAAAAAAGAAAGTGTTAGATTGATTACAGTCAATCTAACACTTTTCTATTTTCCTATTGACGATATGGGAGAATTTCAGATACAGTCACAAATTCATAGCCTTCGCTCTGTAAGTAGGCGAGAACAGCATCAAGACCATCTGCAGTGGATTGATGAATATCATGCATTAAAACGATGGCATTGTTGTGTAAATTATTTTTAATATATGTTAATACTAATTGTGAATTGCGATGTTTCCAGTCCAATGTGTCGATGCTCCATAGTACGACTGGAACAGGAATTTGTGCATTGATGTTATCATTGGTAGCGCCATATGGAGGTCTAAAAACAGTTGCACCTTGATTGAGTGCTAATTCAATTTCATTTGCAGTAGACGTATATTCTTTTAGTACTTGCTCCATTGGCATTTTAGTCAATACCGGATGGTTCCATGTATGATTGCCGATTTCATGACCACGCGCTAGCACATCTCTCGCGATATCAGGATAGTTCTTCACACGACTGCCAAGCATAAAGAACGTAGCTTTAGCATGGTATTTATCGAGCGTATTTAAAATTTGTTCTGTTACTTTCGGATGTGGACCGTCGTCAAACGTTAATGCAATCCGTTTAACATTTGGATCGCCTGGTGTCGTAGGCTTTGTAGGTTCCATCGTCTCCATAGCAATCTGAAAATCTGAAGCTAGCAATGGATTAATAAGCGATAGAGAAAGCTTGACGATTGGTGCACCTGCTGAGCCACTTGCTACTTCATTTTCATCAAAGTAAAAATGGATGGAGTCATCGATAATGGCAAAGCGATTAAAGTTTTCCCACTTTGGCTCGGTTACTTTAAGTACCTCTTGTGGATTCAGCTGATCCTTTAACTGTACGTTTTGCTGTAAGTCTTTGCGAACATACGCAGCTAAAGTTGCCAGGTTATTGTTATCGTTCTGTAATAGCGTCTGTATACTAATTTGCTCACCTGTCTTTTCGTTAAAGAAAAATGTTGTTGTTGAAACGTCATGTTTTGCTCCACCTAAATACTGCATTTTTGTCAGGACAAAGGAATAGTAATGTTCATGATAGGGGAAGGTTTCCATATTTATCGTAAGCTCACCTGATGCTTCTTTATTTTTATTTTTTGCCATAGCTAACAGATAGTTTTCTTTAGCATCCGTAATATATTGTAGGACGGCATCGTTAAAAACTTTATTCTCTGTTTGTGGATAGTGTAAGGCAAAAGGTGTACGTTTGTCTTTAGAAACGTCAGATACAATACGTATGCCTGGAAACGCAGAGTTTTCTGTGGATAATTTACTTGTAGTTTCACCAGCTGTGTCTTTTGAGGCACTAATTTTTTGGAACTTAAAATCGTCCTTAGACAGTATAATGACAAGGATGATGGATATTAATGTAACAATGAGTCCGATTAACAGAAAATCAATTAATGGACCGCGTCTTTTTCTGCGTACCTGTAACAAGGTAAAATGCTCCTTTCTAAAATTATTCTTCTATAAAATCAGACGTGTGAGACTATGGAAAAGTTATAGAAATCTACGAAATTTTTTTGAATTAAATAGAAATACAATAAAAATATAGTATATGTAACAGTTTTTCATAAGCAACACGAAAAGTATGTAAAAATACTTGTTCAAGCAAACCCTATTTTACAAAATAAAGCCCACTAAAAATCGATTAATAAATGGATTTTGATTTGAAGACATCGTATCATTTAGCGACAGATACAATTATTCCAAAATATAATTGATATATCGAAGATTTTTTGTTGAGTTTTTATTTGCAGTTCGTTACTATATGCAAGGAACCTTTTGAAGGAGGTAGATAACTGGAATGCAATCACATGAAGTGGATAATGAACTTACTATTGACTGCTTGCTACTTGCAGGACGAATTATGATTGAAAGTGGTGCAGAAACATATCGTGTGGAAGATACGATGTTGCGTATGGCACAATCTCAAAATATGCTAGATGCGCAATGTTATGCTACACCTACAGGGATCATTTTTTCGTTAGGTAAGACACAGCCGACGAGAATCACTTCGATTTCCAGTAGGGTCACAGATTTGCAAAAAATATCCTTGGTAAATTCAGTATCTAGAAGACTCACATCTCACATAATATCATTAGAAGACGCTTATGACGAGCTAAAGTCGATACAAAAAACAAATTATTTTTTACCAATTTATATACAAGCATTTGCCGCAGCACTTGCAAGTGGCTGTTTTCTGATTATGTTTAAGGGTGGTTGGTCAGATTTTCCCGCAGCCTTTATAGCAGGTGGATTTGGCTTTCTCACACTTATTTTAATAAATCATTTAACAAAAGTGAAATTTTTCTCAGAATTTACGGCGTCGTTAATTGTTGGTAGCATTGCTTTTTTTGCAGTGAAATTTAACTATGGTACAGAACTCGATAAAATTATTATTAGCTCTGTAATGCCATTAGTGCCAGGTATTTTAATTACCAATGCGGTAAGGGATTTAATGGCAGGTCATTTTATGTCAGGGATGGCAAAGGGAGCGGAGGCATTTTTAACAGCCTTTGCTATCGGTTCGGCAATTGCCGTCATCCTATCATTTTAGGAGGCGGAAGAAATGGATATAATCGTACAATTAATCGTAAGCTTTTTTTCAACTGCAGGTATTGCGATTATTTTTAATGTACCTAGAAAAACTTTGTTTCATTGTGGATTTGTAGGTGTTATTGGCTGGATTATTTATTATCTATTAACAGAGCGTGGCATGGATGTGGTAGACGCATCATTTTTTAGTTCATTTATCATTGCGATTGTCGCGCATTTATATGCACGACGCTTTAAAATGCCGATGATTATCTTTATTGTAGCGGGTATCATTCCACTTGTACCAGGGGGGATGGCTTACAATGCAATGCGTAATGTGGTCGAGGATGATTATTTACAAGGCTTACAGTATGGGCTGAAGGCGTTTTTAATTACCGGTGCCATTGTGATGGGATTAGTTTTTGCAGAGGTATTCATGCAGTTTGTGTTTCGAGCTGTACGTTCGAGCAAGGCTAAATTACAAAAGTCTTACAAGAAGTAATATACTTCTTATTAAAAAGAGCTGTTTCTTAAGTTTGTATACTTAGGAACAGCTCTTTATCGCATGTATTATTTTACAAGTAATGCTTCAATTTCTTCTGGTGTCACCGGTTTGCTAATATAGAAACCTTGCATCGCATCACAGCCATAAGTGACTAACAAGTCAGCTTGTTCGGCTGTTTCCACACCTTCAGCTACCACTTTTAATTCCATAGACTTGCCTAGTTGTACCATGCCGTGCATAAGCTTTTGCGTTTTTTCGGATTTTAGTAGCGAACTAGTAAAGGTTTTATCAATTTTTAATGTCTCAATCGGTAAAATTTGCATATAGCGGAATGAACCGTATCCAGTACCGAAATCATCTAATACAAAAGCGACTCCCTCGTTTTCAAGTTTGCGCATTTGCTGTGTAATAAAGGTTGCAGCTTCTGCTTCTAATGCAAATTTCTCTGTAATTTCTATTTGAATAAGGTTTGCTGGACAATTTGTTTTCGCTAACATGTCAAGCATTGACTTGGCCATGTTTTTGTCACGGAATTCACGGACAGACGAGTTAATCGCCACTTTTAAATTGTGCCCCGCTTTCTTCCAAATCAGTGCTTGTTCACAAGCCTTTTCTAACATAAATGACCCGATATTGTTAATAAGCCCTGTTTCTTCAGCAATTGGAATAAGCTCATCTGGTGACACTACGCCAATTTCCTCATCTTCCCAACGTACTAGCGCTTCGACAGCTGTAATTTTACCTGAGTTTAAGTCCACTTGTGGTTGGTAAAGGACTTTTAAGTTTTTCTGATCAAGTGCTTGCAATAAGCGTTTTTCAATTAAAGCTTTTCGATTCAATGCTTTATGTGTTGCTTTTGAAAGTGAGACAATTTTGTCCCCACCAGCTTCACGTACGTTAGTAATCGTAGCGATGGATGCCTTCATAAGTTGAGAGAAGGTTGTTTGGTCCTCAGGGTAGCGTGTAATACCACCGCTAATGGAAATAGGTACGGCGATATTGCTGCTATAAATCGGATGTTGTTGTAAATAGGACAAGAAACCTTGAATAAACCATTCACTTAATGGTGTAATGACAACAAAATCGTTTTCGTTAATACGTGCCATCGTACTATCTTGGAAGTACATTTTAATACGGTTTGTAAATTCAATAATAAGGCTTTGGTTAAGTTGTTGATCATGTAATTCTTTTAATGTGTAAAACTTATCGATACTTAAATAGACGAAGGAGAAGTGTTTTTCTTCTTCTATCATTTGAGAAATGACTTTTTCTAGACGGTGAGCATTCATTAAGCCTGTTTCTGTATCGATATAAGCGATTTTTTCAAGCTGATGTTGAATCGTTTTAGATTTTGTAATATCCTTTTCAATTAAAATAAATTGTTGTTCATTTGCCTCTAAATTAAAAGTAGGAATGGCAGTGAGTAGTACCCAATAGGACTGTCCTGTTTTCGTAACCTTTTCAATTTCGCCTTGCCACGTATGACCATTATTCAAATTGCGCCAAATGATATTGGTTATCTTTTCGCTCGCTTCATCTTCAGGGAATAACTGCCAAAAGGTTTTGCCGATTACTCGTTTTGGTGTCCATTGGCTAATTTTTAGAAACTCGGTATTACATTCTAATATGAATCCATCACGATCGAGCGTTACGGTCATAAATGTAGAATCTAAACCTTGCTTTAAGTCAGCGTAAGTACTGCTGTTGGAAACCGAATTAATCATTAACTCTGGTAACATAAACATAATGAGAATCAGGTGTTCACCTTGTTCAAAAAATGGTTTTGCCAGCAATGCTGACGGTATTTCCTCATTTGACTGTGTGTACACTTGAATATTGTCTATATATGTACTTTCTTCGTTTTGTAAAATCGATTGAAACGTCTCAATTGAAAGATTTCTTAGTAGATTTTCATGTATGGATGGAGTAGTATTTCCTGTAATGTCATTGACTGAAAAGCCAAAAAGTTCTTCAGCATGTTTTCCCGAAATGATTGCTTGTCCATTTTGTTTAATGACAATTGCAGGAAAAGGAAGTGAATTTATATAATGTTCATCTATTGTAAATGATTTGTGCTTAAGACTCATGATTATTCGATCTCCTTGGGTAATCTATATATACTAATATTATAGAGAATTATCGGGAATTAGTCATTATCAATATAATTGTAAAAATTTGATAATCGGAAAAAATAGGACTTTTCTAATGAAATAAATGAAAAGTCTTGAAGAAAAATAACAATTTTTAGTACGTATATAGGAAGCGGGAATTGAATGGAACGTTTAAAAGGTATACTTTTTATTATTACTGGAGCAATGTTGTGGGGAGCGACAGGTCCTTTAATGGAATGGTTACTTAATCATACAGCATTGACAGTTTCTTTTATGCTGACAATTCGCTTGTCAGTTGCAGGTATTTTCTTACTTACATATTTGTTGATAACGGGTAAAGATATTTTTAGTATTTGGCAACAAAAGTTTTGGAGTAGACAGCTCGTAACCTTTGGCATTATAGGGATGCTCGGTGTGCAATACGCTTTTGTCGGAGCTATTAATGAAAGTAATGCTGTATTAGCAACGTTACTACAATTTTTAGCGCCAATATTTGTTGTTGCCTACGTTTCTCTTAGTTTAAAGAAATGGCCACCTAAATATCAAGTATTAGGTATTATGGGTACATTAATAGGATTGTTTTTGTTACTAACGAACGCTTCATTTGACTCTTTGTTAGTTAGTAATAAAGCCTTACTGTGGGGGTTAGCCGTCGGATTGACATTTGCATTTTATACCCTCTATCCAGCACGTCTGATGAAAGAATGGAATGTGCTTCTAGTGGTAGGATGGGGGATGTTAATCGGTGGTGTGACATTAGGTATCATAAGCCGCGTTTGGCAATCGAATCAGTGGACGGTCTTTGCAGATTTGAAAATTACAGGATTAATGATGGCATTAATCATAACGGGAACAGTTGCCTTCATTTTATTTTTAAGTAGCATGAAGTATATTACAGCTGTGGAGACAAGTATTTTATCTAGTATTGAACCTTTAACAGCGATGGTAATTTCAGTTATAGTATTTGGTACATCGTTAGGATTGTGGCAATTAGTGGGAGTTTTCGTTATGCTTGTATGTGTAACATGGCTATCGATTGCTGGCGAAAAAGCATAAAAATATTATTTGCATAGGTGATTTTAACTAGATTTTGTTTAGATGATAATTCTTCTCAAACAAGGGGGAGAGAATATGAAAGCAATTTTTTCGTATGTAAAACCTTATAAGTGGACTGCCATTTTTGCATTATGTTTAATGTTGATTGAATTATTTGTAGAGCTTGTTCAACCACTTATAATGGCCAAAATTATTGACGATGGTGTACGTGCTCAAAACCATCATATGATTTTACAATGGGGAGCCATTTTACTTATTTTATCTGTCGTTGCCTTTGTCGCAGGTGTAGTCAATTCTTACTTTTCATCACATACTGCGCAAAGTTTCGCTTTTGATTTGCGCAACGCATTATTTGAAAAGATTCAATCTTTTACATTGGCTACTTATCAAAAATTTTCTACGGCTTCGCTTATTACACGACTGACAAATGATGTAACACAAGTACAAACAGTACTGTTTATGAGTCTTCGGATTATGCTGCGTGCGCCACTTGCGGTGATTGGGAGCATCGTAATGGCTTTTGTTGTTAATGCAAAGCTGGCGTTATTTTTAGTCCTTGGAGCCCCAATTATTTTTGTTTTCCTTATTTTTATGGTTGCAAAAGGTGTGTCTTATTTTGGCAAGGTGCAAAAGCGTGTAGACCGATTAAATCGTGTGTTACAAGAAAATTTGCAAGCGATGCGTTTAGTAAAGGCGTATTTGCGTGGGGCATATGAGGCTTCCCGTTTTGATCAAGTCGCTTCTCGTTTAAAAGTGGATACAGTCAAAGCTTTACGCACGATGGAATACATTATGCCAGTATTATTGCTCGTCATGAATATGAGCTTATTAGCGGTTCTTTGGTTTGGTACAAAGCAAGTGGCAGCAGGTACAACACCGCTTGGCGATATTGTGGCGATTGTCAATTATGCAATGCGCATGACGGGTTCGTTTTCAATGTTTGCTTTTATTATTATTTTTTATGCGCGGGCGAAAGCGTCAGCAGAGCGTATGACAGAGGTGCTTGCTGTGGACAATGAAGTAGAAATTACTTCACCATCTAAAGAAGAAGCTGTAGCGAGCGATTTGAAACTAGGGGAATTAGCATTTAAAAATGTAAGCTTCTGCTATCCAGGGACAGAAACGGCTGTCCTATCCAATGTAAGTTTTCAAGTGAAGTCGGGCGAAAAATTGGCCATCATGGGGGCTACAGGAGCTGGTAAATCAACATTACTACAGCTTATTCCTCGCTTTTATGATGTGACAGAAGGGCACATTTTTGTAGAAGGAAAAGATGTTCAGCAATGGGATCTGCAAGAGCTACGTGATGTTATCGGGTATGTACCACAGCAATCATTATTATTTACAGGAAGTATAGCCGATAATGTGCGATGGGGTGATACAGAAGCCGAAATGGACGATGTACTACATGCTACGATGCAAGCCCAGATTCATGCATCTGTGGAAGATTTCCCAAGCGGTTATGAAACGCGCGTCGGGCAAAAGGGTGTTAATTTATCGGGTGGTCAAAAACAAAGATTATCGATTGCGAGGGCATTATTAAGAAAAGGACATATATTAATGCTGGATGATAGTACAAGTGCGCTTGATGTGAAAACAGAGCAAGCGCTATGGGATGCGCTTAGTGAGGAAAGTGCAACGATGCTCGTTGTCACGCAAAAAATTCGCACTGCGAAAGGTGCAGATCATATTTTGTTAATTGATGCAGGTGAAGTAGTTGGCTATGGATCACATGAAGAGCTACTGCAAACTTCTGAACTGTATAAAAAAATCGCAATCTCCCAACAGGAGGTGGAATAATGGGATTTTTCCAGAAACCTTTTGGTTATGAGCCGATTTTATCGAAGGATGATGTCAAGCAGGTTGTAAAGAAAAAGAAAGGGCCCCGTGCAGCAGATTGGAAAAGCACACTTTGGCGATTGTGGAAGATAGTCGATGAACAACGTATGCTTTTAATTGTCGTCCTTTTACTCGTTATGGCCAGTTCCATTTTAGCGCTTCTAGGTCCTTATTTAATTGGCAAAATCATTGATTTATATGTGATGCATGGTGAGCTTAGCGGATTAGGCAGTAAAGTCATGTTGCTCATTGGGATTTATGTGCTTTTGGCAGCCGCATTATTTTTACAAAATTACTGGATGATTGGCATTGCCCAGCAAACGATTTTTCGACTGCGTACAAGTGTCTTTGCTCATTTTCAAAAGCTACCGATCGCGTATTTTGATAAACGCCAACATGGAGAATTAATGAGTCGCATGACCAATGATATTGAGGCGGTTAGTTCGACGTTGAATAGTTCTTTTATCCAAGTATTTTCGAGTGTTTTAACGCTTGGTGGCACGGTTATCATTATGCTGAGCTTAAGTCCGTTACTAACAATTTTAACAATGACCATTATTCCACTGATGTTTTGGGCGATGCGCTGGATTACCCGTCGAACAGCGCCGTTATTTAAACAACAGCAAGCAGCTATTGGTGCGCTGAATGGTATGATCGAGGAAACGATTTCAGGGCAGCGTATTGTCAAAGCGTTCTCACAGGAAGAGCGTGTAAAGGCAGAATTTCGCGATAAAAGTTTGCGTTTAAAAAATACAGGCTTTTGGGCACAGACTTACTCGGGTTATATTCCAAAGGTCATGAACTTTTTAAATAATATGAGCTTCACGATTGTTGCAGGGATTGGCGGGGTACTGGCGTTATACGGACATGTATCCATTGGGGTCATTGTTATTTTTACAGAATATGCTCGCCAGTTTACACGTCCATTAAATGATTTGGCTAATCAGTTTAACACGGTATTATCAGCAATTGCAGGTGCTGAACGGGTATTCGCGCTACTTGATGAACAGCCTGAAGAGGAAGTTGCTACTGCGAAAAATCATACGTTATTAGGACAGATAACATTCCAAGATGTCTATTTTAAATATGATGCTGCGCAAGAATCCTACACATTAAAGGATATTAATTTTACGATTGAGCCAGGGCAAACTGTTGCATTAGTAGGGGCAACGGGTGCTGGAAAAACAACGATTTTACAGTTAATCGCTAGGTTTTATGAAGTAACAAAGGGCGATGTGCTTTTCGATGGTGTCAATGTAAAGCATATTGAACGGGAGGCACTTCGTTCGCAAATGGCCTTCGTATTACAGGACCCATTTTTGTTTGAAACAACTGTTAGGGAAAATATACGATATGGTCGTTTAGATGCTAGTGATGCAGAAATTGAAGAAGCAGCCCAACTTGCCAATGCACATGATTTTATTATGAAACTAAAGGATGGTTATGACACCATTCTTACGGCAGATGGTCGTGAAATTTCCCAAGGACAAAAGCAATTACTATCCATAGCGCGTGCCTTAATTGCTAATCCGAAAATTTTACTGCTCGATGAAGCGACAAGTAGCATTGATACTGTAACAGAATTAGCAATTCAAGAGGCACTGGATCGCCTGATGGAAGGACGCACAAGCTTTGTCATTGCCCATCGATTAAATACCGTACACAATGCGGATGTTATACTCGTGATGCAAAAGGGTGAGCTAGTAGAAGCTGGATTACAACATGAGTTAATCGAGTCAGGAGGCATTTACGCCCAAATGCTAAACTCCTCATCCCATCATTTAGAAGAATAAGTGTAGTAAGTTCATAAATCGCCGATCAGACTGGTGAAAGCACTGCCGAAGCGGACTTCAACAACTATAGCAGAAAAGTGTTAGATTGATACTAGTCAATCTAACACTTTTTTTAGTCTCCTTATTTTAATAATGTAATTAATTTGTATAAATGTTATAATAATTACAATAAATGTATATTAATTGTGGTGGGATGGACTTGGAACTAATGAATTATAACTAATGAACACTAGTAAAATTCATTTACTTTGCAGAAAGACAGTAGTATAAATCCGTCTATTTTTTCTGTATAGGCAGTGATATTGCTGATTATTAGAAACGGGTATGATAATTTGTTGCCAGTTTATTTTCTTTCTTGCTACAATAGGGCAATAGTCTGGAATAAGAACGGAGTAAACAATGAACATTTCAGTAATTACAGTGTCCTTCCCTTTGGATGGGGAAACATTGAATGAATTAAAAATATTATGCGAAGAAGCAACTTTACATGATTATCGTGTATATGAAACGATTATGAATATACCATCAGCAGGCTCATTTGATACAAAAGGATTCATGGTGCTTGCCTATGAAGATGACAGTGATGAATTAGTCGGAGCTGCTAGTGCAATTGATTTAATGGGGCTACATACGTATGAGTGGTCGTTAGTCGTTACTCCATTATTTCGTAACAAAGGAGTAGGGACAGCTTTAGTGAACGTCTTACAAGCTGGATTAGTAGATAGAGGGGCAGAAGGACAATTAGCAGTAGTCATTGATGGTTCTCCTTATGGGCATACATTTATCGAAAAATTTGGCTTCGCTTATAGTTTTTCAGAAGCGACGCTAGAAACAAAAGCAGAGCGCGTTGAATTACGTAGCGATATCCAGATAGCGCCATTTGCGGGAGAACAGGCAGCATTAATCGCTATTTATAGTGAAGCATTTGGAGATTTACCATCCGAATCGGAGGAGCTCATTGCCTTTAATACATCAACGAATGGTCGAAAATTATGGGTAGCACATAAAGACGGTCAAGTTGTAGGAACGGTGACAACGGCTGAAGAAAATGAAATTCAATGGGTAACTGCGCTTGCGGTTCACCCTCAATACCAAGGGCAAGGTATCGGTACTGCTTTATTGTCCTTTTCAAAAGATTATGCAAGTAAGCAAAATGCTAAATTTGTTATGCTCGATGTTGAAATCGAAAATAGAAAGGCACTTTCCGTTTACGAGAAAGCTGGCTTTATGAAAGCGCAGCAACTAGACTACTATGTAAAAAATTAATGAAGGGTGAGGAGTGAGCATGAGCTCGCTCCTCACTTTTTTATTGCCAGATGTTAAGTCCTTGTGAAAATCTTCTTTTTTATCATAAATGTGTACTATGTCCATATAGTATTAATAAGCCAGTAGAAAGGAGTCGTACTTATGCGTATGCCTGCATTGCCAAAGAAAAAGTCTCCTCCGAGGGAAGCACCTCGCTCATGGTGGAAGGTTGTAAAAGCATATTTATCAAAAGGGAAGTTTTATCGAGTTCCGCCAAGAAATAAATAATGACAGTCAACATGATTGAGCAAGGCTATCACATTGAAATAGCATGCTAGGACAACAATCCTACTATGCTATTTTTATTTTTGATATTCATTTTCTAAAAGAAATGTCTTTTTTGTGGGACCCACTAAATATAGTTCATGCATAGCACGCGTTAAAGCGACATACAGTAGCTTTCTATCAATTTTCGTATCAAAGAAAGGTGTTTCAAAGGCGGCAACGATGACCGCATCAAACTCCAAGCCTTTTGCTAAATGGCTTGGTACAACAAGTAATACTTGCTGATTAATAGACTCATCTTCCGTAAGAAGTTGACATGGGATGGCGTCATTCGTTAAGGCTTGTTGCATTGATTTGGCTTCTGCTGTCGTCTTACAAATTAAAGCGATGGACTGATGCCCGTTGGCTTTAATACGCTCAAAAATTTCTCTAATTTGCTTTGTATGGAAGGCAGTTGCTTGAATAAAAGTGGGTGCCTCTCCATGTCGAACAACCGGTTCCACTAATGGTAGTTGCTCATCCATTTGCATTAATATTTTGTTAGCGACTTCCATGATTTCAATCGTTGTTCGATAACTTTTTTGTAGCGTTCTAAAGCTAGCACGAGGAAATAAATTTTGCACAGGCTCCCAAGCGGTTAGCGAACGATAGCTATGAATGCCTTGCGCTAAATCACCTACCATTGTAAACATATCTGTTTCTAAGCCTGCTTTGAGTGCGGCTAGTTGGAATAAACTGTAGTCCTGTACTTCGTCGATAAAGACGACGCGCATTTTCCATTCATCTGCTATTCCTTTAAGTCTTGCTTGTAAATAATAGAGCGCGGCTAAATCTTCTAGCATCCACTGTTCTTTAGCATGTGCTTGTAAAAACTGCTGTTGCTCTAAATAGTGCCATTCTGGTGCGACTTCTGCCAATAGTTCAGCATTAGTTAGCAGGATGCGATAGAGTGTTTTGACATTGTATTTGGAGAAGCGGCGCATATAAACGGTTACGGTCGATTTTGCTTCCTTTTCAATGGCAGGTATACGTTCATCACGTTCATCAATAAATTTTGTGACAATGTGTCGACGTTTTTCAGCATCCCGAATGCCATTCAGCGCCTTGCCGAGTGCTTCATCATATTTTGCATGCAGCATATTTAAAACGGCCTGTTTCTTTTGGCGAACATGGCTGGCTAGCACTTTTTTAATATGAGCGAGTCGTTTTTCGATTGGCATATAGGAAAATTCATATAAAAATAATTTTTTTAGATGAGAGGCACGCATAATGCGGTATTTTTCAATAAAAACATCCTCAAACTGTTCAGCAATTTGCAGTTCGATTTTTTGAATATAACGTTCGATCATATCACGGTAATAGAGGGAACCTTTCACCTCAGAAATCCAAGCAGTGGGCTGGTCAGCGCCACCTATTACTAAAGATTCCAACTGCTCGTTTGGATTGCGTAATTTTAATTTTAGTTTTGTCGCGGCAAGGACGTAATCTGTAAACGTTGTTTGGCATATTTTATCAACGCCAAGCTCCGGTAGGACATCACCGATATAATCAATAAATAGCTTATTTGGTGCTAAAATCATGAGCTGTTCAGGATTAAAGTGTTCGCCCATCGTATACAAAAAGTATGAGATACGGTGCAAAGCAATGGTCGTTTTGCCACTACCTGCGGCACCTTGAACAATAATGGGCTGACGAAGATGAGCTCGAATAATCTCGTTTTGTTCTTTTTGAATGGTAGAGACGATTTCTGTTAGCCTTACATCTGCTTTGCCTGCTAATGCCTCTTGCAGTAATTCATCATTTGTCGTTAAATCAATATCTCGAATATCGAGCAGCTCACCATGTTCAATTTTATATTGGCGCTTGGCAAATAAATGCCCTTTGTGGGTTTCACCACGAACATCATATTCCATATCTCCAAGACGACCATCATAATAGACATTTGCTACAGGCGAACGCCAATCGACAATAATCGGTTCATGTGTTTCGCGGTGAAACAAAGATGTTTTACCGATATACAAAAATTCTTCAGGATCACCGGTCTTTTGAAAATGAATGCGAGCAAAATAGGGCTTTTTTTGGACTGCTTCTAAACCTTCCTTTTGTGTGCGAGCCATTTCAAAAAAGCGAGCGTTTGTTAAAATATTCAAATAACTTAAGCTGGAATCTAAATAATCAAGATCGGCCATAGACTTGCGAATATTTTCTTGTGCTGATTGCAAATCACGTTGCGATTCATTTAAGATTTGTTGCATATAATTTTTAGTATAGGCTAGTCGCTGTTGTTCAGCTTGAAAATCCGGGTGTTGTGTAGTCATTTTTAGCACCTCCTAAGTACTTACAATTTTAAGTAGATTCTCATACTACTATACAAAATTTTTCCTATCAAGTGTAAACGTCATTTTTCACTTATTGTTATACTATGAAGTAAAGATCGTAAAAGGAGGTTTTGCATTTGCATCTATTTGCACATAGAGGCGTATCTGCGCATTATCCTGAAAATACAAAAGCTGCTTTTTATGCTGCGTCCAAGCTACCAATTGCGGGCGTGGAGTTGGATGTTCATGTAACTGCAGATGGAGAAGTAGTGGTTATTCATGATGAAACGATTGACCGTACATCAAATGGCTCAGGTTATGTGAAGGATTTGACGCTTCAACAGCTCCGTTCATATGATTATGGTTCGTGGTTTTCCGAGCAATATACTGGTGAAAGCATACCGACATTAGGGGAAGTGTTAGAGCTGTTTGTAGCTACACAGCACCGCATTAATATTGAGCTGAAAACCGATATCTTTCCTTATGCCGGAATTGAAGCACTTGTTCTAAAAGAAATAGCAAAGCACCAAATGACGGAGCGAGTCATTATTTCATCATTCAACCATGAATCGCTTCAAACTATCGTTCAAATGGCGCCATACATTGAGACCGCCGCTTTATTTGCTGAAGTGTTAGTTGATTTTACAACATACACGGCTACTATTCCTGCCGATGCAATTCATGTTAGTTTGCCGACAGCATTTAGGAAATCAATTGCGATTGCCCTTGAAAAAGGTGCAACAATACGTGTTTACACAGTAAATGATTTGGAAAATGCACAGCACTTGCAACGGCTCGGTATACAAGCTGTTTTTACAGATGATCCGCAAGCTTTATTAGATGGATTGACAGAGGAATGAGGAACTGGTGTTTAATAAAACAAAAAAATTCGCGATAAGAGGGCGAATTTTTTTGCGTTTTATGATCTTTAATTAGGGAATGTTTTTTGGTGCATTACCATTTTGCCTGATGTTCCTCAATGCATCCGAGCATTTGCTTAATAACGAGCGTTTCCCCATTGTCTAATAAAACTGTACCGTCATAATAGCCGAACATCTGATGTACTTCTGATTTAACGAGTTTTGCATTTGTTGCGGCAACACGTTCAAAAAATGGGGAAAACGTTAACGATACTTGATTGGTGAATTTCGTCTTAATTGTCCAACGTTGCATATAGTCTTCGCGATCGTAATGGAACAGCAAATCCTCATGTATTTTGGTCATTTTACCATCAACAAAGACAGCATTTTCTGTCATGCCTGTGCCATCAGTCCATTTGCCACCCAAGTTAAGTCCGATACGTCTACCACGAACTCGTTGCGATGCCATACCCCAATTCCAAGTGGCTTCACGAGGCCACACCCCCCGTCCGTAATCCAGAACTGCAAAGCTCTCCTCTGGTGTAAACGTAAAGTGACGATTCCCGATAGTGACTACTCCTGATGTTGGAAGTATATGATGTTTTCCTGTAAATTGGAATGTTTTGCGATTCCAAGGAATAACGACATTCAAGGTTTCGTCTGTTGGCGGATGCTGAATAATTAAATTGGCGCGTAACGCATCTCCATCAAATGTAGGAATTGAAACAGACAAATGTGTTTCATTTTGAATATAAGTCATATCAATCTTCATTTCACTACTGCTGAAAGAGACTGATTCAAGCACATGTGTCGGCATTTTGAGCTTGCCACCAAGTGGAATGGTTATTGTTTTTTCAAAATAGCGCTGAGTTTCATATTCAAGGAAATACACGAAGCAGACAGCTGCATAATCGAGATGGCTAATTGTTGCGGAGAATAATATCTCATCACCATAAATACACCAATAATTCCATTTCTTTTTCCGCATAATATGACCGCTTAAATTGCTATTTATGAGAGGTTTTCGTGCAAATCCAATAGCAGCTGGATTTAAATTACCTTTTTTATCGCATAAAAGAGTAGGCTGTAAAATTTCTTTCTCAGCATGCTGCTTCACATTCAACATCCCTTCTGTTCGTAAAATAAAAATATGCCAAATTGTTTAATCTTATTGTAGCAAAAACTATCTTGAAATTGGTAAAGATAGCGCCTGATAGAACTGTATTCAGCAATTTTACGATGAATGACCTAATTAATAGAACGTAGTATGTAGTCATATGATGGTCATAAGGAGGGGAAGCGTGGCCAAAATGTATAACAGACAGGCAGCTGTTCAATATGCGAATTTGTGGTGGAATAGGCGCAATCCAGCATTTCCAAACTTTGATGTCGATTGTACGAATTATATTTCGCAATGCTTACTTGCTGGAGGAGCACCAATGCGAGGTGCACCTAATCGAGAAAGAGGTTGGTGGATTCAGCAAGGTAACTGGAGTTTTAGCTGGTCCGTCGCGCATTCTTTAAGATGGTATTTAGAGGGCTCTACAACGGGCTTGAAAGCTAAGCGTGTACAATCGGCAGAAGAATTAGAGCTTGGAGACATCATATTTTACGATTTTCAAGGGGATGGGAGAATAGATCATTCTGTTATTGTTACGAGTATACAAAACGGAATTCCTTATGTGAATGCACATACTTCGGACAGCATTAATAGACCCTATTTTTATGAGGATTCTACGGCATATACCCCTAATATGACCTATTTCTTTTACCATATAGATGATAGTTTTGCCTAGGAAGCTAGCAGTGTTAAAGCTCCTCGTTTTATGATAATGTTGAACATAGAAATGACAACCAATCATACATTCTAATTTTAGTAGAGGGAGATAGAAAAACATGAGCGAACAATTTTTATCAGTAAGAGATGCTATTATCAATCGCCGTTCTATCAAGAAATTTAATGGGCAGCTAGTAAATCGTGCTGATTTAATGAGCATTATAGACGATGCAATATGGGCGCCAAATCATGGTAATCGTGAACCTTGGCGTTTAGTGATTGCTTGCGACGAGGATTTAGTTGCCGTGCAACATTTATTACGTGATTTAGCTATTCCAAAATGGCAGGATCTTTCAAGTGAAGATTTAGCTAAACAAATGACCAAATTTACACTACCAGGTGGCTATGCATTTGTCATTGTGCCGGAAGATGCACGCCAAAAAGAACGTTTAGAAGATTATGCAGCAGCGAGCATCTTCATTCAAAATATGCAGCTGTTGGCATGGGAAAAGGGTATTGGTTCTTGCTGGAAAACACCAGGCTTCTTAGACAATCCGAAATTCCGTGAAGCATTGAAAGTACAGCCGGGTGAACGCGTCATTGCGATGCTGCAAGTCGGTTATTTTGATGAAGCGCCAAAAGGCAAAGAGCGAAAAAAATCAGCTGAATTTGTCACTAACTTCGGCGAATAGCCGAATGAAAAACCCCTTACCTAATGGTGAGGGGGTTTATAGTGGCTGAAATTGTGTGAGAATTGTTTGAGTGCCTGGCACTTATTTTTCTAATGCGGCAACCTCATATAAGTAGTCGCCTAAAACACGTAAGCCTTTATCGAAATTCTCTAAATGGAAGTGTTCGTTCGGTGCATGGAAGTTTTCGCTTGATAAGCCGAAGCCCATTAACACAACCGGTAAATCTAAAATTTCATCAAATGCAGCGACAATCGGAATCGAACCGCCACCACGTGTGTATGCAGTTGGAACATTATAAACTTTTTCATAAGAACGACCAGCCGCTTGAATGAATGGGTGATCAAATGGTGTTAAGAATGGACGCCCTTTATCGAATTCGGAAATCGTCACTTCTACACCAGATGGTTTATGTTTTTCAATATGTGCTTTTAATAGCGCAACGATTTCTTCTGGATCTTGATTTGGTACTAATCGGCATGTGATTTTTGCGCCAGCTTCAGCAGGTAGTACAGTTTTAATGCCTTCACCAGAGAAGCCTCCGAATACACCATTTACTTCTAAAGTTGGACGAGCCCAAGTGCGCTCTAAATAAGAATAGCCAACTTCACCGAATAATTCTGATACGCCAACTTCCTCTTTGACAGATTCTTCGTCAAAACCTAGCGCACGGTAAGCTTCACGTTCTTCTACAGTTAAAGGTAATACATTGTCATAGAAGCCTTCTACTTGAATTGTGCCGTGTTCATCGCGGAAAGATGCTAAAATTTCAGCTAATGCATGAATGGCATTTTGTACGCCTCCACCATAAAGACCAGAGTGTAAATCGCCTTTTGCTCCACGAACGTCAATTTGAACGCCTGTTAGTCCACGTAATCCATAGCATACGGCTGGTTTCCCAGGACCATAAAGACCTGTATCTGAAATTAAAATTAAATCAGCTGCTAATTTTTCTTTATGCTCTTCGACGTAGGCAGGAAGATGAGGACTTCCGATTTCTTCTTCACCTTCATAGATGAACTTTACGTTCACTGGTAAAGTACCAGTTGTTGCAAATAACGCTTCAATCATCTTTAAGTGCATAAACACTTGCCCTTTATCATCACTTGCTCCACGCGCAAACAATTTATTATCACGGATTGTAGGGTTAAACGGCTCAGTTTCCCATAAATGTAATGGATCAACCGGCTGTACATCATAGTGCCCATAAAATAGAATCGTTGGTTTGCCTTCTGCATGTAACCAATCAGCATAAACAACAGGGTGACCAGCAGTTTGCGTAATGGCGATATTTTCTAAGTTAAGTTTCTTGAAAGCATCAGCTAGCCACTCGGCCGCATGTTGAATATCGCCTTTATGTTCTGATAATGAACTAATGCTCGGAATACGTAAAAATTCATTTAGTTCATTTAAGTGAGCCTCGCGATGTTCAGTAAAATAAGCATTTAATGTCTCTAATTGCGTCATAAAAGCATCCCTCTTTCGATATTTCGATAATAGAAATAGTATAGCATAATGTGGTTGGGGAATCTTGTTATTGCAATGGTTTCTACAGTTATTATTAATGCTTAGCCAAGAGTTTAGCTCAACAATATCTTTCACATTAAGTTTTCATTTCTAAAAAAAATCTGAGTCCGATGTTTTCTCGAACTCAGATCTTATAAATTAGTGTGCAGTATAACCGCCATCAACAAGAAGTGTTGTGCCGTTAACGAAGCTGGCGTCATCACTTGCTAAAAATAGAACGGCTTTCGCGATTTCTTCCGGTTTACCAAGACGGCCTTGTGGATGAAGGGATGCTAAGTATTCTTTCTTTTGAGCATCTACTTCAGCCAATAGCGGTGTATCGATATAGCCAGGACATACCGCATTTACGCGAATACCTTGTTTAGCATAGGCAGTACAAAGGTTTTGTGTTAATAATTTTACGCCACCTTTAGCAGCTGAGTAGGCTGTTGGATTTGGTAAGGAAACAAAGCTATGAATGGAACCAGCGTTGACAATAACGCCACCTGTACCTTGAGCAAGGAACTGTTCAATCGCATATTTATCAGAAAGAAAGACACCTGATAAATTAATATCAATCGTTTTTTTCCATTTTTCATAAGATAACTCATGTGCTGGTGCATCGTCAGCTACACCCGCATTAGCATACATCACATCAAGTTTACCGTATTTATTCACAGTTTCATGAATCATATTTTTAATATCTTCTTCGATTGTTACATCTGTTTTTACAAAAAGTGTATCGAAACCACGATTATTTAGTTCATCTGAGATGTGTTGTCCACGCTCAGAGAAATCAGCAATAACTACTTTTGCGCCCTCTTGTGCAAAAAGACGAACGGTTGCTTCACCGATACCGCTAGCACCGCCTGTTACAATTGCTACTTTATGTTGTAGTTTCATATTAATGACCACCTTTATTATTATTTTGCTGTTGCTCTGTCATCCATGACGACTTTTGCACTTGTTGAAGACTTACTAGACGCCATTATTTCTCGTTTTATAATTACCTTAGGATCCAAAAGTATTCGTATTGTTTAGCGCTACCTTTATTGTACTATCGCCAATTTGAAATACTATCCTATAAGATGCTGTATAATATAGTGAGTGAATATCCTCCATATATAGGGGGATTATTAGTGTGAAGGAGAAGAATTTCCTATGACGCATCCATTTCAGTCAATTGAAGAAGTAACACTTCAAGAGTTTGTGTTATTTATTAAAATTCATCATAAGCAAATTGAGGAGAATGTAAATATTTACCTTAATCTTGAACCAGCTATAGCTGAATCAGAACGAAAAAGAGCAGCCTTGCTACTTGATTCATTTTTACGTTTACTGACACATACCAACATTGATGAATTAAATGGTGAAGATAATTATTTTAATACGTGGCTGCAATCGCAATTATCCATTATTGATAGAAAGAGCTTTCATTTATTCCAATTACTATTTGAAAAATCATTGATTACTTTTATGATTCAACAAAAGAGTAGTCGAACGAATGCCGTCTTAATGTATGTATTATCATTATTTTTATCTCTCGTACAGCTTTACTATGACGGGGAGGGAGAAAATAAAAGTAGTATCAGACTTTTTGAAAATCAGCAATTAAGACATTTACAGTTATTAGATAAGCTAGATAAATTGCTTATCAGTTCCTCCGGCTATCAAGATTTAGCCTATATTTTAAACAAATGTGAAGCGTATTTTAACTATAAAAGATGCGTATTTTACGCATATGTCCCATGGTCCAATCAGTTTTATGGCGTGATTGGTGCGGAGCTTCCTAAAGTGCAAAGTATGAAAGGGGAGCTAACTGGAGAAAACGCTATTCTTAGTTCAAGAAAACCCATTTATTTAAAAAACCCAAAAAATTACGTGAAGGAGGAGCATATCGAATTATTTGGTTTATCCTCCATTATTTTTATTCCTATTATTCGACGGGATCAATTATTTGGCTGGCTAACATTTGATCAGCTGGGCGAAGAATTTGATTGTACAAAGGAAGAATTAGCTCTCCTTGAGGAAGTAGGCAAGCGTATAGGCTTATTTTTATCGCGTAAAGGCGAGAAGGTAGAGAAAAATACCGAACTTCATTTAACGGAAAGGGAGTCGATGATACTCGGCTTGCTTGCTGAAGGATATGATAATAAAAAAATTGCCAGTTTATTATTTTTAAGTGAGCATACGGTACGGGATTATGTAAGTAGTCTTATGACAAAGCTCAAAGCGAAAAATCGCACACAGGTCGTTGCCTCAGCTTTTCGAATAGGGCTGTTAAGCTAAAAAATGCGCTTCTGCTAGGAGTGCATTTTTTGTTTTTTTAATAACTATAAAACGAATAAAGAAGTTGCATAAGTAATAATTTGTATCTACCATCCTTATTTTTACACCTCCCTAGACATTCATACGGCTAGCCACTATGATAAAAAGAGAAATAGGGGGGCTTGTATGGGGAAAAAACGTTATTCACCTGACTTTAAATTAAAGCTAGTAAATCAATATCGCCTCGGCACAGCTGTCAGTAAATTAGCAAGCGAATATGGTATATCAGAAGTAACAATTTACAAATGGATTAAATTATATGCACCGGTTGATAGTGATGTCGACATGACAAAGGCAGAAGTGTTAGCCATTCAAAAAGAAAATGAACGCTTAAAGCAAGAGGTCGACATATTAAAAAAGGCTATTACCATATTCGCAACCAAATAGATGATAAAGATGTAATTGATTTTATAGAACGGGAAAGTAGAAATAAATATGCGGTTAAAGTACTTTGTGAGCTATTACATTTTCCGAAAAGTACTTACTATAGCGCATTGCACAAAAAGGCCACTGCCCGACCAGAGAAATCTCCGGAAGAGCAATTATTACAAGAAATTCAACAGATTATAACGGAAGATGGCCAACTATATAATGGTGCACAGCTTTATGACAAATTAAAAAAGCGAGGCTTTCAAGGGAGTTTGCGGAAAGTCCAGCGTGTGTTAAAAAAAGCAAAGGAAGCACCTGTGGAAGAAGTTCGAGAGCCTGTCGTAAATAGTGGCTTTGAAACAACAACAGCAAACGATAAGTGGGTCATCAATATCAGTTATGTACCAACATGGCATCAAGGGTGGGTTTATATGGCATCTGTTATCGATGTACATACAAAGAAATTAACGGGCTTTAGCTTTGATCATTCAATAAATGAAGGGTTATTTGTACAGGCATTACAGAAAGCATATGACCAATTTGCAATGCCATCTGTATTATATACTAGTCTACAGCCAAAGTTTATTGAACACTGTAAAGAAGCTTGTAGAGAAAATGACCTGACGTTACCTGCCATTGTTTTTAAAGATTATGGCTATGATGATAAATGTTTGCAAGCGATGGTGCCATTTTTAACTGGTACTGAAAATCGATTGCGTCGGGGTCATGCTTCAATAAGTAAATTACAATAAGTAAAGTGAAGAGCCTCCTTAAATGGCCTGTATAATGACCATTTAAGGAGGCTCATTTGTGTCATTAAGTTTAAAAATTAACTTATAATTGTCCATATAATTGACGTTTTTTGAAAAATTAATTATATTTAAAATGTAATATGTTTATAAAATCTATTGAGAGAGGAGACATTCTAAATGAAAGCACTAGTATTTGCAGGACCAGGTAAAAAGGAATTACGGGAAGTAGAGAAACCACGTGTTGTGAAAGACGGTGACGCAGTAGTTCGTCTTGTAAAAACAACAATTTGTGGTACAGACTTACACATTTTAGGTGGTGACGTACCTGCTGTTAAAGAGGGAACCATTTTGGGACACGAAGGTATCGGCATTGTAGAAGAGGTAGGTGCAGGCGTATCAAACTTTAAAGTTGGGGATAGAGTCATTATTTCTTGTGTCACTTCATGTGGTAAGTGTCATTATTGTAAAAAGTCATTATACGCACATTGTGAAGACGGTGGCTGGATTTTAGGTCACTTAATCAATGGTACTCAGGCGGAATATGTGCATATACCACATGCTGATAACTCTCTTTACCACATTCCTCGAGGGATATCAGATGATGCTGCTGTTATGATTTCTGATATTTTACCAACGGGTCTGGAAATTGGCGTTTTAAATGGGCAAGTATCACCTGGTGATGTAGTAGCTATCGTAGGTGCAGGTCCAATCGGGATGTCTGCATTATTAACTTCGCAATTTTATTCTCCTTCCAAAATCATCATGATTGATCTCGATGATAATCGTTTACAAGAATCCAAGAAATTCGGTGCGACCGAGACCATTAATTCACGGGATGCTCAAGTGGCAATCGATAAAATATTTGAAATGACGGAAGGTCGTGGCGTAGACGTCGCTATTGAAGCAGTCGGCTACCCTGCAACATTCGATATTTGCCAACGGATTTTATCACCGGGAGGCCGTTTAGCGAATGTCGGTGTCCATGGTAAACCTGTTGATTTGCAATTACAAGATTTATGGATTCGGAATGTTACAATTTCCACTGGTTTAGTTTCTACGAACACGACACCGATGTTAATAAAAACGTTAGAAACAGGGAGAATTAAGCCAGAAGGATTAGCGACACATCGTTATAAATTTGACGATATGATAGAGGCATATGAAACCTTCGCAAATGCGGCGAAAGAAAATGCCCTCAAAATCATTATTGATTTTGAGTAACTAGCTTAAAAAGCTCTTAAAGCGGGTAATTACTTTAAGAGCTTTTTGTTTATGATAAAAAATACGGAAAACACAAAAGGACACTCATTATAAGTAATAAATTCTTAATATTAAGAAAATTAATTTTAGACATACAATTATTGGATTTACTGTGTATACCTTGATTTGAAAGGGTGCTTTAAAAGTCATTTGGTATAAAAGAGATATAGTAGTAAAACAATTTTTACGAATATTACAAGCAAAAGCATTTAAGCTTACACGATTGTAATGAAATTGAAAGCCAATACGATAGAGTGTAATACATTATTTTGCGAGAATGTGTATAGAAGCAAGAACAAGAAGCGGAGGAATACACAATGAATGAAAAATTAGAAGGCGTATATGAGGAATATAATCGTTATATATACCACTTATGTTTAAAACTTACTCGTAATAATGTAGAGGCAGAAGACCTAATGCAAGAAGTTTGGGTAAAAGTCGTACGCTATGAAGACAGCGTTGCCGAGGTGGAACATATTAAAGCTTGGCTGACAACTATTACAATGAATACATTTAGAGATCGCTATCGAAAAAAAGTACGACGTAGTAAGTATATGATGAACCAACCTGAAACATTAGACGTACCGATATTAGATTTGGTTCCCAATAATGAGATTTCAACAGAAGAAAAAATTGAAAAAGAGATTGTGACAAAGTTAGTACAGGACAAAATGGGTCAATTAGATACAATCTATAGAAAAACTTTATGGTATTTCTACATAGACCAATATTCACTTGCTGAAATTTCTACTATTATGAAAGTATCAATCGGTACAGTGAAATCGCGTTTATTCCGTGCAAAAGCACGTTTAAAAGAAATGCTAATGGCTGACGTGTCGATCGTGGAGGCTGTGCTGCCAGCGTAATTCAAACATTGGTCGCCACAACATAACTACTTAGACGGAAGTATTCGTTCGGCCAATCTCAAAAAAGGGATGCATTGCAAACAACAATTTGCGATGCATCCTTTTTCGTGTTTCAACATAAAGTTGAACTTTTAATCTTGCCGATTGTCTACAGATAGTAAACACTTGGCAAAGATATCACGCAGTGTTTGCAGTTCTTCAGCCGAGAGCATGCCAAACATATTGTTGATAATCTCACTCACTTGTTGACGTGACTCTTCAAGTATATGTTCACCCTCGGTAGTAATAACTAACTGTGACGCTCTACGATCTGTAGCATGCTGTGTTTTTTCAATAAACCCGGCATTAATCAGCTTCGTTGTTAATACTGTGACGCCACCTGTTGTTACTTTTAAGCGCTCTGCAATTGCAGAAGGGCGCTTTGGTCCCTCCTGCGATAAGTAGTCTAAAATTAAAATATGGGATTTTGAAAAGCCGAGTGCATTATGATTATTCCACTCGTTTGCCCATTTACGCTCGATGGAAGAGACAACTTCAAACAATGAGGTAATGGCTTGTTGTTTTTCTTGATCCATATAAGGTCATCTCCAAAACTGTTTTAACTTTCTTGTGCCAATCTTGTCATCGCATTTAATTCGAAAGCACGTACTTTACGTGGAATGAAACGACGGATGTCCATCTCATTGTACCCAACTTGAATACGTTTTTCATCTATCAGGATAGGACTGCGTAACATTCTTGGATGTGCTTGAATAATTGCGTACAGCTCTTGAATAGAAAGTTGGTCAATATCAATATTAAGATTTTTAAAATCATTTGAGTTTGTAGCAATAATTTCATCAGTACCATCTTCAGTCATGCTTAAAATTTCTTTAAATTCAGCAAGTGTAAGAGGATGAGACGTAATACGTTTCTCTTTATATTCGATGTTGTGATCTTTTAACCATTTTAGTGCTTTTCTGGATGAAGAACAGCTCGCTTGTGAGTAAATTGTAACTGTCATTCTTCATTCCCCGCTTTCTTTGTTAGAGTTATATTTTATGGATATCTTATTAGTAAGTTAAATAGGTTATACATATATCTTACTAGTAAGCTATTTATAAATCAATAGATATTTAAAAAAACATTTAATAGAATATGATATTTTTTAATCTATACTAAATATACGCTTGGAACAGTGAAAAGTTTCATTAAATTAGCTTACAATCATGTAAGTTTAGAATATTTAGAATAGAGTAAATCGGAGTGCCAGGCACTCAAACAATTCTGAAAATTGTGAGTGCCAGTCACTCGAGCAATTCTGCAAAAAAAGTGACCGATGAAAATCTCCTTAAATTGCCCACAATAGTATTGCTAGAAGGATAAATTATTCACCCCTAAGTAAAAATCCGCTTAGACTCCTGCGGGAACAGCACAAAGTGTAAGACGCAACAAACGACGCGACAGCGACGGTTGCGGCTTACATTGTGCCCGCGGAAAGCAAAGCGGATTTTTACGATTTAGAATGTGCCATACATTGCAAAAAAAGCGACCGATGAAAATCTCCCTAAATTGCCCACAATAGTATTGCTAGAAGGATAAATTATTCACCCCTAAGTAAAAATCCGCTTAGACTCCTGCGGGAACAGCACAAAGTGTAAGACGCAACAAACGACGCGACAGCGACGGTTGCGGCTTACATTGTGCCCGCGGAAAGCAAGCGGATTTTTACGATTTAGAATGACATAGTATGATAAAAGGCTAGCCCCTTAGCTTTGTTGACCAGAAGTGAACCAATCTTGAACATTCCATACTTTTGTTACTAACCCTTCATAGAAATCAGGTTCATGGCTAACAAGTACGATTGTGCCTTTAAATTCTTTCATAGCACGTTTTAATTCTTCTTTTGCATCGACATCTAAGTGGTTTGTCGGTTCGTCGAATAGTAACCAGTTGGCTTCTTCCATCATGAGCTTACATAAGCGAACTTTTGCTTGCTCACCACCAGATAACGAATTAAGTGGACGCGTAATGTGATCTGTTTTTAATCCAGCACGTGCTAGTGCAGCGCGCACTTGAGCTTGCTCCATAGAAGGAAAGGCGTTCCAGACATCATCAATCGGTGTAATTTTATCGGCTTTTACTTCTTGTTCAAAGTAAGAAGGCGCTAAATAATCACCGCGAATGACCGTACCACCTAACGGATTAATTTTACCAAGCATTGTTTTCAATAATGTAGATTTACCAACACCATTCATGCCGACAAGGGCAATTTTTTCACCGCGTTCAATCATAAATGAAAGAGGGGGTAGTAGTGGTTTATCTTTATCGTAACCAATCACTAAATTTTCGGCTTCCACAACATAACGGCTCGGCGTACGTGCTTCTTTAAAACCAAATTCAGGTTTCACTGCTGTTTCAGGGCGATCAATACGCTCTAAACGATCAAGCTGCTTGGCACGAGATTTTGCACGACCAGTTGTAGAGTAGCGCGCTTTATTTTTCGCGATGAAGTCTTCTTGTTTTTTGATAAATTCTTGTTGCTTTTCATATGCATCAATATGTTGACGTTTATTGATTTCAGCTAGCTCTAAAAACTTTTCGTACGTCGCTGTATAACGCGTTAGTTTAGAAAATTCTAATTGGAAAATAACATCGACTGTCTCATTCATAAATTCCGTATCGTGGGAAATTAATAGGAATGCATGTGGATAGTTTTTTAAATAGTTTTTTAGCCACGTAATATGCTCTTCATCTAGATAGTTCGTCGGCTCATCAAGTAATAAAACTTTTGGCTTTTCTAATAAAAGTTTCGCCAGTAAAACTTTCGTGCGTTGACCACCAGAAAGGGCAGCTACATCGCGCTCCAGCCCAATAGCATCCAAACCTAAACCACGTGCAACTTCCTCGATTGTCATATCGAGTGTATAGAAATCTCCAGCATCAAGAGCATCCTGAACATCTGCCATTTGCTCTAGTAAATCTTCTAATTCTTCAGGTGTCGCTTCAGCCATTTTACCTGTAATTTCGTTTAGCTCTTCTTCTTTTTTATAAAGAGGGAGGAAGGCGTCACGCAATACATCGCGCATCGTACGTCCAGCCGTAAGCACAGTATGCTGGTCTAAATAGCCATAATGTGTGCCAGGTAACCATTCTACTTTTCCAGCGTCGTGAATAGTTTGTCCTGTAATAATTCCCATAAGTGTAGATTTCCCTACACCGTTTGCGCCGACAAGACCAATATGATCGCCTTCAACTAAACGGAAAGAAACATCTTTAAAAAGTGTGCGGTCACCGAAAGAATGACCTAAATTTTCAACTGTTAATATTGCCATAAATGTGGTTCCTCCAAAATAATTCAATTAGGTCTTGACTATAACTGCTACTCACTTATAGTGCAGCTAGTTGTTTATTTAATTCTGCTAGCTTTGCTTCCATAGTAGCAAGACGTTGTTCTGCTTTTGCGACTTGGTCGTTATGGCCTGTAGATTCAAGCTTTTCAATGTCACCTTGCAAATTCATATAATCCATTTTTAGTTCTTTAATTTGATATTCAATATCGCTTTTTGATGGCATGATTTTTAGCTCCTTTGTTGATGTATTTGTATAACGAATGCGAGTAAAAGCGATGGAGGTTTTGTTATCCCCCATCGCTTAATTGTTAAAATTAATCGGATGCTGATGCTGAGATCCCTTGAAAATACATGCCTACTTTGTAAAACAAGTAGGGCAAATGAAAGTGAAAAATTCTAGTATATTGTATCATATCCACCTTAAAAGAATCACTAAGTTGAAGCGATATTATGTCGATCATAAGCGAAATCAAGTAATAAAGATTCTAGCGTGTTGTTATTGTTCGCGAGACTTAACTGACGCTGTTTTTTCACTGCACGTTCACTGCGAGCTTCATGCAATAAAAACTCCATTACTGCGTTTTGTATTTGCGATTGTTTCATCTTGCGACCGAGACCGAGATGGATAAAGCCATTATGCTCACGAGGGAATGCGTGCAATAACTCATTCTCTGTTTGGGCGAGTGTAATACAAGGTACACCATAAGAAGCAATTTTATATGGTGTGTAGTTCGCATTGCAAATAATGACATCAGCTTTGGGTAATAATTTAAGGAGTGCGTCTTTATCACGCAAAATAGCAGTATTGCGACGACTTAATACCATCATTTGTAAGTCATCCGTCGCATGTCGATAGCTTTCATCTATCATGACTGTAATTTGTAGTGGGATTTGTAGCTGGGTTAAGTGTCGAAGCGTTCGGTATGTTAAGTTATGCTCGTCCCCATCCTCGAAAGCCACAACAATATGAGGGGGATTTTCAGGCGTTTTAAGGTCAGGTAATGGTTCTGTATGTTGAAAAGCTTCTGGTAATGCAAAGGCGAAACTCCCTCCAATATAATGAGGTGGGAAAAAATCCTTTACTTCTTGATAGAGTGCTAGTAAGACACAGTCACAGGCTTGGCCACCATCACCAAAATCATCAAAATGAATAATCGTTTTACAAAATGGTCGTAAATTTTCTACTTGCCAACTTTCCGAGTTACGACCGTCCCTCACAATTAAATCGGGTTGTATTGCCTTTATTTTTTTAGGTAATTCATCAAAATGATCGAATAGTATTGGTGAAAGATCATGATTCATTAAAATTTGAATCCCATCATTTGAAGGGGTTTTTACAAATATGAAAACTTCCTCTTGTCCAAGCAACTTAGCCAATGTTGCTACCCGCTCAAAAGGATACAGCCCTTTATCAATGCAGCTTTCAATTATGAAAACAATCGATTTTTTCGGTTTAATTGTTTGCGTTTCGTTTTGCAAATGTATCCCATCCTTTCATCTGTCTATTTAAATTATGGTCAAAAATGGGCAAGTATGTGTAAAATTTAACATTAGATAAATTATGTAGACGATAAAACTTCAAACATGGCGTTCGCTATGCCGATGAATAATAGAGAGGATAAGGTTAGTAAGCTTCTTGATGGAGGCAGATAGGAGGAGATTGACTTTGGGCATGCGTTCGGCGATTGTTGTAGGTGCCACTGGATTGACAGGCACCTCTCTAATAGAACAATTATGTGAAAATGATGACTATGTTTCAGTAATCGTTATAGCACGACGGGAACTACAATATAAGCATCCAAAGCTAGAAGTGAAAATTCGTAACTTCGATACTTTAGAAGAAAAAGATATTGAATTCGCACATGAGCTCTATTGTTGTTTAGGGACAACGATAAAAAAAGCAGGCTCACGTGAAGCGTTTGAAAAGGTTGATTTTGAATATCCGTTAGCTATTGCTTCATTGGCTAAAAAACGAGGCATTCCCCATATGCTTGTCATAACTGCGATGGGAGCGAATGAGCAATCGAGCATTTACTATAATCGTGTGAAAGGGAAGCTTGAGCAAGCGTTAATGGAGCTTGGCTTACAGCGTCTATCTATAATTCGCCCTTCACTTTTGGTTGGGCAACGTGAAGAATTTCGTTTTGGTGAAAAGCTGGGCGAAACGGTATTAAAACTTATTAAACCTTTATTAATAGGTCCATTAAAGCGTGTACGTTCCATTGATGCATCGCAGGTTGCGAAAGCAATGATCGTCATTGCATTGCATGGCAAAAAACAGCCAGTGACAATTTACGCTTCTCAGGACTTAGCTAAAATGGATTTTCCGAAAGTAGCACAGGAAGAATTACCACGTGAAGAGCTATTTAACTGGCACAAGCATAATGGGGTAGGTTCGAATGAAGAGGACAAGGTCAATCAACAGGTTATTATTAATCGAGCTAAATTTAAAGTGGAAGAAACAGTTGTAGACGAAGACGTGACGTTTAATCGACAAAATGAAAAATAGCAGACTTTCTGTTAAAATTTACATTCCGCCTAAAGACTGAATTTATTGTTTTACTTGCTACTATTCTTCCCGAGTCACTATTCATTTGTTACAATATTATTGTAGAAGATGAATGTGGAGGCAAAAAGTATATGAAAATTTTACTCGTTGATGGCACGATGTTTGGACGAAAAACTGGTGCTATTTTAGAGCAAGTAGAGCAATATATTAAAGAATTCGATGCAAGTTTCGATTTAGAAATTATGCATTTTAGTGAATATAAGCATCAAATTGTCGATGGTTCACCGTTAAATGACGATATGAAAAAAATGATTCAAAAATTTGAAGAGGCGGATGCGTATATTATTGCAACGCCGATTTTCCAAGCTTCGATTCCAGGCGTATTAAAAAATGCATTCGATTTCTTACATCCGAAAACAATGCGTTATAAGCCGGTATCGATCGTAGCAAATGGTGGCACATATCAGCACCATTTAGTCGTTGAAAATCAACTAAAACCAATTTTAGACTACTTCCGCGCACTGGTAACGCCGAACTATGTCTACACACATACATCACATTTTGATGCAAATAATAAAATTGTAGACGAGGATGTTCATAATCGTTTACGTGAAATGGCACGTGTTTTCGTTCAGTATTGTGAAATGAGCAAAACTTTACCGAAAGAAACAATAGACCAACATTAAATGACAGTCTCTAACTATAGATCCCTTGTACAGTGGAAGGAAATCACTGTGCAGGGGATTTTTCTTTGCAAGATTCCATTTACGATATGATAAAATAATACTTTAGTGAATTCGGAAAGGAGGGCAGCTCATGCAGAACATCGCTTTACTAGAGAAACAACGCTGTAATTTAATTTTGACGAATAAGGCGAAGGAGGCGGTAGAGGAATGCTCGGCAAATGAGCATGCCTTTTTTGCGTTACAAAAAACATTTACAGTCTATATTGAAAAAAGAAAAGCAAAAACAATAGGCGAAACGTTTTTATCTGTTTATTTTAATGCAGAGCACAATGAAAAATTAGATAGTGTATTGGCCGGAAAAACAGTGATTATGGATTGCGTGCTAAAAGTGGAAGGATTATTAGCAACCAATATTCGTTTTGTACATATGCGTGGTCCAGTAAGTACGAATCGTCGTTTACCGGCTGCCTTGCAATTTGTCACTAAGCCTAATAATGGCGCTGGCATTCCGCTTGATCTTCATACGAAAATAAGAGAGCTACCGATTGCTGAGGAACGCACTGAGTATGTGAAAAAGCGCATTGCCAGTTGGGAAGGCTATTTAAAAATTCAAGAACGCGATGCAACAATTGATGATATCCATGCGGAATTTAAACAAAGCTACTTTAATGAAGATTTTTCTCGACTAACGCTTGTCTGTCCATTCGTGAAGGCGAAGGAATGGAAGCAACTTGAAGGTTTAAGTGTGAGCATCCAAGGTGTACGGGGCGAAATTGGACAAGTGTTAAAAGCGAATGCTGGCAAACAAACAGTGGAAATTGACTTAAAACCATTTGCACAAGACCAGGCTCGTAAAGATCAGCTAAACTTGCGCTCAAAGCAAGCGAGCTTTAGCAATTTCGCCACACTAAGCCAAATTCGACGCTTACGCAATGGTTTTACCAAGCTCGAAAAAGGTGAAGCAGTGAATGCTAGCCTAGAGACGATATTATTTGAAAAACGACCTACTGTACGCATGGCAAAACTGCGAGATGATATTGCGTTTCATAATAATTTAAATGAATATCAACGCAAAGCTGTTATCGGTGCTTTATCAGTTGAAGATTTGTTTGTGATTCAAGGGCCTCCGGGGACAGGGAAAACAACAGTTATTTCGGAAATTTGCCAGCAAAATGTCAAAGCCGGCTTGAAAACGCTCGTTGCTTCACAATCGAATTTAGCTGTTGATAATGCATTAGGAAGACTTCTCTCCAATCAAGAAATACGAATTTTACGTTATGGTCGAACGGAAAGTATTGAAGAAGAAGGTAAAAAATTTATTGAGGAAAATGTCGCTCTCCATTGGCGTGAACAAACATTAGCAGCCGTTGAAGAGGAAATTATCGCTTTTGACGAACGTGAACAACAATTACAGGCGAATATTTCTAAAACAACAGATGAGCTAGCGAAATTGCAAGTGTGGCTTGAGGAGCTAACAAAGGAAATTGCTGCTAAAGAGCAAGCGGCAATTGACGAACCGATTTTGCAACAAGACATTCAAGCGCTAAAAAAGGAACTGAAAACGGCGAAAGCGGATAAAGACGCACATGTAGCCCAAAAAGAGCATTATGAGAAACAATTGGCACAACTGGAGTCCGCTATACAAACGCAAGAGCAGGTTTTAAGTGAGTATGATTCGCAGGAGCAGCTACAGCAATTCATTCAAGAGAGCACGAACAAAATAGAACAATGGCAAGCTGTGATGCAATATAAAGAATTACTTGACGAAAAGCAGGCGTTAACAAAGCAGTTTCAAGATATTCAAGTAAAGTATGAACAAGAAAATCAGCGTCTGCAATTATTGAAGGACAGTCAACAATATATTGAGACATTAACGTCCTTTGAGCGTATTCAACGTTTTTTACAGCATTATCAAGTCCGTCCTTCCCATGTATTAGCTCAACAAATCGCTAGATTAGAGCATTTAGAGGATGCGAAAGATTTAGAAGCTTGGGCAACCATTAATACGCGTCTACAAAAAGCAATTGCCAAGCTTGAGGCATTGGTATCCTCTGAGGAGCAAGAGCGAGCGCTTGCTAAAAGTAGACAACAGCCCGTTCAGTCGTTCTCATTACAAAATTTAACGGGTGTCTTTGCACAGTTAAATGAGTCGTTTCAAGCGGGGCAAACACCACCTGTTGAACAGTTAGAGAGCTATTTACTTGGACTGTATATGCGTCGCGATTTTGTTTGGCAAAAGGGTTCAGCACTTCGACAACAACAGGAACATAAAGATCGTGAATTTGAATCGCTACGTAAAAATATTGCGAGTTTAATACATCAAGAATGTGCTATCACAAGTTTTGATGTACAAAGTTTGCAACGACAATTACAGCCGTATTTAGCACATAGCGAGCGCCTACAGCAACTCGCTGATTCATTCCAAGTAGAAGAACTACCAGAGGAATCGGTCGAACAGTTGAAAATGGTCGTCGCGAGTACACAATCCGCTGTACAAACTGCCCGTCAACAACTGCAGGCTGTTGAGCAAGCAAATACACAGCTTTTACCAAAAAGAGCGGCACATCAAACAGCTAAGGCAAGCTTACAAGAGATTGAGGAAGAGCTAGCACAATTAGAAGAGAAAATTAAAGCGATTAATATAGAAGGTCTGAAAAAGGAAAAACAACTAACAGCGCTAACAGCTTTGCTACAAGCTACGCCAGAGCGTACATTAGAAGAAGTAAAGGAAGCTATTCAAACAGCAAATGAAAGCTTAGCAGAGCTACGTCGTAAAGAACAGCAGTTACCACTGCGTAAAAAATTACAAGAGCAATGGCGTGATAAGTTACAAAATGCAACAGAATATGATTTAGATGAAATTCGTAAATTATATGTACGTCATGCGAATGTTATCGGTACTACGTGCGTTGCTTCAGCAAGTAAGGAGTTTATGGAAAACTATCCAACCTTCGATGTCGTTATTATTGATGAAGTATCTAAGGCAACCCCTCCAGAGCTATTATTACCGATGTTAAAAGGTAAAAAAATTATTTTAGTAGGGGACCATCATCAGCTACCGCCACTTCTTGGTGATGATACGTTAGAGGAAACATTGAAAGGTATGCTAGAAGAAAATCCAAACTTCGATGGAGCACAAGAGCTAAAAAATTTACTGCGTGAGTCGTTATTTGAACGCTTATTTAATAACTTACCGTCAACACATAAGCAAATGCTTGCTTTGCAATACCGAATGCATGAAAAAATTATGCACAGTATTACACCATTTTACGCCAAGGAAGAAAACGGCTTGCAATGCGGATTACCAGATTCGGATGCAGCGCGTGACCATGGCTTAGAAGGGCAATTTGTCGATCGAGACGATCATTTGCTATGGATTGATATGCCAACTGAAAAACCATTTTTAGAGGAACAAGTTAAAGGTGAAACGAGTCGTTATAATGAAGGAGAACTACAAACAATCCGTAATATTTTAACAGACTTAAATCGTGCTGTAATGGAAGCGAAAAAGGCAGGACGCATTGCACAAGACGTACAGAAAAGTGTCGGGGTCATTAGCTTCTATGGTGAGCAAGTGAAGAAAATAAATCGTCTTCTTCAGCAAGAATTACAGTTACCACATCTCCAATTTAGAACGGGAACAGTCGATAAGTTTCAAGGGATGGAGATGGATGTCATATTAGTAAGTATGGTTCGTAATACGCCAAAGGGTGGGGATATTGGCTTTGCGAGAGATTATCGCAGGTTAAATGTCGCACTTTCTCGTGCTCGTGAACTGTTAATGCTAGTCGGCAGTGCTGATATGTTTGCCAAGCGGGCGAAACATCAAGATACACGAGATATGTACAGCAATCTATTAACGACGGTGAAATCCTACAATGGCTTACGTAATCATAATGGGCAGGTGATGTAAGGTGTTGAAATTACAACAGCGTTTAATGAGAGAATTACAACAAAATCGGCATGTGAAAATAATGAAATCAACGGATTGGTGTATTCCGATTCGCACAATCGAAGTAACATACGAGCCGATTCGTCGCTCAACGATGGATGTCTTAATGCAAATGCTATTAATTAGCATGCAGGAAGCAAATTTTCAAAATGTAGAGGAATTAAGTGAGCTATTACTAGTAGACCCACTGTTTATTGAGGATTTAGTATCGTTAATGTCTCGCGTACGCCTTATTGAACAAGCAGATGGCTTCTATAGATTAACCCCTAAAGGAGAACAACAATTGGCGCGTGGCATTTTAGAGGAGGAGCTTGAGGTTGAAACGGCTACGTTATTATTTAGCCCATGCCACCAAGCTATTCTCCCTGCCGGTGAAGAAGATATAGAGGAGTTTGATGAGTTGCCTGAACCTTATCGCTATGTCGATAAAGAGGCTGAGCAACAAGAACAATTTGATGAGGCGATGTTGCTTGAAGCGTTGCAGCAGGAAGAAGAAGCAACTAGCGCTCAAAAAATAGTGGAAACCATCGTCTCGGCACAAGCGCAACAGATTAATGATATCCCGTGTTTACAATTTATACTGTATGATAAGGAAAAAAATATTGTCTACGTCCGTGTATGGAATACATTGTTAAACCAATGGGATGAAAAGTTGGAACAGCAACTAACAGAAAAAGAGCAGCTGCAATGGCGGGAACAATATTTATAAATAACAGAACGAACGGTATCGCAATATACCGTTCGTTTTTTGCATTTAAACAACAGCGTGCAAACTTTATAGCGTGCATATATTACATACATAAAGGAGGGACCCGATGATAACGATTAGTCTATGTATGATTGTAAAAAATGAAGAAAGTGTGCTCGAACGATGCTTAGATTGTGTCCAGCACTTAGTCGATGAAATTAATATTATTGATACAGGCTCAAGCGATCGTACAAAGGACATTGCCAAGCAGTATACTTCTCGAATTTTTGATTTTCCATGGGGCGACCATTTTGCGCAGGCGCGAAATTTTTCATTTCAACAAGCAACAAAAGATTATATTTTATGGCTGGATGCGGATGATGTACTCACAACAGAACAGCAACACAAACTGATGGAACTGAAGCAATACTTGTATCCTAATATTGATGCAGTTTCAATGGATTACTATGTCATGTTAGAGACGGATGGCAGTGTGGCATTAAGTGAAAGAAGATGCCGTTTAGTGAAGCGTTCGCGTAATTTTCAGTGGCAAGGTGCGGTTCATGAGTACTTGGATATAACCGGTCCAATGTGCCATAGTGATATAGCTGTTGTCCACTTACCAATTAAGCGAGATAAAGCGCGTAATATTCGTATTTATGAGCGTTTAAAAGCAGAGGGGCATGTATTTGCCGCTAAGGATTTATTTCACTATGCCAATGAATTAAAAGACCACCAACGTTTTGTAGAAGCCATTAACAATTACCATACTTTTTTAGATACAGCATTAGGTACTGCCGATGATTCTATTGAAGCTTGTCTCCATTTAGCTGTTTGTTATGAGCAATTGCAGGATGCCAAGCAGGCGACGCAAGCTATTTTTCAATCGCTAATGTATGATCAACCTAAACCAGAAGCATGCTGTCGAATCGGTCAATACTTTATGGAGCAATCGAAAAATAAGGAGGCGATTTATTGGTATTCACAAGCATTACAAGTATCTCCTTGCACGTTGGGCGTTTATAAGCGAGCATACTCGACATGGATTCCCCATGTTCAATTAAGTTTGCTTTATGATCGCTTACGACTATATGAAAATGCCTATGAGCACAATGCAAAAGCACTGTACTATAAACCAAATGATACGTGCATTCGAGACCATCAACAATATCTTAAGAAGCAGCTGAATAAATGATGAGCATAGACTACGTGCGGGGGCAGGGAATTCAGCGATGCAGTGCTTCTTTCGGCGGAGTGAAGAGGGAATCCCGCGAAATGAGGGGAGAATCCCGCGAAATGAGGAGAGAATTCCGCGGAACGAGGAGAAAATTCCGCGAAACGGAGCGATAATTCCGCGAAACGAGGAGAGAATTCCGCGGAACGGAGCGATAATTCCGCGAAATGGGGAGAGAATCCCGCGAAATGGGGAGAGAATCCCGCGAAACGGGGAGAGAATTCCGCGGAGAGGGGAGAATCCCGCGAAATGAGAGGGATTTCCGCGGAACGAGGAGAGAATCCCGCGAAATGGGGAGACAATTCCGCGAAATGAGGAGAGAATCCCGCGGAACGAGAGGGGATTTCCGCGAAACGGAGCGATAATTCCGCGAAATGAGGAGACAATCCCGCGGAGATGGGAATTCCGCGGAGAGGGGAATCCCGCGAAATGGGAGAGAATTCCGCGGAAAGAAGCGATAATTCCGCGAAACGAGGAGAGAATCCCGCGAAACGAGGAGAGAATTCCGCGGAAAGAAGCGATAATTCCGCGAAACGAGGAGAGAATTCCGCGAAACGGGGAGAGAATTCCGCGGAGAGGGGAAGTAATTCCGCGGAACGTGGAGAGAATTCCGCGAAATGGGGAGAGAATTCCGCGAAACGGAGAGAGAATCCCGCGAAGCAGTGCAACAATTCCGCGAAAGCAACATGAACCCTACCTTTCATTGCACAATAGAAAAAAGAATCCGCTGTAGTCCGCATCATAAAGGGCGGGAGCAGATTCTTCTTTTCAATTTGAGTTATTCTATGAAATAGCCTTGGCGGCAGTAATTCCTTTTACATAATATTGACGGTTGCCATAAGCTGCACTTCATATACTTTCATTAGTTTCACTAGGTATTGCTGTCACTAATAAAACCACTAAATTCCTGTGCATTTGAAGAAACCTCAATATAATCTACATAGATCGCATGACCAATAATTAGCGATAGCACAACAATAATTGTAATAATAATCACATTACGTGGTCTAAAGTCTTGAGCTTGCACTTTCTTCTCCTCCTTTGTAATTTAGTGAATATTGCGACAATTCAATATATGTTATAGGAATTAGAGTATGCAATTTTAAAAATACTTTTTTTGTAAATGTTTGAAAAAACATGAGGGATGGAAACGGCGAATTGTGTTGCAGTAGCTAAAAAAGATACTACTATATGTATATTTTACTAGATGAAAAAGTAAAAATTCAAGATTTAAGCGGGCAAAAAAAGTGTTAGATTGATGGCCATCAATCTAACACTTTTTTGCAATGCCATTGTTGTCCGCTACGGCGGTGCTTTCCGCGGGCACACCGTAAGCCGCAACTCTCGCTAACGCGCGGATTGTTGCGTCTTACATTATGTGCTGTTCTGAGCAGGAGTCACCGCCTACGCTACCAACAACTAGTATTTACTGCTAAGTTTTTTTATTGCAATATAGTGAATAGTAAGGCTTCATTTATTTTGCATTGCAGACAAACATCAACTATAAAACAAAACTACTTTTGGCAATGCAGTTGTTGTCCGCGGGCACATCGTAAGTCGCAGCCTTCGTTAACGCTTATATCCTAGCTTCTTTTCATTAAAATTAATCAAGTTTTAATCCTTTTAATGCTTCAGCCAAGGCGTTATTTACGGGCTCCTCGTTATTTTGTTGTTTTAAATATTTTTGCACGGAGCGTTTATCGACTTTACCGCCGCCTTCTTTTTTACGGCGTGCTTCAAAGGCAGATAATTTCTCGCGATGGCCACATTTACATACAAAAATTTGTCCGTCCCCTTCACCGCGAAGCTCTAGTTTTTTCTTACATTGAGGGCAGCGGGCGTTTGTCACACGTGCTACGTTTTTGCGGTGACCACATTCACGGTCCTGACAAACGAGCATTTTACCTTTTTTGCCGTTCACTTCGAGCATCGGTTTACCACAATCAGGGCAAGATTTAGTAGAAATATTGTCATGTTTATATTTTTTATTGCTTGCTTTAATTTCTGAAACGATTTCTTTTGTGTAATTTTTCATTTCACTAATAAAGACATCTTTTTTCAGCTTACCGTTTGCAATGGCTTCGAGTTTTTGCTCCCACTCAGCAGTAAGTGTAGGGGATTTTAACTCTTCCGGCACTAAATCAAGCAATTGTCGACCTTTTGATGTGATGTAAATATCTTTCGCACCACGTTTTTCGATTAAAAATGAGTTGAAGAGTTTGTCAATAATATCAGCGCGCGTGGCAACTGTACCTAAACCGCCTGTCGATTTTAACGTATCGGCTAATTTTTTATCGTTTGTCGCCATATATTTCGTTGGATTTTCCATAGCTGATAATAAGGTAGCTTCGTTAAAGCGAGCTGGTGGCTTCGTTTGACCAGATGTTTGCGCAATCAGTTTAATCTGAAGTGTATCACCTTTATCAATACGAGGGAGGATTTGCTCTTGTAAATCATCTGCCGTATCCTCATCGTCAAAGCGATGTTCATATACTTCCTTCCAGCCAGCTGATAAAATCGTTTTTCCGCGTGCGACAAAGCTTTCATCCATAATTTTTGCACGTAATGTCAGCTGTTCATATTCAAAAGCAGGGAAAAGAACTGCTAAAAATCTTTTCACAACAAGGTCGTAAATTTTCCGTTCTTTATCAGAAAAAGCAGAGAAATTAACATAGCCTTCCGTTGGGATAATGGCATGGTGATCAGAAACTTTACTATCGTCGACAAATGCCTTCGACGTTTTAATCGGTTTATTTAACAGCTTATTGGCAAGTGGGCGATATTCGCCAATACCACAAGCTTTTAAACGTTCCGGTATCGTTGCCACAATATCCTGTGAAATATAGCGTGAGTCTGTACGTGGATACGTTAATACTTTGTGCTGTTCATAGAGTTTTTGCATAATATTTAGCGTTTCTTTTGCAGAATAACCGAAAATTTTATTGGCATCTCGTTGTAACTCGGTTAAATCATATAAGCCTGGAGCGAAAGTTTTCTTCGGTTTCTTTTCAATATCAGTGACAGTGGCGTTGTTTCTGCCTAGCTTTTTTACGATAGCGTCTATTTTATCTTTATCAAAACTACGGCTATTGCCTTTTGCATCTTGCCATGTCAGTTTTAAATGATCGGTCGTTTGTGCTTCGATACCGTAATAGGTTTGTGGTTTAAAGTTTTTGATTTCATCTTCACGTGCCGCAATAATGGCTACAGTTGGTGTTTGCACACGACCGCAGTTGAGCTGGGCATTAAAGCGGGTTGTTAAAGCACGCGTAGCATTTAGTCCGATATACCAGTCCGCCTCAGAACGTGCCACAGCAGAAGCGTATAAATTATCATAAGCTTTACCTGGTTTTAAGTTGGCAAAGCCATCTTTTATCGCTTTATCGGTTACAGAAGAAATCCATAATCGTTTAATCGGCTTATTAATTTTTACTTTATCAATTATCCAGCGTGCTACAAGTTCACCTTCGCGTCCAGCATCAGTAGCTACAATGATTTCGCCAACATCACCACGCGTTAGCTGGCTTTTTACGGCGTTAAATTGTTTGCCTGTTTGTTTAATCACGGTTAGCTTTAAACGTTCAGGTAACATTGGTAAATCTTCTAAATTCCACGTTTTATATTTCACGTCATAGCTTTCTGGGTCTGCTAACGTTACAAGATGACCTAATGCCCATGTAACGATGTATTTATCTCCTTCAAGAAAACCGTTTCCTTTTTTATTACAATTCAATACACGCGCAATATCGCGCGCTACTGATGGTTTTTCAGCGATTACTACACTTTTAGCCATTCATAACATCCTTTCGTAAATCCTTGTGTTTACTATATCATAGAGCATTATTGTTATGGTAAAGAAGAAGTTTAGAGATACTTTGCTATTGTTCAACTAGCAGCTCATCCTCTTCGCATCTAGTTTATGACAAGACGTACTCGTTAAAAGTGACAATAGTATTAGTGAAATACAGAGGCAATTAGTTGATGAAAGGGGGGGATGACATCTGCGAAAAAAAGGGGAGGTTTACTATGGTGTGCTAGTGAACATCAACGCCAAAGCAAAGAAGTGCTAGAATGACGATGGTCAATCTAACACTTTTTCTTTATTAGCCAGTTACTTATTTAATAAAAGCATTTGAAGATTTTCTAACGATTAGCGTTGGTTGAAGATGAATTTTTCGATATTCACTAGGACCGTTTTCTTCCACTCTTTCGATAACTAATTGCGTTCCCATATAGCCAAAGTCATAGGCTGGCTGTGAAGCTACAGTGAAGAAAGGATCGAAATTTGAATACGGCTCTAAATCGTCGAAGCACACAACGGCAATATCTTCTGGCACTCGAATATTTTTGTTGCGCAGTGTTGTAATAGCATTAATCGCGATAAAGTTATTAGCGGCAAAAATAGCAGTAGGTCGTTCTTCCTCAGGTAATAGCAGTAAACCATTAATCGAATCCCATTCTTCTTCTTGCTTATAATGTGCTTGGATCACTAAGTTCTCATTAAAAGATAAATCATTTACTTTCAATGTTTCTACATATGTTTGATATCTTTCTTTCGATGTAGAAATGTCTAAAGGTGCGTGGATAATGGCAATCTTTTTATGTCCACGGTCAATTAAATGTTGGACTAACTCTCTCGTGCCCTCATGATTATTCCCTAATACCATATCGCAAGGTAAATCGTCTATCATCCTGTCAATTAATGTGAATGGGATTTTGTTTTTCACAAGCTTTTTCAAGTTTTTTTTAGATTGATTACCAGTGGGGGCAATAATAACACCGTCTACCATTTTTGAAATTAGAGCATCTATGTAGCCACTTTCTTTTTCTGGATCCTCATCCGTATTGCACAACATTAGCTGATAGCCCAGTTGATTCGCTTTATCTGCTGCTCCTCTGGCAACCTTTGTGAAGAAAGGGTTTGTAATATCAGGAATCACCAATGACAAGATTTTAGTTTTTTTAATATTTAAACTTCTAGCGGCGTAGTTAGGGATATAGTTTAATTCTTGAATAACAGCTTCTACTTTTTTTCTCGTTTTCTCACTTATATTTCCTTTATTATTAATGACTCTTGAAACAGTCATAGGAGAAACATTCGCTTTTTTGGCAATATCATAAATTGTTGTCACCTATCGTACCTACCTTACATTGTAAATTTTTTTGTATTTTACCTACTGCTGGCACAACGTTTCTGCGCAAAACATCTGTTGGACGAAGATACATTTTATTTCAAAATAAAGTCATCGTGATTAGTCATGTTGTTGGATTATTTTTACATAAACAGTTCTAATATAATTGTACTTCTTTTAACACTACACTTTCCAATATTTAAATCCAAGAGGGAAAGCGCTTTAAGTGAGCCAAAAATAAAATAATTCACACATTCTCCGTTTATTGCTCCAGATGTACATACCATTTTTCACAAGTCATTATAGCATGAGTGTCCAACAATCGACATTACCACTAATTTTTATTGTCACTGCATAATCAACGTTGTCAAATGTGTATTTTATGACAAAGATATGAGCGTTCCTTCAACAATCTAAAAACAGCTATTTCCCAGTGTTTTTCACCATTCTACTCTACTAAGCATAAAAAATCCTACTCAATACCACCTATTTAACTCGGTTTTGAATTTTGATTATTTTCAGAAATTAGTATTGACATGTATTTTTTTGTTTGTTATTTTTACGTTACCGGTAACATAAAAGTTAACAAAGGTGGTGTTGAATATGATTATTGATTCACATCAACATTTTTGGAAGTTATCAAGGAATGATTATAAATGGTTAACAGAAGATTTACTAGAACTTTATCGTGATTTTATGCCGAATGATCTTTATCCCATTTTAAACGAACATCAAATTGATAAAACAATCGTCGTGCAAGCGGCACCGACGATAGAGGAAACGTTATTTTTATTAACGTTATTTGATAAATATGACTGGATTGCGGGCGTAGTTGGCTGGTTAGATTTAAGCGCGGCGAACTTCCAGCAACATTTTGAGGCGCTACTACGACATCCTGGCTTTGTCGGTGTGCGACCTATGTTACAAGATTTACCTGAGGATGATTGGATATTACGACCAGAGGTTTTAAAGAACGTTGACTTACTTGTCCAACATGATGTTCCGCTAGATCTGTTAATAAAGCCAAGACATTTTCCTTACATACTAGAATTATTAAAATTGTGTCCTAACTTGAGAGTCGTAGTAAACCACATTGCAAAGCCAAATATTGCAGAACAGCAGTTAGATGGCTGGAAAGAAGCAATGGAAAAAATAGCGATGTATCCAAATGCGATGTGCAAACTTTCAGGATTAGTGACAGAAGCTACACATCAAAATTGGACGCTAGCGGAGTTCCAACCATTTATCACCCATGTGGTCAATGTTTTTGGTACGGAACGGGTGATGTTTGGAAGTGACTGGCCTGTGTGTAATTTATCAGGTACATACAATGACGTACTGATGATACTGATGGAAAACTTACCAGCAAACTTACTTGGCAAAGATTTAGAAATGATATTTGGCGAAAATGCAAAACGTTTTTATAAATTGTAAAAAGGAGGGCAAAGGCATGGCAGAAATGGCATTTCAACAAGGGGTAACTTGTATCGTAATGGATGAAAAAGATAATGTTACGACGCTATTAGCAGATATGAAAAAAGGCGCAAGCGTGGTTTATACAAAAGGAAATCAAACGTGCGAATTAACGTTGCAAGAAGATGTTCATTTTGGACATAAAGTAGCGATTGCGCTTATTAATCCGGGTGAGGAAGTGAAGAAATACGGAGAAGTAATTGGTGCAGCAACAACTACCATTCTTCCTGGTGAACATGTACATGTTCACAATATCGAAGGAATACGCGGGCGTGGAGATAAAAGGTCGGAGGTGTAAATAGATGACATATATTAAAGGCTATCGAAGAGAAAATGGAAAAATGGGTATTCGCAATCATCTCTTAATTTTACCAACAGTCGTTTGTGCAAATCAGGTGACGTCAAGAATTCAGCAACAAGTGCCAGATTCTGTAGCGATCCCTCACCAACATGGATGTAGTCAAGTAGGTGCTGATAAAGAAAGAACACATCAAGTATTAGTTGGCATGGGCAAAAACCCGAATGTAGGGGCTGTTTTAATTGTTAGTCTTGGCTGTGAAGTAATCAATGCACAAGATATTAAGAAAGAAATTGAAGAGACAGGTAAGCCCGTTGTTTGGATTGATATTCAAAATGAGGGTGGCTCCGTTAAAACGATAGAAAAAGGTGTAGAACTTGCCAAGGAACTTCTGAAAAAAATAGAAGATACACCGTTAATCGATATTCCGCTGTCCGAGCTTATTGTAGGTGTCAAATGTGGCGGTTCTGACGCTACATCAGGATTATGTAGTAACCCTGCACTTGGAAGAGCAGCAGATGCCATTTTAAATGCAGGTGGCACGATTGTGATGGGAGAGACAACTGAAATTATTGGCGCGGAGCATCTTGTTGCGGCAAAGGCTATAAATCAAGATGTCCAACAAAAATTGTATAAATGTGTTGAACAATTTGAACTTGAAGTAGAACGCATGGGTGTCGATATGCGTGGAGGAAATCCAAGCCCCGGTAATATTGCAGGCGGCTTATCAACGATTGAGGAAAAATCTTTAGGTTGTATTAGTAAAGCTGGAACAGCCATGCTGCAAGGCGTTGTAGACTTCGCCGAAGAAATTCCGGGCACAGGCTATTACTTCATGGATTCACCAGGCAATGATATTGAATGTGTTACAGGTATGGCAGCAGCGGGCGTTCATGTTGTTTGCTTTACAACAGGCAGAGGAACGCCAACAGGCAATCCGATTATACCGGTTATTAAAATAACAGGTAACGAAATGACTGGAAAAAGAATGGCGGACAATATCGATGTAGATGTTAGCCCTGTATTACAAGGTAAGGAGTCGTTGGACGAATCTGGTGAACGCATTTTAGAATCGATCGTTAATGTCGCGAAAGGTCAGCAAACGAAAGCTGAGATTTTAGGTCATCAAGAATTCAGTATTAGTCGCATCGGCATTAGTTTATAAAAAGCAAAGTAGGGAGAATGCACATGAAAAAACTTGAAAACCGCGTTGCTCTAGTTACAGGAGCAAGCAGGGGGATAGGGGCTGCTATCGTCGAAAGATTAGCAGAAGAAGGAGCCCATGTTGCCATTAACTATACATCGCCAAGCTCACTAGTAAAGGCACAAGCATTAAAGCAACAAATCGAGGAACGTTTCCATGTTCGTGCAATGGTTGTCAAAGCGAATGTTGGCATTAAACAAGAAGTCGATCAAATGATTGATGAAGTTGAAAAAACATTAGGCGATGTCGAAATCTTAGTAAATAACGCCGGTATCGCGCCATTTGAATCATTTATGAAATTAACAGAAGAGACATGGGATACAACGTATCAAACGAATGTTAAATCGATTTTCTTAACGACACAGCGAGTAGCGAAAAAAATGATTGCCAATCGTTACGGAAAAATTATTAATATCACATCTACGGCTAGCTTACTTGTGACAAGCCCGGTTATCCCACATTATATTTCATCAAAAGCAGCGGCTAGTCATTTAACAAAAGCGCTGGCGATTGAATTAGGCAAATACAATATTAACGTCAATGCCGTGGGGCCAAGTACAGTGGCGACAGATATGTGCCAAGAATATCTTCAAGATCCAAGCATTTTAGAAAAAGAAATTCAAGCGAATCCAATGAAAAGATTGGGAACGGAAAAGCAAATTGGCGATGCTGTCGTATTTTTAGTTTCTGATGACGCCATGCAAATTAATGGCCATTTACTAATGGTAGATGGGGGACTTACTGTGAAAGCTGCACAACCCGAAGATCATTTAGAACAAGAAAGGGAAATGTTGCTATGAGATTACAAGGCAAGGTAGCGCTTATTACTGGTGGTGGTAGTGGTATTGGTCGCTCGACAGCTCTGCTCTTTGCAGCAGAAGGCGCCCACGTAATCATCAACGATGTGCACAAAGAAAACGGTGAAGGTACCGTAAAGGACATTCAACTTAATGGAGGAAACGCAACATTTTATCATGCAGATGTGACGATTCCTCAAGCAGTGAAAGACATGGTTGACCACATGACAAAGCAATTCAAAAAAATTGATATCCTTTTTAACAATGTGGGCATCAGCAATGTTGGACGTATAGATGAAGTAGAGCCTGACGTATGGGATAAAGTGATGAGTGTCAATGTGAAGGGCGTTTACTTACCTAGTAAATATATTGTTCCTTACATGATGGAACAGAAGAGTGGATGCATCATTAATATGTCGTCATGTGCTGCTGAAATGGGCTTAAAGCAACGCGCATTATACTCGGCAACAAAAGGCGCTATTTTATCGTTAACGAAGGCGATGCAAGTAGATTATGCACCGTACAATATTCGTGTCAATGCATTATTACCAGGCACTATTTTCACACCATTTGTTGAAAATTATTTAGCGAATGCATACGACAATCCACAAGCGGCCATCGAAAGTATTAAAACAAGACAGCTAAGTGGCGAATTAGGGAAACCTGAGGATGTAGCAAAAGCAGCTTTATTTTTAGCATCTGATGACTCGAGTTTTATGATGGGTTCTCCACTGTATATAGATGGTGGCGTGGTCTTTGGAAAAAATGCTTAATATGACGAAATGATATGAGGATTGACTATGAAACTATTAACATTTGATAAGCAAGGCGTCTATCAATTAGGCGTGCAAACGGAGCAAGGCATTATTGATATTGCGGCATCTATTGAAAAAAATGCCGATCTTACTAATTTACCAGAATACACAGCTCTTATGACTTGCAATAAAGAAGAGACAGCAAAGCTTCAACATTTTATTGAAACGATAGTAGCACAAGAAAGTGCTGTGTTTGTAGAGGAAGAGCAAATCACGTGGGGACCATGTGTGACAAAGCCACATAAAATTATTTGTGTTGGTTTAAATTATCGCAAACATGCGGACGAAACGAATGCACCGTATCCAGAAGTACCTATTTTATTTAATAAATTTGATAATACATTAACAGGACATAACAGTGAAATTGCTATTCCAACGGTTACAAAGGAACTTGATTATGAAGTAGAACTAGGGATTGTGATCGGCGAAAAGATAAAAAATGTCACTGAACAAGATGCATTAAACCATGTTTTCGGTTATTGCACAGTGAATGATTTGTCAGCACGTGATTTACAAATGAGAACGCATCAATGGTTATTAGGAAAAACTTGCGATAAGTTCAGTCCGATTGGTCCGTACTTAGTGACGGCAGATGAGATTACAGACCCTAATAATTTAGCATTAAAAACATATGTCAATGGCGAGGTAAGACAAAACTCAAATACTGCCGATATGATATTCAATTGTGCTGAAATCATTAGTTATATTTCTCAACATATGACATTGGAGCCTGGCGATATTATTTTGACAGGTACACCTGAAGGCGTAGTATTCGGATACCCTCAAGAACAGCAAGTGTATATTCAACCAGGAGATGAAGTAACTGTAGAAATCGAGAAATTAGGTTCTCTAACAAATTACTTTGTAGCAGAAGAATAAAGAAATGAGTGTGAATAACGATGCTAAAAGGGATTCCTCCAATTATTTCACCGGATTTAATGAAGGTACTAATGGAGATGGGTCATGGAGATGAGATTGTGTTGGCAGACGGCAATTTTCCGGCTGCCAGCCATGCCCAACAGCTTATTCGTTGTGATGGACATACAATACCGGCATTACTGGAAGCGATCTTGGCATTCTTTCCAATCGATACGTATGTCGAACATCCTATTCAATTAATGGCTGTTGTCCCAGGAGATCCAGTGGAACCAACGATTTGGAAAGACTACGAACAAATTGTTCAACGTCACACCGAATGTTCTGGCCCATTTGAATTGATAGAGCGTTTTGCGTTTTACGAACGTACAAAAAAGGCTTTTGCTGTAGTAGCAACAAGTGAAAAAGCGCAATACGCTAATATTATTTTAAAAAAAGGTGTTATTAAATAACCTTTCGCGTATCGGCAAATGGTCATTCTTAAAAATGGGGGAAAGCGAATTATGAATTCTAAAGTTTTAGTAGAAGAAACACGGGCGAACTTACTGGAAAATGTGCATTCTGGTGTTGTTTGTGGTGTTAATGACAGCAAAGAGGCGATTTATCAAGTTGGTAATATCCAACATAATACATATTACCGTTCTGCTGCCAAACCAATTCAAGCACTACCTGCTTTTTTATCTAAAATTGATTTAAAGTATGGCTTAACTGATAGAGAGGCAGCATTATTTACTGCTTCACATCGTGGAGAAACGTACCATATTGAAGCGCTTGAAACAATGAAAGAGAAGTTTGCAATTGATGAAAGTGAATTATTTTGTCCGTATTCCTATCCGTTAAATGCTGAGCCGAAAGAGGCGATGTTAAGAAAAAATATGGAAAAAAGAAAGCTTTATCATAATTGTTCAGGCAAACATATGGGCTTTATTGCAACATGTCGTGAACTAGGTTTTCCAACAGAGGGCTATTGGAATGTCGATCATCCTCTACAACAGCTTATTTTGAAAACGCTATCTTATTTATCAGAAACACCGCTCTCTGACATTCATGTAGGAGTAGACGGCTGTGGGGTGCCAGTGTTCGCTATACCGTTACACAATATGGCGATTACAAGTTTGAAATTAGCATGTCCAGATTTAATTGACGATTTGGAGCTGCGAGAAGCGGTAGAGCGCATGACAACGATTATGAACAATGAATTCAATATGGTAGCGTCTGATCACTTTATTTGCTCTACATTATTGCAAGATCGAAATATCGTCGCAAAGGGCGGGGCAAAAGGTGTTTATTGCTTCGGCTTGAAAAAAGAACGTTTAGGCTTTGCATTGAAAGTTTTAGATGGTTCTGAAGACGTTTGGCCAAATGTCATTGCGTCTATTTTAGAGCAAATAGATTATGAAAATAAAGAAACAATTGCTAACATTCGCTCCCTTCGACCAAGCATCATTAAAAGTGATGGCGGCATTGAAGTAGGAGCAATCCGAGAGGTATTTGCATTAACACCAAATACAAAATAAAAATAACTTGTTACAAAGGGGATGAAATTGATGAAGAAAAAGATGCTCGTAATTTTAATGGTTGTATTAGCTACTATTCTGACAGCTTGTGGTGGTTCGAATGATGCTAATGGTAATGAAGATGGCAAAGTAAAAATTAGAATGCTAACAAGAATGGCAGGGACAAGCACCCAAGCACAAATTTATAAAGATATTATTAAAGAATTTGAAGCGAAGCATTCGGACGTAGTCGTTGTGGATGAATCTCAAGGTGATGAATCAGCATTTAACAACAAGCTGAAAACAGATCTTGCATCTGGTACTTTACCGAATATTTTTAGAGTTCAAGGTGTCGCAAATTTAAATGAGTACATTGAAAGTGGCTTACTAATGGATATGGATCCAATTTTAAAAGAAGATCCAGCGTGGGGCGAACATTTTACAGAGGGTGCATTAAAGTATTATCAAGTACCAGGTCATGAAGGTACTTATGGCATTCCGATGGAGTCTGGCTTAATTGGTGTTTACTATAATGAAGAATTACTTAAAAAAGCTGGTGTAAGTGAATTCCCAGAAACTTGGAGTGAACTAACAGCTGCCATTAAAAAGCTAAAAGGCATCGATGTTACACCAATTGCACTTGGTGCAAAAGCAACGTATATGGCAGGTCATTTACACAACCAAATTTTCTACAAATGGATGGGAACAGAAGCTGCTAAGAAACTTGGTACAAGAGAATTAAAATGGACAGATCCTGATGTTGTAAAAACACTTGAGTATGTAGATGAATTAAATAAATTAGATGCATTCGGTCAAAGTGCTGCTGGTATAAGTGATGAAATCGCTGTGGCAGATTTCCTTGAAGGTAAAGCGGCAATGATTATTACAGGGCCTTGGAACATTGGTAAATTTACAAATACAAGTGAGACAGAATACGCGGATTCTATTAAACTTGCTAAATTCCCATATTTTGATGAAAAACCAGAGTTTAAAGATGAAGATATGCAAATCATCAGTCCATATATGGTCAATGGCAAACTGGAAGGAAAAGAAAAAGAATATACAATTGAGCTTCTAAAAATGCTAACTTCAGCTGATGCAGCTAAACGTTTTGCAGAGGAAGCACAGTTTTTAATTCCACGTTCTGATATCGATATTGATGAATCAAAAGTATCTGATTTATTCTTACACAATATTGAATTAGGTTCTACATCAACAGGTATTGCAGTAGATGTGTTCGACTTTGATCCACTACCATCTATGCAAGATAGAACAAGAAATTCGATTGTTAGTATCTTAATAGGTGGTAAAGCAAAAGATGCAGCAAAAGAAATTCAAAGTGAAATTGATAAATCAAAATAAGTAGACGGATAACGAACATTAGGTTAGCAACAGGTGGCGGCTCCAGCAGGATCGCAAGTCCAAATCGTGGACAAGCGTAGCGAGGAAGTAGTTTGATTCTTCTAGCGAAGAGCCGTTTACCTGTAGCAAAACCTGTTTCGTTTAGCTGTGAAATGAACGTATTTATTGGGCATATGGTAAAAAAATTTAGAAATGGAGGGGAATAGATGAATGTAAAAACTAATAAGGATAAGGCGAAAATTTTTCTATTTTCTTTACCGGCTTTAGTAATCTATATTCTATTCCTTATTGTACCTATGATAGGTGCCCTATACTTTTCCGTTGTCAACTGGAATGGCATTAAAGGGGCACCTTTACAATTTGTTGGTTTAGAAAACTATCTAAATGTATTTAAGGATAAAGATTTTCTTATCTCGTTAAAGAATATGTTTGCAATGGTGTTTTTTAGTGTTTTATTCCATACACCAATCGCTTTATTATTAGCAGTTGCCATTAACACAAAATTTAGAGGACATCGTTTCTTTAAAGTAATTTATTTTGTACCAACTATTTTCCCTTTAACTGCAATTGGTTTACTTTGGTACTTTATCTTTATGCCGAATGGCTCGTTAAATAGCTTATTAGAATTTATTGGGCTAGCGGATTTAGCTAAAGGTTGGTTAATTGATTCATCGACAGCGATGGGTGCCATTATCTTTGTAAACATTTGGGCAGGCGTTGGATACTACATGGTCATCCTATTAGCGGGATTAACAACGATACCAGAAGAAGTATATGAAGCGGCAGAGATGGATGGAGCTTCGGCTGTACAAAAGTTCTTCCATATAACAGTACCTATGCTCAAGCCAATTATTACTTTATGTATTTTAATGGATATTATTGGAACAGTGAAAGTATTTGATTTAATTTTCGTTATGACGGAGGGCGGCCCGAATGGCTTAACCAATTTGCCGACTACGTTAATGTATTATGAGGCTTTCCGATACAATAATTATGGCGTTGGTAGTGCATTAGGGGTCATTATTTTTGTGATTGCACTCGTACTAACTATCGGTAGTGAATCGATTATGAATAGGAAGGAGAAGAACCAATGAAAAAGAAAATCATATTATACGTTTTTGTCATAGCGATGGCTTTATTGTTTATTGAACCGATGCTATTTACATTAGTTTCTTCTCTTAAAGGAAATAAAGAAATTTTCAGTTCACCCTTTAGTTTGCCTGAGGTTTTTCGCTTTGAAAACTATGTAATTGCTTGGCGAGAAGCGAATATGAGTAGATACTTCTTAAATAGTGTACTGATTTCGATGGCAACCGTTATTATCCTAGCGATTGTCTCTTCGATGGCGTCCTTTACATTATCAAGATTTAACTTTAAAGTGAATAAATTTTTAGCCTTATTTTTCTTGCTAGGTATGATGATACCGATGCATACAGTTCTTGTGCCAGTTTCTTATATTATTGGGGCACTAGAATTAAAAAATAACTTAGTCGCATTAGTGTTACTGTATGTGGCGTTTTCTTTATCGTTTAGTATTTTAGTGTTAACGCGCTTTATGAAAGGCATTAACGCCTCTTTGGAAGAAGCGGCATTAATGGATGGAGCGAGTTATTTCCAAATCTATTTCAGAGTCATCTTGCCAATGTCTGTGCCAGCTATATCAACCGTTTCGATTTTTAATTTTTTAGGCGCATGGAATAACATTCTGTTCCCACTATTATTTATTAATGATGATCGTTTAAAACCAATCGCATTAGGTCTATTAAACTTTAGCGGTGAAAGAGGATCTGAATACGGACCATTAATGGCAGCAATCGTCATCACGATATTAGTTCCTTTGGTTGTCTATCTTCTATTCCAAGAGAAAATTGAAAGTGGTTTAGCGGCAGGGTCAGTCAAAGAATAGTAACGAAAAAACTAAAGTGAATATTAATGGGGGTTATGAATTTGAGCGAATTACGTTATAGACAGGTACATTTGGATTTTCATACAAGTGAAGATATCCCTAACGTCGGAAAGGATTTTGTAGCGGAGGAGTTTGTTGAAACATTAAAAGAAGCGAATGTAAACTCGATTACGTGCTTTGCTAGATGTCATCACGGCTGGTTATATTACCCTTCGAAACATCGTCCAGATTTAATTCATCCGCATCTTGAAAATAAAAATCTTTTATTAGAGCAAATTGATGTGTGCCATAAAAATGATATTAAAGTGCCGATATATACAACTGTTCAATGGGATGGTTATATAAGTAAGCATCACCCAGAGTGGTTATCGATTGATGAGAACGGCGATTTTATTAATAGTCAAGGCGTTCCAGAGCCGCATTTCTACTATACAATTTGTTTAAATAGTGGCTATAGACAATATTTTAAAGACCATTTACAAGATATTATCGATACAGTAAAAAGCGAAAATATTGATGGTTTCTTTTTAGATATTTTATTTAAAGTGGATTGTAATTGTAAAAATTGCTTTGAGCAAATGGAGCGTAAAGGATTAAATACAAAAAATCGAGTAGATCGAATCTATTATTCTACGCTGATGCTTGAAGAGTTTAAAGAAGAGATGACCGAATTCCTTAGCACGAGAGTGCCACATGCAGGTATTTTCTATAATAGCTCTCACATTGGTCCAGGAAATAAAAGTAGCTTAAATAATTATACCCATTTGGAGCTAGAGTCTTTACCAAGTGGCGGATGGGGCTATGATCATTTCCCTGCAACAATGCGATATTCTCGCACTTTAGGTAAGGATATCATTGGGATGACAGGGAAGTTCCATACGTATTGGGGCGATTTCCACTCGTTAAAAAATAAAGCGGCATTAGAGTTCGAATGCTTCAATATGCTTGCTTTAGGTGCAGGTTGTTCAATTGGAGACCAGCTGCATCCAAATGGCAAATTATCGAAGGCTGCTTATGAATTAATCGGCAGTGTTTATGGCAGAGTGAAAGAAGTAGAAAAGTATTGTATGAATACAAAACCGGTTGCCGAAATTGGGGTCTTAACGCCGGAAGAATTTTATACACCAGGGGATCATAATTTAGGGATTCATCCAGCATTAATTGGTGCTGTACGAATGCTACAAGAGTTGTCGTATCAGTTTAATATTATCGACAGTCAAGTTGATTTTAACGAATATAAATGTATTATTTTGCCGGATGTTATTAACTATTCACCTGAACTACAACAAAAGCTTCAAACTTACGCTAACAATGGCGGGAAAATTATCGGTACATATGAATCCCTCATTAATAGAAATAGTAATGAAGTAGATGTATACGGCAATGTTTACGTTGGTGAATCAAAATATGACCGAGATTTCGTCTTACCGAATGACGTAATCGGTAAAAAGTTGCATAAAGAAGAGTATGTGATGTATTTAAAAGGTCTGGAAATAAAACCGGTACAGTCAGAAGTGCTGATGCACACCGTACAACCTTATTTCAATAGGGAAGGTAGTACGTTTTGCTCGCATCAACATGCCCCATCATCTCAAATCGTTGGGCAAGCTGCAGTGACAAAACACCAAAATATTATTTATTTCTCACATCCTATTTTTAAACTATACCGAAAAAATGCTCCAGCTTGGTGTAAATGGATGATGAAAGATGCGATTGACAATCTTCTTGAAAGTAAGCTTGTTGCTCATAATGGGCCATCGACATTATTAACTTCCTTGAACGAAGATAATACAACAGGTGCGAAGATTTTACATGCACTTCATTATATTACGGAGAAGCGTTCAGAGGATATTTATACAATTGAAGACATTATTCCGCTGTATCACACGGAGTTTAAAATGTTTGTTGGTGATACAAAGGTGAAGTCTGTAAAATTACTTCCGCAATTAACAGAAGTAAGCTATCGTGCCGATGGGCAATATATTAACTTTACTGTCGATAAAATTGAAGGACATGTAATGCTACAAATCGATTAACTTTATGAAAATGCTCGTGAGAGGGAAATATTCTAAGAAAATTAAACTTAGATATTTCCCCTTTCACTATTGTTAGAAAGTTCAAAATTTGGTTGAATAAACATAGTGGCCTAGGTGCATGAGAGGGTTTCGGAAAAAAGCCGGGTGTAATAGATAAATGAAAGATGTGATGACAGATGGAATTTCATTTTGGACAACAGAATAAGGATATCGTTGTAATTTATCCTGTATGGCAATCTTGTGCTCAACGCTCCATCCAAATTCCGAAATGGATGAATGACAAACATAAATGTCACTGGTTTAGACAGGAAACTGCCAATGGCGGACAGGATTATTTAATTGTTGGATTGGGACAGAGTGATACGGTTACGTATGAAAGTTTACGAGAAGCTGCAGGAGAAGCAGCAAGAGTGGCTAGAGGCTGTGAACAAACTGACGTCCAAGTTTCTTTTGATTTTTTAGAAGCGGTCAATCTAAAGCGAGAAGACGCTGTTTCTGCCTTTGTAGAGGGCTGGGTATTAGGGGCTTACCAGTTCCAAAAATACCGCAAAGATAAAATAGAAGTAACACCTTATCATATTTATTTCTTATTAGAAGAAACCAATGCTTTCAAAGAAGCGATCAATCTAGGCATGATTCGTGCTACGAGTACGAATATGACGAGAGATTTATGTAATACAGACCCGATTGATCTGAATCCCGATACTTTTGCTGAAACGATTCGTCAGCATTTCGGTGAAAAAGATTTGACTGTGAACATTTATAATACAGACGAGCTACGCAAGCTAGAATTAAATGGGCTTGTTGCTGTTGGGCGTGGTAGCCAATATTCATCGTATTTAGCTGAGATTACATACTGTACAGATGCAAGCAAGCCTCATATTGTGTTGATTGGCAAAGGCATGACATATGATTGCGGCGGGGTTAGCATTAAAACAGGTCGCAACATTAGTGATATGCGGATGGATATGGGCGGTGCAGGTGCTGTATTTGGCGCTATGGATTTAGTCGCTTCAAAGAAATTAGCTGTCAATGTCACAGCTTTATTGCCGATTTCGGAAAACGTGGTAAATGATAAAGCATTTTTACCAGGTGAAGTCATTCGTTTTGGCAATGGTCTGCATGTTCAAGTGGGCAATACAGATGCTGAAGGAAGGCTTATTTTAGCGGATGCACTGTATTATTCTGAACGTTTAAAGCCGGATGTTATTGTTGATATTGCCACATTAACGGGTTCTATAGGTGCGGCACTAGGCTTAAAATATGCTGGTGTCTTCGGTGATGATTCCATTACAGCCTTAATGAAAAAACTTGGCAGTGAAAACGGCGATTTTATATGGCCGATGCCATTGATTGATGAATATGAATCGTCTTTAGCGAGTGATTATGCCGATATTTGCAATATTGGTTCGGACGATTTAGCTGGCTCTATAACAGCAGCACTGTTTTTAAGAAAATTTGTGCCGAAAGGGATTAAGTGGGGACATATTGATATGGCCGCACCTGTGCAATCACCAAAAACGACGGGCTACCATGTGCGCGGTGCATCCGGATATGGCGTTCGTTTATTGGCAGACTTTATTGAAAGCTATAGTAAATTAGAAAAAGGGAATGAATAAAATGGTTATTGAAGTGATTGCAATTTCTTTAACAGATGCCAAAGCGGCACAACAAGCTGGTGCAGACAGAATTGAATTGGTCGCAGCTATAGCCGAGGGAGGATTGACACCGAGCTATGCGATGATTGAAAGTGTTTGCGGTGAGGTAACAATCCCGGTAAATGTCATGATTCGCCCGCACAGTCGTTCATTTTTTTATGATGAAAATGATATTCAAGTCATGTTAAAAGATATTCAAATTTGCAAGCAGTTAGGTGCTAGTGGCATTGTGATTGGTGCGCTTACAGAAGAATATGCGATTGATGAGCATACTTTACAACGATTAATAGCAGCAGCAGATGGACTGGATATTACGTTTCATCGAGCATTTGATGAAGTAAAGGACCAATCAAAAGCGTTAGAAACGTTAATGGCTTATAAAGAAATATCTCGCGTGTTAACATCAGGTGGAAAAAATAAAGTGCTTGATGCCGTAAATGAAATTCAAGCATTAGAGCAACAAGCAAGCCACTCTCATATTCAAATAATGCCTGGCTCTGGTTTGACGCCTACTACGCTTCCATCCTTTATTACACAAATTCATGTTTCTGAATTCCATTTTGGATCTGGTGTACGTCATCAAGCAAGCTTTGACCATTGCATAGACGCAAATAAAATTAGAGATATCAGAGACATTATGTTATTCCGTGCATAGACATAGTAACTACTGGAGGGAATAAAATGCAGCACAAAGAGTACCTAGTCGGTGTAGATATGGGTGGTACAAAAATTGCCATTGGTTTATTAACTGTAGATGGGAAAATTATTAAGGAAACGCGTATGGACACAAGAGGGCACGAAGGTCCGGAGAGTGTCGTTAGTAGAGTAGTAGAAGCGATTAATGCTCTAACTGAAGGCTACGATATACGAAGCGTAGGCGTTGGTGTGCCAGGTATTGTTGATACAGCAAAAGGTATTATAGAATATTGGTCTACGTTTAATTGGCAAAATATCCACTTAGAAAAGATGTTACATGCCCAGCTACAGAAAAAAGTAACAGTTGTCAATGATGCAAGTGCAGCTACATGGGGCGAATTTAACTTTGGGGCTGGTCGTCATGCAAGCAATATGGCTTTTATGACGATTAGTACAGGTATCGGTGGAGGCATTATTTTAGAACGCAAGCTGTATAACGGCAGTAATATGTTAGCTGGTGAAATAGGACATGTTACGGTAAATCCAAATGGACCACGATGCAATTGTGGGAAATATGGTTGTTTAGAAGCATATGCGTCAGGCTTATCTATTCAACGACTCGCTATGGAAGCGATTAAAAACCGCCCATCGATTTTAAGCGACATGGAGCAGCAAGAGAAAAGGCCGATTGATACAAAAATGGTGTTTGCTGCATATGCGTCAGGTGATGACGTTGCACAAGAAATTATAAATCAAGCAGCTACATATGTTGGCATTGTGTTGGCGAACTTTATCCAGACATTTAACCCAGACTGCATTGTACTTGGTGGTGGTGTGATGAAAACAAACGCTCGATTTATGGAAAAAATTCAGGAAGTCACGCAGCAATATGTGCTACCTTCCTATCGCCAGACATATGAAATTAAACGCTCGGAATTATTTGAAAATGCAGCTTTAATTGGAGCGGCCAATTTAATTATATAAGCAAATTGTTTGAGTGCCTGGCACTTTTTATGGGTACTTCAAGCGTAAAAAACCACTACCATTCTCGCGCAGTCCCCCCGGTAAGCCGCAGAGTGATAGGGTTTTTTTATTTGTTTAACGGTGCGAATTTATTTATTTGAATATTAAGAATTGTTTGGGTGACTGGCACTTTTCTGTTTGGTGTTGTGTAAATTCTCGTTAATGCATAAAATTTTATTGTGTGGAACTAGACACCAATTTTTGAGAATGCTATATTAAAAGTGTCATAGTATTTTTATAATTAGTTTAATTCAGTAAATTCTAATTATGGGGAACAAAGGGGTAAGTGTGATAAAGAAGGATGATAGATGCTTATGGTAAAGAAAACGTTAAAACAAAGAATTGTAGATGCTTCTGTAGTACTGTTTCAGCAAGACGGCTATCATAATGTAACGGTTGATCGCATTGTGGAATATATTGGTGCATCAAAAGGTGGATTTTATCATAACTTTAAATCGAAAGATGAATTGTTATATGAAGTGCATGATGTCTTTATTTCCTATGTGATTAAACAGTCACAGGAAGCTTACGACAAATACGATACGCCCATTACACGTTTATGTGCAATGCTTCAAACGCTAACACAAGTGTTTGATGTGTATCAAGCTCATATTACGGTATTTTACGAAGAAAGCCGTTCGCTGTCTGAAGAGTATAGCGCAATTATTCATAAAAAACGAGATCAATATCGGGAAATATTACAAAAAGTAATTGAAGAAGGACAGCACACTAAGGATTTTCGTGCTGAATTGCCTTGTACCATTGTCACAATGGCTATTGTGGGGATGATTAACTGGACCTATATGTGGTTTAAACAAACGGGTCCGTTGACAATGGAGGAAATTACTGAAGTATTTACAGATATGATTTTACGTGCAGTTGTCACAGAACAAGCGATGGAAGAAGCAACTCAATTTATGGTACAAGAGAAACCAGCAGTCGATACTGGTTTTATTAATCTTTAATACCGACCGACTAGTCGGTACGAATTTTATGTAACTGTCGTCTGAACGAAATCCGCTATGGCAAATTGGATATTAGGGGGAAATGGGAATGAACTTTGAACTGACGAAAGAGCAAGCGATGATTCGAGACATGGTACGTGATTTTGCTGAGAAAGAAATTAAACCTTACGCTCGTGAAGTCGACGAGACATCAACAATGAGAATAGAAAGCTTTAAAAAAATGGCTGAGCTAGGCTTATTGGGTATCCCGTTTCCTGAGGAATATGGCGGCTCTGGCGGAGATACAGTTTCTTATGCAATTGCTGTTGAAGAAATAGGGCGTGCATGTGGAGGAACTGGTTTAAGCTATGCAGCAGCCGTAAGCCTAGGAGCAGCTCCAATTTATAATTTTGGGACGGAAGAGCAAAAACGTGAATGGCTTGTTCCGTTGGCAAAAGGGGAAACATTAGGTGCCTTCGGTTTAACGGAGCCCAATGCAGGGTCAGATGCTGGTGGAACACGTACAACAGCAGTTGTCGACGGTGATGATTACGTGATTAACGGAGAAAAATGCTGGATTACCAATGCAGGTCATGCACGCCAAATTATTGTGACAGCGGTAACAGGCAAACGCGAAGACGGCAAAAAAATCATCTCCTCCATCATCGTGCCAACGAATACACCTGGTGTCACAATCAATTGTAATTACGACAAAATGGGTGTGCGTGGTTCCAACACATGTGAAATTATTTTGCAAAACGTGCGCGTACCGAGATCGAATTTACTAGGGGACGAAAAACGAGGATTCAGCCAATTTTTAAATACGTTAGATGGTGGACGTATTTCCATAGCGGCATTATCAGTCGGCATTGCACAATCGGCTTATGAAAAAGCATTAAAGTATGCACAAGAACGTGAACAATTTGGGGCACCAATCGCTAAGCTACAAGCAATCCAGTTTAAATTAGCGGATATGGCAATGGAAATAGAACTAGCTCGAACGCTAGTACATAAGGCGGCATGGCTGAAAGATCAGAAAAAACCATTTGCTAAAGAGGCAGCGATGGCAAAATTATTTGCTTCTGAAATGGGCTTCCGTACTTGTAATCAAGCGATTCAAATTCATGGTGGCTCAGGCTATATGAAGGAATACGATGTAGAGCGTCATTTACGGGACATTAAATTAATGGAAATCGGTGAAGGAACATCGGAAATTCAACGTCTTGTTATTTCTCGTCTAATTGGCTGTTAAAAACATTAAATCGCATCTTTAAGGGGGATTTTCATGGCACAACTTGTATATCAAACAATTGGTCAATTGCTCGATGAACAGGCTAAAAAATATCCTAAAAATGAAGCACTAGTGTATGCAGATAGAGACTTACGGTTGACTTACGAGGCACTGAATGAGCAAAGTCGTATAGTTGCGAGAGGGTTACTGGCTCTTGGTATAGAAAAGGGCGACCATATCGCCGTCTGGACAACAAATGTTCCTGAATGGGTACAGTTGCAATTTGGCTCTGGGAAAATGGGGGCTCCCATTGTGACGGTTAACACCAATTACCGTGCTCATGAGTTGGAATATTTATTAAGACAATCGGATGCTACAACCATTTTTTTAATCGAAAATTTTCGGGACCACTCTTTTATTAATACATTGCAAGAAATATGTCCTGAGCTTGAACATTGTGAACCAGGTAATTTGCAATCGAAGCGACTACCTCTGCTGAAAAATGTTATTTTAATCGGCGAAACAAAGTACCCAGGTGTCCTGAATTGGTCAGATGTTTTAGCAGCTGCTGAGCAAGTAACCGAGCAACAATTAGAGCACATACAAAATTCACTCCATTATGATGATGTCATTAATATTCAATACACATCAGGGACAACAGGCTTTCCAAAAGGGGTGATGTTAACACATTACAACTTAGTGAATAACGCGGTGAATATCGCCGAATGTATGCGCTTAACTTCCGAAGATCGCTTATGTATTCCTGTGCCATTTTTCCATTGTTTCGGCTGCGTTATCGGTACTTTGGCCATTACAACGAGCGGGGGAACAATGGTGCCGGTACAAGAATTTTCACCAGCAGAAGTGTTACGAACAGTTGAAAAAGAGAAGTGTACAGCGCTACACGGTGTCCCAACAATGTTTATTAGCGAGTTGAATTTGCCTAACTTTGCGTCATACAATCTCTCGACATTGCGTACTGGCGTCATGGCAGGCTCTAACTGTCCAATTGAAGTCATGAAAGCCGTTATCGAAAAAATGGGGATGACGGACATAACCATCTGTTATGGTCAAACCGAATCTTCGCCTGTTATTACCCAAACGAGAGTCGATGATCCATTCCATTTAAAAGTGGAAACGGTAGGCAGAGCATTACCGAACTTAGAAGTGAAAATTGTCGTTCCAGGTACAGATGAAGAAGCGGCAACAAATGAGCAAGGTGAGCTATGCACAAGAGGCTACCATGTGATGAAAGGCTACTATAACAATCCCGAGGAAACACAACTGGCAATTGATCATGATGGTTGGCTTCATACCGGTGATTTGGCAACGATGGATGAGGAAGGGTATGTAAGAGTAACAGGTCGTTTGAAGGACATGATTATTCGTGGTGGGGAAAATTTATATCCACGGGAAATTGAAGAATTTTTATATACATGCCCTAAAATTGCGGATGTGCAGGTTGCTGGTGTTCCTGATCCTAAATACGGTGAAGAAGCTGCAGCATGGATTATTTTGCGCGAAGGGGAACAGGCGACAGAAGAAGAAATTCGCGCCTACTGTCGAGATAAAATTTCAAAACATAAAATTCCAAGACATATTTTCTTTATTGAAAGTTATCCAATGACTGCTTCAGGAAAAGTGCAGAAATTTAAACTTCGTGAGGAATTTGTTGCAGGGCTTAAGGTGACATAGGGAGGGGGCAAAATCATGTTCAAGAAAGTTTTAATTGCAAATCGGGGTGAAATAGCAAGGCGTGTTATTCGTACATGCAAGCGATTAAATATTGTAACAGTTGCGATTTATTCAGAGGCAGATGCAGAAAGCTTACACGTCAAAGATGCTGACGAAGCATATTGCGTAGGTAAACCCCCTGTTGTACAAAGCTATTTAAATATTGAGCGCATTCTCGAAATTGCAAAGGAAAGCGGGGCTGACGCTGTACATCCGGGGTATGGTTTACTTTCGGAAAACGCTGATTTTGCTAAACGTTGTACGGAGGCAGGTTTAGTATTTATTGGGCCGAGTGCTGCTGTTATCGCATCCATGGGCAGTAAACTGGAAGCTCGCAAGACGATGAAAGCTGCCGGCGTACCGATTGTAGAAGGGGTAGAAGCACCTGTCAAAGATGTGGCAGAAGCAGTTGAAATCGCTTCGCGCTTAGGCTATCCCATTATGCTAAAAGCCTCTGCTGGAGGTGGTGGCATCGGTATGCAACTAGTCGAAGATGCTGAAGCGTTAGAGAAGGCCTTCGAAGGAAATCAAAAACGTGCACAGTCATTTTTTGGTGACGGCACGATGTATATGGAACGTTTCATTGCGAATCCACATCATGTTGAAGTGCAAATTATTGCAGATTACGAGGGCAATATCGTTCCGTTATTTGAAAGGGAATGTTCTATTCAAAGACGCAATCAAAAAGTTGTCGAAGAAGCGCCATCACCGTTTATCTCGGAGGAAACGCGCGCAAAAATGCTAGAGGCTTCAGTGCAAGCAGTGAAGCATATCGGTTATGTGAATGCAGGAACGATTGAGTATTTAGTAGATGCAGAGCAAAACTTTTATTTCTTAGAAATGAATACGCGCCTGCAAGTCGAGCATCCAGTAACAGAGGAAATAACGAAATTGGATCTTGTAGAACAACAATTAAGAGTGGCAGCGAAACAACCGTTAAGCTTTACACGAGACAGCATAGACAAACAAGGGCATGCCATTGAAGTACGTATTTATGCAGAAAACCCGACAACGTTTTTCCCGTCACCAGGCACTATTACAGAACTTGTATTGCCGATAGGTGAGGGCATTCGACATGAATGTGGTGTAGAAGCAGGCACAACAGTAACACCATTCTATGATCCAATGATTAGTAAATTAGTCGTTTGGGGTGAAACACGAGCAGTTGCCTGTGAACGCCTTATTCAAGCACTAAAAGAATACAAAATTGAAGGCATTCAAACGAATATACCGATGCTTTTGAAAACGGTAACCCATGAACAATTTTTAAAAGGGCATACAACGACAAAATTTGTGGAGGAATTTTATTTACCTCAATTAACAGAATCAAAATAGATATAAGCGTTCGCTTCAAGACTATGAGAAGGTGTTTTCATACTGAGGAGCTTATGCAAAGCATGTGTGACAAAAATTATGTGTGTAGATTAGAACAATACTTCTAGCACTAACAATTTGGAGGGGTTTTATATGGCAACAGTAAAAGCGAGCATGGCAGGAACAGTATGGAAAATCGTTGTGGCACAAGGCGATAAAGTGACAGCGGGGCAAGATGTAGCAATTTTAGAGTCCATGAAAATGGAGATTCCAATTGCAGCTGAAGAGGATGGCGTTGTTACAAAAATTATTGCGAACGAGGGCGACTTTATTAACGTTGATGATGATATTTTAGAAATTGAATAGGGAGGCTTTTCTATGCAATTACCAAGGCATGTTACGTTAAAGGAAGTTGGCCCCCGTGATGGTTTGCAAAATGAACAGGTTCACATCGCTACTGCAGATAAAATCCAGCTAGTCAATTTACTGAGTCAGACGGGATTGAATTATATAGAAGTAACGTCTTTCGTCCATCCGCAGTGGATTCCTCAGTTAGCAGATGCAGTGGACGTGTTGCAAGCAATTAAACGCGAAAAGGACATAACGTATGCGGCGCTGGTGCCAAACATGCGAGGACTTGAACGGGCATTGCTAGCGGGCATTGATGAGGCAAGCGTTTTTATGTCTGCCAGTGAAAGTCATAATCAAAAAAATATCAATAAAACGATTCATGATACGTATCCGGTATTGAAGGAAGTAGTTGACGGGGCAAAGGCTGCCAATAAGCACGTACGCGGTTATATTTCAACGGTCATAGGTTGTCCTTATGAGGGGTACATACACCCAGATAAAGTTTTACAAGTAACAGATGAATTATTGGCAATGGGCGTTGATGAAATATCGCTAGGAGATACAATTGGCGTTGGCGTGCCGACGCAGGTTGAGCATCTTTTAGAAGAGCTGTTAACAAGATATCCAGCTGATAAATTCGCCATGCATTTTCATGATACGCGTGGTACAGCCCTTGCCAATATTACAAAATCATTAGAAATGGGTATTACAAAATTTGATAGTGCGCTCGGAGGCCTCGGCGGTTGCCCTTATGCCAACGGTGCAACAGGCAATGTCGCAACAGAAGATTTGTTATACCTATTAGACGGAATGGGCATCGAAACAGGCGTTAACATGGAAAAATTGCTAGATGCAGTACGATTTATAGAACAGAAGCTAGGGAAGGACGTTGCATCCAAGCAAATGGCCATTGCTCGTAATGAAGGGAGCGCGAATATCACATGACACAACAACTCGTTCACTTTAATTTATTGCCAGGTAATATCGGGCTTATTACACTTGCTCGACCAGAAGCTGCAAATGCTATGTCAGTGCAATTACTAAACGACCTTAGTGCGACGCTAGATAAAATCAATGCTGATCCAGCAGTGCGTGTTGTTTTACTAACAGGTGCAGGGGAGAAAGCATTTTGTGCAGGAGCAGATTTAAAAGAGCGTAAAGGAATGTCTGATCGACAAGTAAAGCAAGTGGTGCAATTAATCGGCACAACCATTGCCAAAGTGGAAGCGTTGGCGCAACCTGTGATTGCCGTATTAAATGGTGTGGCATTTGGGGGCGGACTAGAACTTGCTTTAGCTTGCGATTTACGCATAGCGGCTACACATATCAAAGTAGGTCTTACGGAAACTTCACTAGGTATTATTCCTGGTGCGGGGGGCACGCAACGTTTACCGAGACTAATTGGCATTGGAAAGGCGAAGGAACTCATTTATACTGCACGTCGTATCGATGCCGAGGAAGCGCAACACATCGGTATTGTGGAATATGTCTATGACGGGCAGGAAGTGCAGGAAAGAGCGCAACAGCTTGCACTCGAAATGGCGAAAAATGCGCCGCTATCCTTAATTCAGGCGAAAAACGCCATTAATAATGGGATCGAAGTAGATTTAGCTACAGGCTTGAAAATTGAATCACTCGCCTATAGTGCACTTATTCCAACTGAAGATCGCTTGGAGGGCTTACAGGCTTTTCAAGAAAAGAGAGCACCACAATACTTAGGGAAGTAATGGACTGCAAAGGGGGAATTGGACATGAGTAATATATCCACAGAAAACACATCCAATGCGATGAAGGAACAAATTTTAGCGGGTGGTCTGCCAAAGTATCATGATAAAAATGCTCAACAAGGCAAGCTCTTTGTCCGAGAGCGACTTGAATTATTATTAGATGATGGGCTTCAATCTGAAGATGGACTGTACGCAAACTGTTTAGCAGGGGATTTACCAGCAGATGGTGTCATTACGGGTATCGGTAAAATCCACGGTCGTACAGTATGTGTGTTAGCCAATGATTCAACGATTAAAGCGGGGTCTTGGGGAAAACGTACAGTGGAAAAAATGATTCGTATTCAAGAAACGGCTGAGAAACTCAATTGTCCATTATTTTATTTAGTCGATTCGGCAGGGGCACGGATAACAGATCAGCTGGAGATGTTCCCAGGACGTCGTGGGGCAGGACGCATTTTCTACAACCAGGTGAAGCTCTCTGGTAAAGTACCGCAAATTTGCTTGTTGTTTGGGCCTTCTGCGGCAGGAGGTGCTTATATTCCTGCATTTTCTGATATCGTCGTAATGGTGGAAGGTAATGCATCGATGTATTTAGGGTCACCGCGTATGGCGGAAATGGTCATCGGTGAAAAAGTAGATTTAGAGACAATGGGCGGTGCGAAAATGCATTGTTCAGTATCTGGCTGTGGGGACGTGCTTGTCAAAACAGAGCAAGAAGCGATTGCCTATGCTCGTAAATACTTGAGCTATTTCCCGAATAACTATGCTGAGCGAAGCAAAGTAGAAGCGCCGAAGCCACCAGCATCTTTTGAAAAATCAATAGAAGAATTAATCCCAAAAAATCAAAACTCACCTTTTGATATGTATCAATTAATCGATCGCTTAATTGATGAAGATTCTTTCTGTGAAGTAAAAAAATTATTTGCAGCAGAATTAATAACTGGGCTTGGACGCATTAACGGACAATCGGTTGGTATTATAGCTAACCAACCGCGAGTAAAGGGCGGCGTATTGTTCCACGATTCAGCCGATAAAGCGGCGAAATTTATTTCGCTATGTGATGCCTTTAATATTCCGCTTATTTTCCTTGTTGACGTTCCAGGATTTATGATTGGTACACAAGTTGAGAAGGCGGGCATTATTCGCCATGGTGCGAAGATGATTTTTGCTATGAGTGAGGCAACAGTTCCGAAGCTAACGGTTATTGTTCGTAAAGCCTATGGTGCAGGGTTATACGCAATGGCGGGTCCAGCATTTGAGCCTGATTGCTGTATCGCCCTATCGAACGCACAAATAGCGGTGATGGGACCAGAAGCAGCTGTAAATGCAGTCTATGCCAATAAAATTGCCGAACTGCCGAAAGAAGAACAAGCAAACTTTATCGCAGAAAAACGTAAAGAGTATCAAGAGGAAATTGACATTTATCGCTTAGCATCTGAGCTGATTGTTGATGATGTCATTGAGCCAAATGATTTACGGAAAGCGCTTGAAACACGTTTGGAATTATATATGTCTAAATACTTGTTATTTTCACAACGAAAGCATGGCGTCAATCCTGTATAGGAAGATTGACTAATATGCAAGATGCACTCAGTTTAGCTGGGTGCATTTTTGTGTGTAGACGCTTTTCGATAAGAAAGACAGCTTCGAGTGATGCGTTGCGCGACATCTTTAAGACCTCGCTAGCAAGCGAGCAACAAGCGCATGGGATAAGGGGAAGACTCACCTTTGAATTACCCACTTTAAGCACGGTGCATTTTTTGATATTTTTCACCCCTTGCATGGTCACGGTCAGACATATTAAAATATGGGATGGATAAGAGGAAGTGGGTGAAAGCATGGCAAAAAATAATATATCCAGTATCCAAGGTGATGCCAAGCTACCATTACCATTTCGAGAGTGGATTGATACGTATTACATACAGCTTAAAGTAATAGGCTGGGTGTTTTTTAGTTTTTACACTTTCATCGCCTTTTACAAATTAGTGATTAATCGTTTAGTTGATGTTAGTATTACTTTGTTTAGAGGCGATAATTCATTAAGTGAAATTGGTTTGTTTGATTATAGTAGCTGGCGCATAACGACTAATTTTATTCCGTTTGAAACGATTTTACGTTATATCAACTACTCCCAATATTTTAATTTTGATTTGATTGTCGTAAACTTATTAGGCAATTTGTTAATATTTACACCGATGGGCTTTTTACTACCATTACTGTCAAAGAGGTTTCGAAAGGCATGGGTGGTTATTTTTATAGGATTTATGTCGAGTCTTGCAGTAGAGACCGTACAGTTTATTTTTACGGTTGGATCTGCAGATGTGGATGATTTAATTTTAAATACGCTAGGTGCTTGGTTTGGGTACATAGCTTATAAATGTGTGCTTCTATTGCCAACAAAACAATCGTCAGGAAGTTAAAGAGGAAACAGTCCATGCTAATGGGCTGTTTTTTAATTGTGAAATTAACACTATTTAACCGATGCGTAATGTAATAATTTTTGTTGAAAATACTTGTAAAAGTAATAAACAAATGTAAAGTGCAGAGAGAATGAATTATTACGCTAGTCATTTATACCCACTTTAATAATAAGCTTTTATTTCTTTAGGAGGTTAGTAGTCATTTTTACTTGAATTTATGAAAGAAAATTCCGATAATAAGAGTACGGAAACAGTTAGTTCGATTGAAAAATAGTAAATAAAGATTGTTCATATTGACGGTACATCTTGCATATTAAAAGAGAAAGTCGAGGTGATAATATGAAACTATTAAATGTAATGGAACAAGAAAGACAATCAGCATATTATAATCGAAAGAAAATTGTCCAGCGCAAAGAGGCTGGTGACGCTTATCGCAAAAATGCACAGTATTTCCAACCTAAAAAAAATCCCATACTACTGGAGCTCGAAAATCTCTTATTAGGACGCAAAGATCAAGATTTATATGAGCAGCATAAAGAAGATGCAAAAGACGTTACGCCGCCACAACAAGCGATGATGCAAGACTTACAGCAAACGGGAAAAAATGTAAGGGCGCATGAGCAAGCATTTAAAACAGTTGGTAGTGATTACGGTGAATCTATTTCTTCCTCACGTTTTATAGAAACAACACATGATGGGGATGAACCCTTACAAGCATTACCTCAAAATCACAATGATGTGCTAACACCAACTGTGCCAACTTCACAGGATTTCCCTGCGGCGGTAAGGGCAAATGACCACATGCCGCAACTTGAGGCGGAAATCGATAGTGCGCAGCTAGATGATGCAGCGCCATATGAGCTTGAACCGCTCTATGGTACGGAAAAAATGGCTGTCAATATACCAGAACGATTTTTAAAGGAATTGAATTTGGACCCATTTGCAGATACAATTTTCGGTAAGCGTTATGAAGAGGCATTGAAAGCACGAACTTTTCAAATGGCGTCTGCAAAATATGCAGCTCATATTCAGATGGCAAAAAGAGGCTATCGATTTGGAGAAGATTCAACATTTTCAATGTCTGCTTAAAGATGTAGATAGGGGAAGTTAATTGTGGCAAAGGCGAAGCATACGAAAACAAATGCAATTAGACTATTAGAACAGCAAAAAATGCAATTTGATATTTTAGAATACGATACAGGTGATGGCCAAGTAGATGGGGTTTCAGTAGCCGCGAAAATCGGGCATCCTGTAGCCCAAGTCTTTAAAACATTAGTCGCAAAGGCGAGTGCCCAAAAGCTATTTGTCTTTGTTATTCCAGTAGCAGAGGAACTCGATTTAAAAGCTGCGGCGAAAGTCGTTGGTGAGAAAAAGATTGAGATGCTGCCGGTCAAGGAACTGCTTGGTTATACAGGTTATATTCGTGGTGGATGCTCTCCTGTCGGCATGAAAAAATTGTATCCGACAGTTGTGGATGCTTCTGCACGGGAACAAGGAAGTATTATTGTTAGCGCAGGGAAAATTGGCATGCAGATGCACGTGCAACTAGATGATTTACTTGCAGTGACAAAGGGACAACTTGCTCCGATTACAACTATCCAAGAATGATCTTTGGGTAGTTTTTTTATTTAGCAAAATTGAAGGTTTTGCAGTATTGGTAGAGCAATATCATACATAGAGAGAAGGATTGTGGCATGCGAAAAGTGACGGGATGGCGCTGGACGTTTTTTGTAGTAGGGATGATGGTTATGTCATTAGGCATTACGATGTCGATTAAGGGGAAAATCATAGGTACAAGTCCATGGGATGTGTTACATGTAGGTTTATTTCAAAATTTCGGATTAACAATAGGAACATGGTCCATTTTAACAGGACTATCAATTGTTGTTTCAACCGCAATTATTTTACGACAGTGGCCTAAAATAGGGACATGGCTAAATATGCTACTTATCGGATCATTTATTGATGTATTTAATTGGCTATTGCCTTCAACAGATGTTTATAGCTTACAAATTACATATTTTGTAGTCGGTCTATTTGTTTTAAGCTTCGGCTGTGGCATGTATATTGCGCCAAATATGGGAACAGGCCCCCGAGACACGTTAATGATGATTCTTGTTGAAAAGTATGGTGGGACGATTAAAACAGCTCGTATGAGCATTGAAGTGCTCGTGACAATCCTTGGCTGGCTCCTTGGAGGACCAGTGGGAATTGGGACTGTCGTCATTGCCTTAACATCAGGCTACATTGTGCAATACTCCTTACCATATTGTCGAAAAGTTTTAATGAAATGTATCGGCAATATAGAAGGCATCCAACCATTTTAAATGAGTGCCAGGCACGCAAACAATTCTGAATTCAAGAAAAAAATCCACGAACACTCCTGTGGGAACAGCACGAGTTGTAAGACGCAACAAGCCGCGCGCTAGCTAGCGAGGGTTGCGGCTTACACTGTTTCCGCGGAAAGCGCAGTGGATTTTTTTCGTAATAGGAGTGCCCGTAATAGGAGTGCCAGGCACGCACACAATTTAGAACCTTTTTCATCTTTTTCTGTGATCGTTCATATAATGTCATGGCATAAAAAAAGGGGGAGCGACATTGAACGGAAATGTGACCTACTACTTTGGACACGCACTGACAGGGCAAGGGATTAAACATTTATATAAAGAAATGATGGACGAAGCGGAATTAGTATATGTTTTGCAAGGTCCATCAACTTATAAAGGATCAGAGCTTCTGAAGGAGCTTGGCTATTTTTATGTGAAGCAAGGCTTTGCTGTAGAGTGGTTTCAACACGCATTACTTGAGAATGTTATAGAAGGCGTATTTGTTCGAGGCTGTGATCGACTGTTTATATGGACTTCAGAATGGGGCATTGAACCGTCTTTGCTTGGTACGAAGCATCGTGTGCTATCCTTTTATGATTGCTTAGAAGATAATCAACTTGAAGAAATTGGTGAAAAGTTGGCTGTTGCAATAAAAGAGCGCAATTTATGGCGTGAAAAGTGTATAACAATGCTTGAAATCGCTAAAAAAATTCATGATGACTGGGAGATTGTGACGCAAAGTTGCATGGACTGGCAAGCGTTAGATGAACAGGTTACAAACTTAAAATCGGATATTTTCCAATCCATCGTCTTAAACAAAACGGGCAGACGCACACATCGATTATTAGGAACACTTACACCTCGTGGCGCGGAAAATACAGTAGAAAGCATGACAAAAAATTTAGCGACAAGATTAATGATAAAAGGTAAACCAGGCACGGGCAAATCTTCGTTAATGAAAGGTTTAGCGGACGAAGCGAATGCAAGAGGGCTAGATGCGCAGATTGTTTGGTGTGGCTTAGATGCTGGTTCAGTGGATATGGTCATTATCCCAGAATTAAATTTTTGTATTTTTGATAGTACAGAACCACATGTATTTGATCCGCAAGATGGAAGATTAGGGGATGCCATTTTTGATATGGGGCAACATTGTCAATTATCCGAGCAAGCAGAAGCCCAAATTGAGGACATCCGTGTGAAATATAAAAGCGCAATGCAAGATGCAATCGGCTATACGACGCGTTATGCAGAAGCAGAGAAAACCATCCGCCAGCTAATGGATCATTGTTTATCGACTGCCCTTTGGCGTGAAAAGACGGCGCCTTTATTTGAAAGATTAGCAAAGTAATTTATTCTAATTGGGCGCTTATGCTACACTAGGGGTAGACTAGTTAATCTTTATTCAGTTAGCTTGAGCTCTTGTGACGTCGTGGCAAATGACCCCTTATTTGAAGCGATATCCAGACGGCTACAGAATGAAGAGATTGCCTCTGGTAAATGTCTTGGATTTTGAAAAGTAGGAAACATCCATTCATTAAAATCCGAATATTGTGACGCCGAGACAAAACTAATCGTAGAAAGGATGATACTCTTGTCAAAAGTACTCAATGCATTTTTAGATGAAAACTTACAAGCCTTACGTGATCAAGGCTTATACAATGAAATTGACGCAGTAGAAGGCGCAAATGGACCCGTTATTCAAGTTCGAGGACAGCAACTTATCAATCTTTCCTCTAATAACTATCTCGGCTTAGCAACAAATGAGCAATTAAAGCAAATTGCTAAAGAAGCAACAGAAAAATATGGTGTGGGCGCAGGGGCTGTTCGTACAATAAACGGTACACTGGATCTGCACGTCAAATTAGAAGAAAAGCTTGCTGAATTTAAAGGGACAGAAGCAGCTATTTCTTATCAATCAGGTTTTAACTGTAATATGGCGGCAATTTCAGCGGTTATGGATAAAAACGATGCGATTTTATCAGACCAATTAAACCATGCGTCGATTATTGATGGGTGCCGCTTATCTCGCGCAAAAATCATTGCGTACAATCACTCGGATATGGAGGATTTACGCGCAAAGGCAAAAGAAGCGACGGAATCAGGTTTGTATAATAAAGTGATGGTCATTACAGATGGTGTATTCTCAATGGATGGCGATATCGCCAAACTGCCAGAAATCGTCGAAATTGCCAAGGAATTTGATTTAATTACGTATGTCGATGATGCACATGGATCAGGGGTTACAGGTAAAGGGAAAGGTACTGTAAAACATTTCGGTCTAGAAAAAGAAATCGACTTCCAAATCGGAACACTTTCAAAGGCAATTGGGGTAGTCGGTGGCTATGTTGCGGGTAAGAAAAATCTAATTGACTGGTTGAAAGTACGTTCTCGTCCATTTTTATTCTCAACAGCATTACCACCAGGTGATGTTGCTGCTATTACGGCAGCAGTACAAATGCTTATTGACTCAACAGAGTTGCATGATAAGCTATGGGAAAATGGCGATTACTTAAAAGCGGGATTAGCGAAATTAGGCTTCAATATTGGTGAATCAGAAACACCGATTACACCATGTATTATTGGAGATGAAAAGCTAACACAGGCGTTCTCACGTCGTTTATTTGAGGAAGGCGTTTATGCAAAATCTATCGTTTTCCCAACCGTTCCAAAAGGCACTGGCCGCGTTCGTAATATGCCGACAGCTGCTCATACAAAGGAAATGTTAGACGATGCATTAGCGATTTACGAAAAAGTAGGTCGTGAATTAGGCGTAATTCAATAATCAAGTAAAGGCACTTTTTGTTCAAATTGAACAGGAAGTGCCTTCGTTTACTTTTATATGGCGTACAGTTTTACTGCGGAAATTCGAGATATTGCTAAATATTTAACCATTTTATCGGAAATGAAATAATCAGTGATATGATAGATTGTCAAAAGAGATTGACAAATAACATAATTCAAACTATTCTATAAAGCATATCGAAATAGTAGGTTATGATTTTTCATTGAATAATTGAATAATTGAATAAGGAGAACAAAATGCTTGAATTTCGTAATGTATCAAAAGTTTATAGCTCAAAGAAAAAAGAGATTATCGGTGTTGATGATGTATCCTTAACAATTAATCGTGGTGATATTTTCGGAATTGTAGGTTATTCAGGAGCAGGTAAAAGCTCACTATTGCGTTGTATAAATTTATTAGAACGACCTACTAGCGGTGAAATATTAATTAATGGTAAGGATTTGACAAAGCTTTCACGAAATGAGCTCCGTTTAGCTCGCTTGAAAATAGGTATGATATTTCAACACTTCTATTTAATAAGCCAAAAAACAGTAGGTGAAAATATAGCCTTTGCCCTAAAGGCAGCGAGTATGCCAGCAGCTGATATTCCTGCACGAGTGGACGAATTGCTTAAAATGGTCGATTTAGCAGAAAAAAGGGATGTTTACCCTGCACAGCTTAGTGGTGGGCAAAAACAGAGAGTGGGAATTGCAAGAGCTTTAGCAAACAACCCAGCGATGCTGCTCTGTGATGAAGCTACGTCTGCACTCGATCCTAAAACAACCGTGTCGATTTTAAGATTGTTAAAGGAAATTAATAATAAGTTGGGGATTACGATTGTCCTTATCACACATGAAATGGATGTTGTAAAGGAAATTTGCAATCGCATGGCTGTTATGCAGGATGGCAAAGTCATAGAAGAAGGTGAAGTATATGATATTTTTGCTAGCCCTCAAAAAGTATTAACACAGGAATTTATTAGTAGTGTTGTATCTTTTGACATTCCTGAAACGATTTTAAAAGATGTACATGGTCAAATCGTCAAAATTTTATTTAAAGGAAATGTAGCAGGTGAAGGCGTGATTGCTGACACAATGCAACGTTTTTATGTTAAAGGGAATTTCCTGCACGGCACAATTGAATACATACAAGAACGCCCACTTGGTATTTTTTTAATGGAACTACAAGGTGAGGACAGCGAGTTGGCAAAAGCTGTTGCCTATATGACAGAACGTGGTGCAATTGTGGAGGTGGTTCATCATGTTTGATGTAACGCATTTTATAGAGATGATTCCAGATATTTCGAAAGCCTTTCAGGAAACGATTATTATGATTGGCATCTCGCTATCTGTGTCGATCGTGGTAGGCTTACCACTCGGTATTTTATTATTTGTCACGGATAAGGGGCTATTTTGGGAAAATCGCTTAATTAAAAGCGTGTTCGGCTTTGCGGTGAACTTTATTCGGTCGATTCCATACATCATTTTATTGGTCGCGTTATTCCCATTGACTAAATTACTTGTTGGACAAACTATTGGGCCGATTGCAGCGAGTGTTTCCTTGTCGGTTGCAGCCATTCCATTTTTTGCACGTTTAGTGGAAACGTCATTACGAGAAATTGATAAAGGTGTAATAGAAGCGTCCATTGCAGTAGGAGCAACGCCATGGATGATAATTAAGGATGTCTTAATTCCAGAAGCAAAATCAAGCATCATCCAAGCAGTGACAGTTACGGTCATTAGTTTAGTAGCTTTCTCTGCAATGGCAGGTGTAGTAGGTGGCGGCGGTATTGGTGATTTAGCAATCCGATTCGGCTACTATCGTTATGATAATACAATTATGATTGCTACCGTTGCGATACTCATTTTGCTCGTGCAAGCGATACAAATTGCTGGCGACTGGTTTGCAAAATCAATTGATAAAAGATAAGAAGAGGAGAGAAAGAAAAGATGAGAAAATCGTTACTAGCATTGTTGACAATCATTCTTGCTGTCGTTTTAGCAGCATGTGGTTCGAGCGACAAAGGAGCCGATTCAAAAAAGGGTTCAGATGCAGCAGGGGATAGCAAATCTATTAAACTAGGTGCAACAGCAGGTCCATATAGTGATATGCTAAAAAAAGCAATTATTCCACAGCTTGAAGAAAAAGGTTACAAAGTTGATCTAGTAGAATTCAGTGATTATGTGCAGCCAAATAAAGCTTTAGATAATGGCGATATTGATGCGAACTTATTTCAGCATACAAAGTACTTAGAAAACTTCGAAGAGCAGAACAACATGGATTTAGAAGCTTTAATTATTGTGCCAACAGCGCCAATGGGCTTTTTCTCAAACAAATATAAATCAATCGATGAAATTCCAGATGGTGCAACAGTGGCAATTGCCAACGATCCTTCGAATGCAGCACGCACATTATTATCATTGCAAGAACAAGGCTTAATCGAAATTGATCCTAAAATCGAAGAATTAAAAGCTTCAGAAAAAGATGTTGTGAAAAATGACAAAAATCTAGTTTTCCAACCGATTGAAGCTGCAGCACTTCCACGTACAGTCGAAAGTGTTGATTTAGCTGGTGTACCTGGTAACTTCGCTTTAGCAGCGGGGCTAGATTTACTAAATGCAGTATTTTTAGAAAACATGCCTGACCAATTCCGTAACGTTATTGCGGTAAAAGCGGATAACAAAGATTCACAATTATCAAAGGACCTAGTGGAAATTGTAGAATCGGCTAAATTTGAAGAAATAATTGACGCAGACTTCAAAGGCTTTGGTAAACCAGAGTGGATGAAAAATCGTTAATAATAAAGAAATAAGAAGCACTCGTCATATGGCGAGTGCTTCTTATTTTATAGTTTAAATAAGTTAAGCTTTTCAATACGGCCCATAGCTTCACGTAAGCGTTCCTCACTAACAAGTAAGCCGACACGTACATAGCCTTCACCGAACTGTCCAAAGCCATTACCCGCAGCTACGGCAATATCCGCTTGATCGAGCAATAAGTCGGCAAATTGTTCACTTGTATAACCTAATGGAACAGGGAGCCATGCAAAGAACGAACCTTTTGGAGCCTTTACCTGCCAACCAATACGCTGTGCTTCTTCAATTAGTACGTTACGACGACGTTCATATGTCGCGTTAAGTTCTTGTGCACAAGCTTGCGACGAAGTTAATGCGACAGCTGCTGCCTGTTGAATAGCAGGGAATTGGCTACAAAATAAATGATCTTGAATTAAATTAATCGCTCCGATAATGTCAGCATTACCGACGGCAAAGCCGATGCGCCAGCCAGCCATATTATACGTTTTTGATAATGTATACAGTTCAATACCGACGTCTTTGGCACCGTCTGCCTGCAAGAAGCTTACTGGTTTATGGCCATCAAAGCCGATTGCACCGTATGCGAAATCATGTGAGACGATAATCTCATGCTCTTTAGCAAAGCGCACAGTTTCCTTAAAAAATTCAAGTGTCGCTGTTCCGCCAGTAGGGTTGTTCGGGTAATTCAAATAAAGAAGCTTAGCTCGTTCTTTTATTTCATCGGACAATGCATCATAGTCCGGCAAGAAATCATTTTCCGCAAAAAGAGGCATGACATCATATTGAACATCACCTAATACAACACCAGATAAATAATCTGGATAGCCTGGATCAGGTAATAGCATTGTATCGCCAGGATTTAACACGGCCATTGGTAGTTCTACCAGTCCAATCTTCGTACCGCCTAACACAGCCACTTCTGTTTCGGGATTAATATCAACATTGTATTCACGTTTGTAAAATTGCGCTGCAGCTTGACGTAATTCCGCAATACCGCGGAATGGAGAATATTTGTGATGCTGCGGGTTTTCTGCAGCCTCTTGAAGTGCTTTCACAATATGTGGGGGAGTCGGCTGATCGGGATTGCCCTGCCCAAGATTAATAACATCGCGCCCTTCTGCTAGTGCTGCATTGACTTTCTGCACAAGTGCTGCAAAAAATTGCGTTGGGAGTTGCTGTAGTTTCTTAGATAATTCCATGTATGCTCACCTTTTTCAGAATTTAATAATAACTAAGGATATGTTGCAAATACTATTACTTTTTTAATAGATTGTCTATAGGATTTGTTTACAAGGGGAAAAAAGTGTTGCAACAAGAATACTTTAACCGGCTACTCACTGTTAAGCTTGGTCTTTATTTAGGTTACATGCTATCAATAGGTGTCCACTATTATCTTCATAAATCTTGAAGCTCATTAACCGTAACAAATGTATAGCCCTCATTCGAAAGCTCTTGTAAAATACCTTCAATCGTTTGCAGTACTTTATCGGTTTCATCGTACATTGGGTGAATTAAAATAATCGAACCAGGTGTAACATGCTCTTTTACATAATTCACTTTGTCTGTAGCCGAGTCGTAATAACTATCGGGTTCGAGATTCCAAGTGATGGTGTCTCTTTTATGTTTGTTTAGGTAATAAGGAAATCCAATAAGCTTTTTTCCGTTAGGGGGACGAACATCAATTTGCCCTTTATACCCCGCTTTGCGAATTAATAGATCTGTCTTTTCAATTTCTTCTTTGTAGTAAGAAAGGGATTTAAAAACCATGCGATGATGGGAATACGTGTGATTGCCCATTTGATGGCCTGCTTCTACTATTTTTTCCGCTTCAGCTGGGTGTTTTTCAATTTCTTCTCCGATTAGAAAAAAGGTCGCTTTGGCCTGGTACTTTTCTAATAACGGCAATATTGTATCAACATTATCGGATGGTCCATCGTCAAACGTTAATGCGACTACTTTTTGAGTTGTCTCGACTTGATTTGTTATATGTCCAAATAACTGAACCGTTCTAGCATTCATTAATTTATAAGTGCCTAGTAATAGAAGGAGGATTAACAGCAATCCTGTCCCTATTTTGGCTGCTTTCTTTTTCATAACAAACCTTCTTTCGGTATTGACGTTTTTATATAGTTTAATATTCTATTTGAAAGTTGTTATCCCTTTAGGATGGCGAGAATTAGCATGTTTGTGCGCTTGTTGCCGCGTCTTATGCTGTATGCATTCTGAGTGAGAGGTATTGTCTTTGCTACCATGACAAAGTGTGCACTGCTATTAATGGATTTCATGGACGATTAGTCTTATATACGACAAGCATAGATCACTCAGTGCTATAATGGTCTTTAGAATGTATAGCGTTCAGTTAACGCATTTAGAATTACTTATATCATGAACTATAAAACTATTTTTTTAATGGGGGAATGGCAATGAAAATAGGATGTATTCAATTAAATGTAAGATTCGGCAAAGTGGAAGAAAATTTTGCGAGAGCTGAGGAGAAAATACGTGAAGCGGCACGTTTAGGCGCGGAAATAATTGTACTTCCGGAAATGTGGAATACGGGCTATGCGCTTGAAAAGTTACCGGACATTGCAGATGTGGATGGTCAACGGGCAAAGGCGTTTTTACAAGGCTTAGCAATTGAACTGGGCGTACATATTGTAGGGGGCTCTGTTGCAACGAAGAAGGGCGATAAATTTTTCAATACGATGTATACGTTTGATAAGGAAGGACAACAGGTTGGCGAATATAGTAAGGCACATTTATTCCGTTTGATGGATGAGCATCTATATTTAGAAGCGGGTGATGAAATGAACCGCTTTGCACTAGGAGATATCGAAGCAGCGGGTGTTATTTGCTATGATATTCGCTTCCCAGAATGGTTACGCGCACATGCATTATCTGGTGCAAAGGTATTATTCGTACCAGCACAATGGCCAACAGCTCGAATCGACCACTGGAAAACGTTATTGCAAGCACGAGCAATTGAAAACCAATGCTTCGTTGTTGCCGTGAATCGTATTGCGAACAAAGTAGAAAACTTCAATGGGCAATCAATGGTTATTCAACCTTGGGGAGAAGTCGTATGGGTTGGCGCAGAAGATGAAGAAGTAGCGGTTATAGATATTGATTTATCCATTGTTGATGAAGTGCGAGGAAGAATTCCCGTATATGAAGACCGCAGACCAGAATTATATAGTGAGTGCCAGGCACCCAAACAATTCTGAAAATAAAAAACCCAAAAGACTTCTGCAGCTTATTTTGTGCTGAGCGGAAGGCGAAGTGGGTTTTTTACGCTATAGGAAGTCGCTTATTTTGCTTACCATGACCTATGTGCCAGTCCCCATTTTGTATGCTACTAACACTGCGAATACCCTCTCCAAGTGGAAATCCACGCAGACTCCTGCGGGAACGCACGCAATGTAAGACGCAACAGCGACGGTTGCGGCTTACATCGTGCCCGCCGGAAAGCGAAGTGGATTTTTACGCTATAGAATATTACTCTTTGTCTTCAATTAACGAATTGGCTAGTAGCATAAATTCAAGTGTAATGCGGTTGTGACCTTTCATGAAATTTTCCCCTAGCAGATTTTCAAGCTTCTTTAAGCGATGATAGAGTGTTTGTCTTACAATAAATAATTGTTTGGCTGTCTGTTGTTTGGAGCCATTCGTTTGTAAATAAACTTGTAGTGTTTCTAACAGTTTGCTGTTGTACTTCTTGTCATAGTCTATAACCGGTTGTAAATAATCTTGAATAACTTCTTGTAAATTCACTTGCATTTGTAACTTATAGATTAAGTGATATAAGTGTAAATCGTCATAAAAAAACGATGTCGTTTGCACTTTGCGGCAAATATATAATGTTTCCAAAGCAGTATGATAGCTTTTGGGGATTTCCTCGACATCTGAAACGACTTTACCAATCGCGAGTTGATAGCCTTGTAATAGTTGTTTTTTATAAAAATCCGTGTGCTGGAGCGTGGCAAATAGCGAGTTTAACAATTCGCGGCTCGCTTTACTATCCTTTGTATGAAGTAAGATAAACACGACATAGCTTTTACGTTCAAATAAAAAGGGTGTAAAGCCATTTTGTTCAAAGAGATTGCGATAATAAAGCTTGCTATACACAATGTCCTCTTGCGCTCTCATAATAGTATAAGGAGACGATAAAATAAAAACGGCGCTACTATAATACGTATAGTTGGAATGGTGGGCCACGATAAATTTATAGATTTCCTCTTTCGTCAGTTTTTGATCAATCCAATCTGCTAAAATAGTGGCATCCTCGATATCTCTTTTTTCTTCTATATAAAAATCCCGCATTAAAAGTTGTGCTAGTGCCGTGGCGGTGCGATCCAAAATGAGTAATTCAAATTCTGAAAATAATCCATCTGCTCGATAAAGCGTTAAATCTGCATAATGCTGATCGACAATAAAAATAGGCTCATGTTTAAATTGCGGTGCAGTTTTGGGCATTGTTAATAATTGCTGTCGTTTAGCTAGCGGCATATTTGGGAAAAAGATAGGGTCTCGGCCTTTAATAGAAAAAATAATTTGTGTACGCAATGTCTGATAGATTGTTTGCAATATATCATCTGTGTTTTGTCCTAGAAGAGCATTTTTGTTTAAAGTTTGTGAGTACGTTTCTAAAGAGGAAATCATTAAATATTGCTGATTCATAATTTGGCTATGCAAATCTTGTGTAATCCGCACAAAAGGGACTGTCTCATGAAAAACAATGATCGGGAAGTCATGCCGGTTGGCAAGTGACACAATGACCTCTGGAATTGAGTGTAAATAAGTTCCGTATTCGATACAGAGGGCAGCACATTTTTTATGAATTAGCGATTCTACGAAAAAGAGAAAGTCCTCAAGATGATGCTGTAAACTAATCCCTGTCGTTAAAACTAATTCGTCTCCTGCTAAGAAATTATCCACTTGCACAATTTCAATAACATGTGCCCACTTTACAATACGTAATAACCCACCTTGACCTGCAACGACCTCTGCACTTCGAAAATATTCGTTCTCTAATACGTCCTTTACTTGGAGTTTATATTGACTCATCGTAGCCCTCCCATCAAAGTATTGCATTATACATAGAAAAACTTAAATTATGAGTAAAATGTAATGATTTAGCTAGTAATATACTAAAAATCGTCTTTCATGATTGTTTATTCTATTTTACATTATGTACAAAACAAAATCATAGAATTTTACAGTTTGTCTATTACTTCATTTCTTTGGAAGATGTAAGATTTTTTATAAGATACAATCCAATCTTGAATAAGGGGTGACAGATTTGGAACAACAAACGCATTTACAGAAAGGTTTAAAGAAACGTCATATGACCATGATTGCGATCGCAGGGGTAATAGGCGCTGGCCTCTTTATGGGGAGCGGTTCGGTTATTAACTTGGCTGGACCAGGGGCCATACTTTCTTATATTTTTGCTGGCATCATCGTCGTACTTGTTATGCGAATGCTTGGTGAAATGGCAGCTGTGAATCCAACAAGTGGTTCATTTGCGCATTATGCACATGAAGCAATTGGTCCATGGGCAGGCTTTATGATCGGCTGGTTATATTGGTTTTTCTGGGTTGTCGCTATTGCCCTTGAAGCAACGGCTGCCGCCGCTATTATCCAATACTGGTATGATGGCATTCCGTTATGGTTGCTTAGTCTACTATTAACGGTCGCATTAACTTTAACAAATGTCCTGTCAGTAAAGGCATTTGGTGAGTTTGAATACTGGTTCTCTCTTATCAAGGTTGTAAGTATTATTGCTTTCCTAGCGCTTGGGGCATTTATTATTTTCGGCATTGCACCCAATTTCAATGCGATTGGCACTGCCAATTTAATCGGTGAAGGTGGATTTTTACCTAATGGCTTCGGCGCTGTACTTATGGGAGTAGTTATTGTAATTTTCTCCTTTATGGGGACAGAAATTGTGGCCATTGCAGCTGGAGAGTCGGATGAACCGTTAGCTGCTGTAACAAAAGCTACAAATTCGATCACATGGCGTATATTAATTTTCTATGTTGGGTCGATCACGGTAGTCGTTACATTATTACCGTGGCACTCCTCTGATATATTAACAAGCCCTTATGTAGCAGTGCTAGATTATATCGGCATTCCAGCAGCAGCACAAATTATGAATTTTGTCGTCTTAACAGCAGTTTTATCCTGTTTGAATTCAGCTCTCTATGCAACATCCAGAATGGTTTTCTCTTTAGCAGAAAAAGGAGAGGCGCCAAAATCATTTTTAAAACTAAATAAAAAAGGCTCTCCTGTAAATGCAATTCTAGCAGCCACTTTTTTCTCATATATTGCTGTAATAATGAATTATGTTTCGCCAGATAAAGTGTTTATGTTTTTATTAAGCTCCTGTAGTGCAATTACTTTAATTCTTTACTTAATTATTGCCTTTTCCCAATTGAGAATGCGCAGAAAGATTGAAAAAGAAAACCCAGCATTATTAAAAGTAAAAATGTGGTTTTTCCCATATTTAACATACTTTACGATACTGGCGACAACGGCATTATTAATCTCGATGTTCTTTATCGACTCGATGCGTTCTCAAATTTTATTCACATGTGTTGTCGTTGCCATTGTAATGATTCTCTATGTCGTAACACAACGGAAAAAGATTATTAACCCAATAGAAGAGGCAAGTTCATCCTTCCAAAAGGACAATTTGATTTTAAATAATGAGACGGAATAAGGAGTGGTGAGAAGATGACAATTCAACAGCAAACGAAAACACTATCACATTTTATCAACGGCAATAAAACGAAGGGCACAAGCGGTAGTTACGCAGACGTCTACAATCCATCGACAGGAGAGGTTATTGCACAAGTACCATTAGCTTCAAGGGAAGAAGTGAAGCAAGCTATTCAATTTGCCAAAACAGCTTTCCCTGCTTGGAAAAAAACATCGATAGGTAAACGTGTAGAGGTATTGCATCGTTTCCGTCAGCTATTAGTGGAACGGCAGGATGAGTTGATTCAAGTAATTTGTGAGGAAAGTGGCAAAACGAAAGAAGATGCCAAAGGGGAAATTATTCGAGGCATTGAATCTGTAGATATGGCGATCAGTGCACCGCAGTTATTGAAAGGTGAATACTCGGTCAATGTTGGCGGTGATATTAATGCCTTTTCTGCCAAAGCGCCACTTGGCGTAGTTGCAACCATTGCGCCTTTTAATTTCCCTGTGATGGTGCCACTTGCCATTACGAGTATGGCTGTTGCAGTAGGCAATGCTGTCATTTTAAAGCCGTCTGAGCGCGTACCACACTCGGCATTATTGCTAAGCGAATTATGGCAAGAGGCAGGCTTACCGGATGGCATTTGGACAGTCATAAACGGTGATAAAGAAGCTGTCAATGAACTGCTTGCAAACAAAGATATTCAAGCTATTTCATTTGTTGGCTCGACACCAGTGGCTGAATATATTTATCACACAGGTACAAAGCATAACAAGCGAGTAGCGGCATTTGGTGGAGGGAAAAACTTTATGATTGTGATGCCGGATGCCAATCTAGAGCAAACGGCCAATGCCTTTTTAGGTGCAGCATATGGAGCTGCTTCACAGCGTTGTATGGCTATTTCAGGAGCGATAGTCGTTGGGGAGGATACAGAAAAACGATTCACTGAAATAGTAAAAGAAAAAGTGTTGAATTTAAAAATAGGATCTTTCCAAGAGGCAAATATTGATTTTGGACCTGTTATTACGCAACAGGCGAAAGATACCATTATCCAATATATTGACGGTGCGGTTGCAGAAGGAGCTAACTTAGTAACGGACGGCAGAAATCCAAGTATTTGCGAAACTTCGAAAGGATTTTATTTAGGACCTACCTTACTGAATCAAGTGACGCCAGATATGAAGATTTTTAAAGAAGAAGTGTTTGGCCCTGCACGCATTATCGTAGGGGTGGAGACGTTGCAGGAAGCCATTGATCTCATTAATGATCATGAGTTAGGAAATGGTGTCACGATGTTTACGAGTAGTGGACGTGCTGCGCGTCAATTCCAAGAAGAAATAGAAGTTGGAATGGTAGGGATAAACGTTCCTATTCCCATTCCGGTTGGCTATCACAACTTCGGTGGGTGGAAGCGTTCGAAATTTGGTGAGGGGCATATGTTTGGACCAGATCAAGCACGATTCTTTACGAAGGCGAAAACGATTTCTGAACGTTGGCCAGATGAAGAAGAAGATACGACAAGCTCATTTGCTTTCCCAAGTAATAGCGATACGAACATACAGTAGGAACACTTTAATACAGGAACACAATATTAACTAAAGGGGTGCGTGTAAATGGTTCATACAAATCTGAAGAGTGATGTCTTAAAAAAAGATGAACAGTATGTCTGGCATTCAATGAAACCTTATAATCCACAAGCAACATATGTAGTAGAAAAATCCGAAGGTGCAAAAATCGTTGATACAGATGGGAATGAATATATAGATGCCATGGCTGGCTTATGGTGTGTAAACGTCGGCTACGGGCGCAAGGAATTAGCCGATGTTGCGCATGAACAAATGATGAAAAATGCTTATGCACCTTTATCACAAGGACATTTACCTGCTGTTGAATTAGCAGAAAAAATTAATGATATGCTCGGTGGCGACTATGTTATTTTCTTCTCTAATAGTGGGTCGGAGGCAAATGAAACAGCGTTTAAAATAGCACGACAATATCACCAGCAAAAAGGCCAAAGTTCTCGCTATAAAGTGGTCTCTCGTTACCGTGCGTATCATGGTAATTCCTTTGGGGCATTAGCGGCGACAGGGCAGGCAGAGCGAAAATATAAATATGAACCGCTATCACCCGGTTTTATTCATGTCGCACCACCAGATCAATATCGTGAACATGAAAATGAAACGTGCGCGCCATTAGATTTAGCAAGTGTCAAAGCTGTCGATAAATTGATGACATGGGAACTGAGCGATACGATTGCAGCGATGATTTTAGAGCCTATTATTACGGGTGGTGGTGTTATTATGCCTCCTGAGAATTATTTAAAAGGTATTGAGGAAGTATGTAAAAAACATGGGGCTTTAATGATTGTCGATGAGGTGATTTGTGGGTTTGGGCGAACAGGAAAGCCTTTTGGATTTATGAATTATGGCGTCAAGCCGGATATTATTACGATGGCTAAAGGGATTACAAGTGCCTATTTACCACTGTCTGCAACAGCAGTGAAACGCGAAATTTATGAAGCGTTTACAGGCTCAGATGCTTATGGTTATTTCCGCCATGTGAATACATTTGGTGGTTCACCCGTGGCATGTGCAGTAGCATTAAAAAATATTGAGATTCTTGAGCGAGAAGCATTATTTGATCGTTCTAAGGAAATAGGTGCTGCAACATTAGAAACATTACAACAACAATTACAGCATCATCCGAATGTAGGGGATGTGCGAGGAAAAGGTTTATTAATTGGCATAGAATTAGTTATCGATAAAGTTTCAAAAGAACCTTTAGCAGTGGAAAAAGTGAATGCTGTCATTGCAGCATGTAAAGGGCAAGGGGTTATCATTGGGAAAAATGGTGCTACCGTAGCTGGGTATAATAACGTGTTAACGTTATCACCGCCACTGAATATTGCGCAAGAAGATCTTGACCGCATATTAAGCGTAGTGGTGAATAGTATTAATGGGTTAAAGTAACGATTGATCAAAGTTCTAAAAGCCGTGCAATAAGGCTTTTAGAACTTTTATTGTGGCTCTTTGTAAGTATAATGGTCTTAAAATTCAGAAATTATTAAAAAAATACTGGAAAAAATATATTTCATAGTTTATAGTTGTTAAAAAATAATTAATTTTCTGATAATAAAGCGAAGTATCCTGAAAGGGAATATTTTTTTAACCACTTATTTTCATCGGTGGAATAAATACACTTTGTAAGTTGAACTATACTTTCTGATTTAAAAGCAATTGTGATCGTTGAGGAAGCAATGACTTTCCTGAATTGAATTGTCTAATGAAGAAAATATAGTTTATTTTTTGCCTACTTATTTTCATCAGTGGAGAAAATAAGTGTATTTTAGTAATTATATTTCTTAATTTAAGGTTTAAGAGATATTTTTATATATTTTTACAAAGGGGGAAGACGAAATGAATTATGTTAAAAAATTGGTTTTTGTCATGCTATGTACGTTGCTTTTAGCGGCGTGCGCAGAAAAAGACAATTCTAACGCATCAAACACTGGGGACAAATCTACTACAGCGGGCACAGCTAGTTCAAAAAATGAACTTGTTATCGCTGTAAATGAAAACTTTATTTCGATGGATCCGCATAACACAGGGGATACAAATTCGAATTCTGTACAGGAGACAATGCTAGAAGGATTGTTAGGCTTTGATGCAGATGGACAAATTATTAAAGTTTTAGCAGATGATTATTCAATAAGTGAAGACGCGCTTGTCTATACATTCAAACTACGACAAGGGGTTACTTTCCATGACGGAGAACCGTTTAATGCGGAGGCTGTAAAGGTTAACATTGAACGCATCATGAATGATGAAAGCCTACGCTTATATTCTCGTGGTTTTAGTTTAATCACCAACGTTGAAATTCTAGGTGACTATGAGATTAAAGTGACGTTAAAAGAACCATACGGACCAATGATTACGCGCTTTGGGGTAGCTAAAATGATTAGTCCGAAAATGATTAAAGAAAATTTAGCAGACATACCTAAAAAAGCTGTTGGGACAGGGCCTTATAAATTTGTTGAATGGGTACAAGGCGATCATTTAACAATTGAAAAATTTGATGGTTATTGGGATGGCGGCGACCGTGTTGCTAAAATCACCTATAAGCCAGTATCAGAAAACGGATCGCGCGTGGCGATGCTAAAAGCGGGTGATGCACAAGTAATTTATCCAGTGCCAGCTCAAAATATTGAAGAACTTTCTAAAAGTAAAGATGTAGAAGTGAATAAGGTTCCTTCTACCATTGCACATTACGTTTCATTAAATACTTATAAAAAACCGTTAAATGATATTAAAGTTCGCCAAGCCTTTAACTATGCGGTGGACAAAGATGCTTATTTAAAAGTGGTCAATGCGGGACTAGGTGTACCATTAGACTCCATTATCCCTTCTAAAACGGTTTATTATAAACAACAAAAAATGTACGAACACAACATTAAAAAGGCAAAAGAATTATTAGCTGAAGCTGGCTATCCTGATGGCTTTGAGATTGAAATCTGGGGCAATACAAACTCAGATACGATGAAAGGCATGCAGTTTATTCAACAACAATTAGGTCAAATCGGTGTAAAAGTAGATATTAAATCAATGGAAGAAGGCACTTTATCAGATGAAATCTATGGTGCTCAAACACCAGATGATGCGAAATTGCAAATGTGGTATGTAAGTTGGTCCGCTTATGCTTCGGATATAACGAATGCAACAAAGCCTCTTTTCCATAGCGTATCATTCCCACCAAATGGTGCCAATACAGCTTACTATAATAACCCGGAGGCAGATCAATTAATGGATGAAGCGAACTCCATTTCAGATGTAGATCGCCAAGCAGAACTATATGGAAAATTACAAGATATCGTCTATCAAGATACGCCTTGGATTTTCTTAGGGGTGGATGAAGTTGTATATGGTGTACGTTCAAATGTCAGCGGTGTGTTAGTGAACCCTACTGGTGGACTAGATGTGAAGAATGCCAAAGTAGAGTAATTTGCAGGAAAAGGAATTGATACTTATCAATTCCTTTTCTAAAAAATAGAAAGGAGGAAGGCGACATGTGGAAATATATAGCGAGAAGAATTGTTGAAATGCTACCGATTTTAATTGTTATTTCAATATTAACGTTCTTATTTATTCATTTCATACCAGGTGACCCTGCACGGCTAGTAGCTGGTAAGGATGCCACGCTAGAAGATGTGGAAAATGTTCGACATGAAATGGGTTTAGATAAACCAATTGTTACACAATACGTGGATTATATGAAAAATCTCGTAACGGGTGAGCTTGGCACATCGTTAACAACAGGACTACCTGTCATAGATATGTTTAAAACAAGGTTTATGCCTTCTCTTCAATTAACTTTTCTGTCCATGTTTTGGGCTACATTAATGGGTTTAGCGATTGGTGTTTTTTCAGCCATCAATAAAAATAAATGGCCTGATTATTTTGGTATGGTAACAGCGGTTTCGGGCATTTCGATTCCAGGATTTTGGCTAGGTCTATTATTAATTCAATTATTTTCAGTGCAACTAGGGCTATTACCGACAGGTGGATTAGATGGCTTTTCGAGTTATATTTTACCTTCCTTAACATTAGGGGCTGGCATTATGTCCATGATTGCTCGATTTACGCGCTCTTCCATGCTGGAAACGTTACAAGCAGATTTTATCAGAACAGGGCGAGCAAAAGGATTAAAAGAACGCTCTGTTATTGTGACACATGCTTTAAGAAATTCCTTAATTTCTGTCGTAACGGTTGCAGGCCTGCAATTTGGCTTTCTATTAGGAGGATCGGTAGTCGTGGAAACGGTGTTTAGTTTCCCTGGAATGGGACGACTTCTTATTGATTCTATCGCCTTTCGAGATTATCCCGTTATTCAGTCAGCACTGCTGTTATTTGCATTTGAATTTATTTTAGTAAATTTAGTGGTCGATGTGCTGTACACAGTGTTAAATCCAAAAATTCAATTAGATTCTTAAAGGAGGGAACAAAATGACTTCACCAACTACTGTGCAAAATAGCCAAGTGCAACATACACAAAGAAAATACTCTCCTTTAAAAGAATTTTGGAAGTCTTTTAAAAAACAAAAGGCTGCATTGATAGCAAGTATCTTTGTAGGATTGCTAATTGTAGTTGCCTTTATTGGTCCTTATATCGCGCCGTATGATCCTTTTGAACCGAATTATGATGCTTTATTAGAGGGGCCAAGTGCAAGTCATTTGGCTGGAACGGACGAGTATGGTCGAGATATATTTAGCCGTTTAATCGTCGGAGCAAAAATATCTTTATTGGTGAGTTTTAGTGCCGTATTTTTAGGCTTAATACTAGGAACGATTTTAGGTTTAATTAGCGGTTATTTTGGTGGGTGGATTGACAAAATCATTATGCGTAGCTGTGATGTATTATTCTCTTTCCCTGATTTATTGTTAGCTATTGCAATTGTCGCCTTATTAGGGCCTGGAATTAATAATGTCATTATTGCTGTAATGATCTTTAGTGTACCTTCTTTTGCCCGTTTAGTAAGAGGCGCAACATTGAATGCAAAAGAGAATGTCTACGTAGAGGCGGCACAATCCATGGGGGCTTCGCATGTTAGAGTGCTGTGGAAACATATTTTCCCCGAAACGATGAGTGAACTAATTATTTTCGTCACAATGCGTATCGGCACAGCCATTTTAGCAGCTTCTGGTTTAAGTTTTTTAGGCTTAGGTGCCAGCCCTGAAATGCCTGAATGGGGAGTCATGCTAAGTAGCGGGCGTGATTATTTAGGAACATCTTCGCACGTAGTCATCATGCCGGGCATAGCGATATTTTTAACCGTACTAGCATTTAACTTAATCGGTGATGGATTACGAGATGTATTAGATCCAAAAATAAAAAATAATTAAGGAGAATGCCTATGTCAGAACATGTATTGCGAGTAACTGACTTAGAAACGTCCTTTACGCGAGATAAAAAGGAAATCAAGATTTTAAGGGGTGTCAATTTTGCCATCCGTAAAGGAGAAATCTTAGGTTTAGTAGGAGAATCGGGTAGTGGGAAAAGCTTAACATCGTTATCCATTATGCAATTATTCCATGGTACGACAGGCAAAATCGTCAATGGCTCTATCCATTTTAATGGGGAAGATTTGACGAAAATGTCTGAATCGGCTATTCGGAAGATTCGTGGTAAGCAAATGGCGATGATATTCCAAGAGCCGATGACTTCATTAAATCCAGTCTTAAAGATTGGCAAGCAGTTAATGGAAGCCATTGAGATGCATTTGAAGCTACCGAAGAATGAAAGCAGACATCATGCTATCCAAATGTTAAAAAATGTAGGTATCGGTAGAGCCGAGGAAATCATTTATGAATATCCCCATCAACTATCAGGAGGAATGCGCCAGCGAGTGATGATTGCTATGGCGATGGCCTGCCATCCTAATTTACTGATTGCCGACGAACCAACGACTGCACTTGATGTCACAATACAAGCGCAAATTTTAGAATTAATGAAAAAGCTAAAAGAAGAAAATGACACAGCTATTTTATTAATTACACATGATTTAGGTGTTGTTGCTGAAATGTGCGATCGGGTAGTTGTCATGTATGCTGGGCAAGTTGTAGAGGAAGCGGATGTCTTTGAATTATTTGCTAGCCCGAAGCACCCTTATACACAAGGTTTAATTGCATCTGTACCGAAAATTGGTGAGCACAAAGAAATACTAGATTCAATCAATGGGCAAGTACCCTCACCGCAAAATATGCCAAATGGTTGTAAATTTGCTCCACGATGTCATCAAGCGATGTCTGTATGCCATGAGGAGAGTCCGCCGACGGTGAACATTTCGACTACACGGCAATGTAGCTGCTGGCTATATGCGACAAAGGATGTGAAAGTAAATGCCTAACAGTATTTTAAAAGTGGAGAATTTAAAGAAAAGCTTTCAAATAGCAGGTGGGTTATTTCAACAAAAGCAATATGTAAATGCAGTCATAGATGTTTCCTTTGAAATAGAAGAAGGTACGACGTTTAGTTTAGTTGGTGAAAGTGGCTGTGGAAAATCTACGACAGGTAGATTAATCACGCGATTAATAGCGCCGACAAATGGCAGTATTGTGGTGGATGGACAAGAGGTAGCTAGTGCAAAGTCATCCGAATTAAAACACTTAAGGCAAAATGTTCAAATGATTTTTCAAGATCCCTATGCTTCTTTGAATCCAAGAATGAAAGTAAAGGAGCTTGTTGGGGAGCCTTTAGAAATTCATACAAAACTGTCAAAAGCCGAGCGTGAAAAACTCGTTCTTGAAATGCTAGAAGTCGTTGGATTAAATGCCGAACATGCCGATCGCTATGCCCATGAGTTCAGTGGTGGACAAAGACAACGTTTAGGTATTGCACGCGCATTAATTACAAAACCGAAATTAATTATTGCCGATGAGCCTGTGTCTGCGTTGGACGTATCGATTCAATCGCAAATTTTAAATCTATTAAAGCAATTGCAGCAAGATTATAAAATATCTTATCTTTTTATCTCTCACGATTTAAGTGTTGTCGAACATATTAGCCATACTATAGGTGTTATGTATTTAGGGTCCATTGTAGAAATCGGACGTAAAGAAACGATATTTAATAACCCGAAGCATCCTTATACGCAAGCGCTCATTGCTTCCGTACCGATAGCAGACCCTACATTACGAAAAAAGAAAATGGTTTTAACTGGTGATATTCCGAATCCTAAAAACCCGCCGAGTGGTTGTACCTTCCACACAAGGTGTCCATTGGCATCAGATATATGTAAGCAAGCTATTCCGGAGATGAAAAAAATTAACGAAGAGCAAAGTGTTGCATGTCACTTTGTCAACTAATAGAGAGGGTGTTCAAAAATGAAAGTCGGATTAAGCACATACAGTATGGTCAAAAAAATGAGACAGGGAGAAATGGATGTTCTGGATGTTTTGCAATGGGTAGCAGACAACGGAGGACAGCATGTTGAATTAGTACCCTATGAATTTACGGTTGTAGATAACTATGAACTTGCTACTCAAATTAAAGAAAAAGCAGCAGCGCTAGGATTAGAGCTATCGGGCTATTCATTACCAGCGAACTTTATTCACGATACAGAAGAAGCTTTTTTAGAAGAAGTGGAACGTTTAAAAAAGCATGTTGATGTCGTGCATCATATGGGCATTAACATTATGCGTCATGACGTTACGCTCTTTACGTTACCGAAGGAGCAGACAACCATTCATTATTACAATGAACACTTTGAAGCAATGGTTAGAGGTTGTCAGTTGATTGCTGATTACGCCAAACAATTTAATATGACGACAACTATTGAAAATCATGGCTTTAATGTGCAAACGAGTGATCGTGTCCAACAATTAATTCATGCGGTAAACAGAGAGAACTTTAAAACAACTTTAGATATCGGAAATTTTTTATGCATTGATGAACAACCTTTAATTGGTGTGATGAAAAACCTTCCTTATGCCGCTACTGTGCATTTTAAAGATTTTTACATTCGTCCTTATTATGAAAATCCAGGTGATGGCGAATGGTTCCGTACAGTGCATAACAATTACATCAGAGGGGCGATTGTCGGGCATGGTGATCTGAATATTCGAGAAATTATTAAGCTCGTAAAAGGCAGTGGCTACGATGGTTATATTGTGGTGGAGTTTGAAGGTATGGAAGATTGTCAAGTTGGTTCAAAAATAGGGATGGATAATGTACGTCGTTTATGGGACGAATGCAAGCTCTAAAGGGGGAAAGCACATGAATAAATTAAAAGTTTGTGTAATCGGTACAGGGTCTATTTCTGATTACCATTTAGGTTCCTATATGAAAAATCCAGCGGTCGAATTATATGGCGTATATGATGCCTCCATTGAACGTGGTAAAGCAAAGGCAGCTCAATTTGGCGCAACACATGTTTTTTCTTCAAAAGAAGAGTTATTTGCAGACAAACATATAGATGCTGTCAGTATTTGTACATGGAATAATACACATGCCGAATTGGCCATTCTTGCATTGGAAAATGACTTACATGTGCTGATTGAAAAGCCTTTATCGATGACGTATGCGGAAGCTTTAAATATTCAAAAGGTTGCCGAAAAGCATCAGAAAGTATTTCAAGTGGGCTATGTAAGACGCTTTGCAACCAATACGAAAGTTCTGAAAAGCTTCATCGACGATAACAAACTAGGCGATATTTATTATGCAAAAGCGTCCTGTCTAAGAAGATTAGGAAATCCGGGAGGCTGGTTTGCAGAAATCGATAAGTCTGGTGGTGGGCCTTTAATTGATCTAGGTGTACATGTCATTGATATCTGCTGGTATTTGATGGGGAAACCAAAAGTAAAACGGATAACAGGTCATACTTACAATCAATTAGGAAATAGAAATCATGTTGAAAATTTATCTTTTTATAAGGCGGCAGACTATGATGCCACTAAAAATACAGTAGAAGACTTAGCAAATGCCCTTATTACATTTGACAATGGGGCGTCGCTAATGGTGGACGTTTCTTATACACTACATGCCATGAAAGATGAAATCAGTATTAAACTATATGGCACGAACGGTGGAGCAGAGCTAGAGCCGGAATTAAAAATTGTTAGTGAAGAACATAATACGATTTTAAATATTCATCCTCAAATTAACGATTTAACTTTTGATTTTGCAAATGCCTTTCAAAATGAGATCAATGCGTTTGTTGATTGTTGTCTTCATCAATATGATTCCGTTGCACCGGTAGAGGATGGGGTAGAAATTATGAAAATCTTAGAAGGTATTTATATTTCTGCAACGGAAGGAAAGGAAGTGGTTTATTAAGATGGTGAAATTGAACAATAAAATTGGTGTCATTGTAGACAGCTTCCGATTGCCTATTCGTGAAGGGTTAGTAAAGGCGAAACAAGTCGGGGCTCAAGGTGTACAAATGTATGCAGTTTCCGGTGAGTTGGACCCAGATAATTTAAATGCTGCACAAAGAGCAGAATTGAAGCAGTACATTTCAGATTTAGGTTTAGAAATCTCTGCATTATGTGGAGATTTAGGTGGGCATGGCTTTCAAGATAAAGCAGAAAATGCTTGGAAAATAACAAAATCAAAAGCTATTATGCAATTAGCGAAAGACCTCGGAACATCCATCGTGACAACCCATATTGGTATTATTCCGGAAGATGAAAATGATCCAATCTATCAAACGATGTTGGAAGCCTGTGAAGAATTAGGTCAATTTGCTACATCATTAGACGCTTATTTTGCGATTGAAACAGGGCCAGAAACGAGTAGCACGTTAAAAGGATTTTTAGATAAACTATCAACAAATGGTGTATCGGTTAATTTTGATCCGGCCAATATGGTGATGGTAACGCAGGATGACCCTGTAGCTGGCGTTCAGCTTTTAAAGAATTATATCGTACATACACATGTGAAGGATGGTATTCAACTGCAGCCTACGAACCCAAAAGATGTGTATGGGTACTTAGGTTACGATTCTGGCACATCTCATGATAAGATAGGAGAAATGGTGGAAAATGGAGAGTTTTTCAGAGAACTTCCATTAGGGCAAGGAGATGTCAATTTCGAGCTTTATTTTTCAGCTTTACATGAAATCGGATACAATGGCTATTTAACTATTGAACGTGAAGTGAGATCAAATCCCGAAAAAGACATCGAAGAAGCTGTACAATTCATAGAAAAGTTTAAATAGGGGTTGATTCAACTTTGAAAAAGCAAGATCAAGTACAGATGCGAAAGCAGAATAAATATATTGTGCTTGACGCCATAAGACAGATGGCGCCTATTTCAAGAATTCAATTATCGAAATATACAAAAATGAGCCCTACGACGATTACCCGTATCGTGCAGGAACTAGAAGCGGAAGGCTTTGTTCTGGAAGGGGTAGCGGAAGAAACAGCCATTGGTAGACGCCCTACATTGATTCATATGCGCGAAGATGCTTTATATACGATTGGCATAGAACTAGATTGTTTTGCTATCCGGATAGGTATATTAGATTTTTTAGGAAAACTGATTGCCTTTCAGGAAATCAAATGTAGCATCAGGCATCGATATGAAGAAGCGCTACATCTATTGAAACAGTCTATCGATAATATAATGACAGAATATCACATTGCGCAGGAAAAATTATTAGGCATTGGGATAGGCATTCCAGGTGTCATCAATAACGAAGAAGGTATAATCGTTTCCTCAGAGCAATTAAAGTGGGAAAACTGCCACATAAGAGAAGATTTAAATGGTGTTTTTGACTGTGAAGTCATCGTAGATAATGAATTGAAAATGCAAATCTATGCGGAAATTGGTGATATTTATACGCCACAGTATTCAAATTGTATTTTAGTCGGTATTGGAACTGGCATAGGAGCATCTATTTTATTAAATGGAGAAGTCTATCGCGGTATTGAAAATAAAGCGGGCGAAATAAGTCATATTACGATTAATCCCTTTGGAGCCATGTGTCACTGTGGTAAAAGAGGATGCTTATCCATGTATGTTTCTGAAGTGTCATTGTTAAAACGGACACCTAAAAATCTTACTATTCAATCAATAGAAGAGCTTTTGCATTGTGTAAATCAAGGCGAGCAATGGGCCATCGATATTCAACAAGATGTCGCTACTTTTCTAGCGATCGCTATCAATAATTTAGTTTGTTTATATGAACCGGAAGCCGTCATTGTGAGTGGAGAAATGATTGAGCACAATAGAACATTTCAACAACTACTGCGTGAAAAGTGTAAACAGTATATATGGAAAGAATTACAACCATTCGATTTGCAATTTTCAAATCAATTAAAAGAAGGCGTTGTGAAAGGGGCGGCATTACAGGCGCAAAAGCAGTTGCTATCTGTTTAAAGAAAGGTTGGTTGCTTTATGGCTTACGCACAATTTTTAAAGGAATATCGTTCAGGAATAATGGAAAATGTGCATTATGGACAAATAAGTGCTGTCAATTTATCGAAAGAAGAATTCGTCTCTGTCGGTCAAGATTATGAACCAGTTTATTTTCGTTCTGCAGCAAAACCATTTCAAGCCATTCCCATTTTTATGACCGATTTTATCGAAAAGTACGGGATTACTGCAAATGAAAGTGCATTATTTCTAGCTTCTCAAAGAGGCGAAACGTATCATCAAGAAGCATTACTGTCGTTAATAGGAAAACTACCTGTAAATGAAACTGACTTAATTTGTGCAGCGTCCTATCCGTTAAATGAGGAACCTAAAACACAGTATATTCAACAGGGCTTTGAAAAGAGGAAACTATTTCATAATTGTGCGGGTAAGCATTTAGGGTTATTAGCTGCCTGCCTAGCGAATGGCTATGATGTCGAGCACTATTGCCAGCCGGATCATCCATTGCAGCAGATGATTAAAAAATACATTGCTTATTTAAGTGAATATGATGTGGATAAAATTCGTACAGGAATGGATGGCTGTGGTGCGCCGGTCTTTGCCATTCCGCTAAAAAATATGGCCATCGCCTATTTAAAGCTAGCGCGACCGGAATTAATTGAAGATCAACTGATTCGTCAGGCAGTCATCAAGCTTACTAGTGTAATGAATCAAGAAAATCGTATCATTGCATCTGAAAACTTTATTTGTACGGCATTATTAAAGGACCCTAATATTGTGGCTAAAGGTGGGGCCCAAGGCGTATACTGTTTTGCTTTAAGGGAAGAAGGGCAAAGTTTTGCCTTGAAAATTATGAATGGCTCAGAAAGTCCGTGGCCGAATGTCATTGCATCTATATTGGAACAAATTCAATATACAAATCAAGAAACAATTGAACGTATTAAAGCATTGTCTCCTGCAGTAGTGCGTAATGATGCAGGGGTGGAAGTAGGAGAAATTGTTTCGACCATTAAAATTGTATAGAGGTGAAGGCACTTGTATGTTTTAGCGATAGATGGTGGTGGAACAAAAACAATTGCAACAATCTCAACAGCGCGTGGCGACATTATTGCGCTAGCTGAAACAGGGAAAAGTAACCCGACATCCATGAGCTTAACGCAATTTACTGAGACTATCACAGCGCTTATCAATGACTTGAAAAGACAACGACCTCACGAATTTCAATCTATTACAAAGTGCCATGCGGGACTTTCGGGTGTAACAGAAAACAATAATGAGAACATTACGCATGCATTATTAACCTCACTTTTACCGAAAGACTGTCAACTTTCACTTTCGAATGATGGATTGAACGCGCTATATGCTGGAACATTCGGTCAGCCTGGCATTGTACAGATTGCAGGAACAGGTGCGATTACACTTAGTATCGATTCATCTGGAAGAATGGAGCGTACAGCAGGATGGGGTTATATTTTTGATGATGAGGGCAGTGGCTATGATATTGGCATTCGTACATTAAAAGCAGTATTTAAAGCTTTTGATAAAAGAGGTCCCCAAACACATCTAACGGCAGCCGTATTAGACTATTTTCAATTACAAGCTGTACCGCAAATCATTGAAGTGGTATATGGTGAAGGACATCCGCGTGATACAATAGCGCCTCTAAGTAAGGTGGCTATCGCATGTGCTAAACGTGGTGATGAACAAGCTAATAAAATTATTGAGCAAGTTTGCCATGTTTTTTATCAAAGTATCGACGCTTGCTATACAAAAAATCCATTTGCAGATAAGCGAGTCAACGTCGTGCTAGCTGGAGGCGTTTTTACGGAGTTAGAACTATTTATTGAAAAACTAGCCGCTATTGATCAAAACCATCGCAATCACTATGACTTTATGGCTGCATATAGTTTACCAGTGGGTGGAGCTGCTTTAGCTGCATTAAAATTACCTCCAGCTGAAGCAAAGCTATTTATCGATCAATATAATGCCAGTATAAAGACATTTTTAACGAAATAATTCCCCTTTATCCTAGCAAGTAGAGAATGACCTGTACGAATCTCTACTTGCATTTTATTAGTCTCCTACTTTAAACATATAGCCCTTATAGGATTGATGAATAATCATGACAATTCCCATTAACATAAAATTGGATAGCAGTGAACTTCCGCCATAGCTTAAAAATGGTAACGTGACACCTGTTACTGGTAAAAGTCCAAGTGTCATACCAATATTTTGTGTAATTTGGAAGGCTAATAAGCTGGAGATACCTGCCCCCATCAGGGTCATAAATGGATCCTTTGCTTCTACTGTAATGAGCACTATACGGTAAATAACAAAAAATAATAGTGAAATGACAAAAGCTCCTCCAATGAAACCAACTTCTTCCGCAATGGCAGAAAAAATAAAATCGGTATGCTTTTCTGGGACATACACATTATTTTGTAGATAGCCTTTGCCGAAGAATTCCCCGCTACCAATGGCCATAAAGCCTTGTCTCGTTTGAAAGGAAGAATCCGTATATTCATAAGGTTGTAACCATCCGTAAATACGAGAAACTTGATGCCCTGACAGTCTACTTAATAGCTTTTCAGTAAAAAAATCATTGAATTTTACATAAAGAATCACCACTACACTGACAATGGAAGCAGGAATGGCTGTAAAGATGACGAGCAATTTTGTTTGAATGCCTGAAAAGAAAATCATCGGCAAAATCATCGCCATATAGAGCATAACCATACCGGTATCGGGTTGCTTATAAACAGCGAGTGTTGGTGGGATTGTGATGAGCGCAATCGTCAATAGCAGTCGCATATCTGACAAAAAGGATGGACGCTCATATTTGGCTTGGTGGGCAACAATTACTTTACTCACAACAATTAAAAAGGCAAATTTCAAAAACTCTGAAGGCTGAAATGATCCTAAAAGGGGCACTTGATACCATGATTTTGCTTCATTAATTGTGCGCGCAATGCTTTCTGGAGCAATAAATAAGCCAAATGTGAGAGCTACCATGAACCAATAAAATGGCCAGCCAATGTTTTTTAGCTGTTCAATATCAAGCGTAGCTACGCCGTACATGATCATAAAGCCAAGACTGTAATAGATCAATTGCTTGACGATAAACAAGCTAGAATACTGTGCAAACGCTACACTGCTAGAATGTACGAAAAGGCAGCTAATAATGCCTAGCAGCAATAAGCTAGTCGCTAAACTGTTATCGACTTTTTTTAATAGCACTAGTTACACCTCCCTTTTTACTATTTGGTAAAACTAACTATTAATAGGGGACGATGGGAAAAGAGGGAGGTTCCTAGAAAGTTGCATTGAATTTTGCTCGATTTTAGCAAATTTTACAAAAATATAACACTAGCTTTATATCTCCATACTATGATTAATGGGAAGAGTTGGAGAAGGAGCCGAAGATGATGCATTTTTTTCGTTATATTAAGGTAAAAGATAAGCTGCTTGTACTGATGATTGTCTGTGTACTATCAAATGTTTTGATAGGACTATTTAGTGTGGATTATTTACGCAAAATGTCGTGGCATGCTAGTGAGAGTTATGCCGAGGGGCTTGTGCCCATTGGTTGGCTAAATCAGATAGAAGAAGGGCAACGACAGTTGGATTTATTAGTTGATTCTAACGGCGATGATCAAGAGATGACAGCTATTCTAAAAAATATTGCACAACCTTTAGGTCAATTAGAAAAATTAGCAATCGATAAAAAGATGAATCATCAGGTAAAGAAATATAATGCGTTATTGGCACAGCATAAAGATTTAGTAGAAACTTATCGGCAGTTAAATACGCAAAATCGTCAGCGTTTTTATGAGCAGTCCTATTTGCCTGTAAGCCAACAAAGTCATGCCATATTAGAAGAGACACAGAGTTACTTAGTTCAAAGAGCTGAAGAACAGCAGCAAGCTTACCAAAAAGATGTGCAATTCGGCTATTGGTTATTAGGAAGTGTGAGTACATTCGTTGTGTTATTAATTATTTTCATCGGTTTTATAGCAACGAAGGCTGTCAATGTCCCAACTCGTCAACTAAAATCATTATTAAAACGAGCGGAGCAAGGAGATTTTACAGCAAACGCAAGCTATGTGGCGCATGATGAGCTCGGAGAAGTTGTGCTGTCATATAATCAAATGGCAACAGAAGTGAAGCAATTACTACATACGGTAACAAATAGTGCACAAGAGGTAGAAGGCATGACAGAAAAGTTACAACAAACGTCGGAGCAAACGTCGACAATGACTGTTAAAATTGCCAAGGACGTAAAAAATATTGCGGAGTTGACTGTCACCTCTTCTACAAAATTAGCATCTAACTCAGCTTCGTTAGAAGAAGTGCTCAATGGTGTACAAATTATTTTAGAAAAGGTACAGCTTGTAGAGAGCTTTGCGCATGACACAGCGAGTGAGGCAGAAAGTGGTACGGACATTGTGCAAGCGAATTTAATGCAAATGCAAGCCATCAAGCGAGCAGTTGAAAAATCGCATACGGCGATCGCTAATTTAGTTGAGCGTGCTGCAACGATTGACCAGATGGTTGAAGTCATCGAAAAAATAACGGCCCAAACCAATTTACTTGCGTTAAATGCTTCCATTGAAGCGGCTAGAGCAGGTGTGCATGGGCAAGGATTTGCAGTCGTTGCTAATGAGGTACGTAAGCTAGCTGAGCAAACAGTGCATTCCACACAAACAATTACGTCCATTGTGCAAAATATCCATACCGATTCGCACTTTGCCGTACAGATGATGGAAGGCGTTTTAAGTGCGACACAAAAAGGTCTGAATGTAACAACAGAGACAGCAACAAGTTTCAATCGAATAGTAGAAAAAGTATCAACTATGCAACCTTATATTGTGGAGGTTTCGACGACGGTGCAAGAAATTGCTGAGCATACGAAGAAAGTAAACGAAGATGCCATGATGTTAACATCACTGTCTGATTCAAATGCAGCCTCAACGAAGCATGTAGAAAAGTTAACAACAGATCAACTAAGTGCACAGCAACAATTTCATAATTACATTAAAGATTTGCGAAAAGTTTCAAAAGTATTACAAATTGCAGTCAAACGGTTTTCGATTTGATGGAAAGAGTCTCTTTACCGTATAAGTGAAGAGGCTCTTTTATTTGTAAAAAAATAGATATTTGTGTTTTTGGAAAATACAAATGTATTTTTTTGTTTTTGTCACAGAACATTAATGCAGCAAAACATATACATATTACAAGGGATTGTGCGTTCTTTTTTCGGAAGTTACACATATTGTTGTTGTATTTTTAATATGAACACTTTATAATGAAATGCATCGGAAATGTTATTAAATCAGTGTTTTAGTATAAAATATTGTGCTTTTCAGGAGTACAATTGTTCATATGTGGAGGTTTGGGGAAATGGAAAAGATTATGGTTACAGGTGCTCTTGGTCAAATCGGCTCTGAGCTAGTAGAAAAACTTCGTAGTATTTATGGAGAGGACAATGTCTTAGCTACGGATATACGAAAGCTTGAACATACAAAGGGGCCATTCGAAGTACTGGACGTGACGGATGGACAAAGAATGCATGATTTAGCGAAAGATTTTGGTGCGGATACAATGATGCATTTAGCGGCATTATTATCTGCAACAGCAGAAAGAAACCCATTACTTGCTTGGAATTTAAATATGGGCGGCCTTATGAATGCGTTAGAAGTATCTCGTGAGCTAAAGTTACAGTTCTTTACGCCAAGTTCAATCGGTGCTTTCGGTCCTTCAACACCTAAAGATAATACACCACAAGATACATTACAGCGCCCAACAACGATGTACGGGGTGAACAAAGTAGCGGGTGAATTATTATGTGACTATTATTTTGATCGTTTTGGTGTCGATACACGTGGTGTTCGCTTTCCTGGCTTAATTTCTTATGTAACGCCTCCAGGTGGTGGTACAACAGACTATGCGGTTGAAATCTTTTATGAAGCGATTCAACAAGGGAAGTATATATCCTATATTCAAGAAGGAACGTACATGGATATGATGTATATGCCAGATGCATTACAAGCTATTGTAGATTTAATGGAAGCAGATAGTAGCAAGTTAATTCATCGCAATGCATTTAATATTACAGCGATGAGCTTTGAGCCATCTCAAATAGCCGCTGAAATTACAAAGCATTTGCCGCATTTCCGTATGGATTATAAAGTAGATCCTGTACGTCAGGCAATTGCGGATAGTTGGCCAAATTCTATTAATGTCGATGCAGCTAAAAATGAGTGGGGCTTTAAAGCTGAATATGATTTAGCGAAAATGACCATTGATATGTTAGAAAAATTAAAAATTAAATTGCAAACAAAGGCAATTTCTTAATAAGGTACAAAAAGAAGGACAGATTAGCTGTTGTGCAATAAAGAAATGAAAAAGCGATGTAGTGAAAGCGAGTACTCCGCGCGACGAACAGCAACAGCATAAGGATAAAGGTGTTAGATTGATTGCAGTCAATCTAACACCTTTTTTTTATGAAGTGCAATGGTTAAAGCATAGAAAATAAGAGTATGAAAAAGAAAATTTTTGGAATATATAGCGAAGTGATTAATTTTTTAATATAATCATATTCAGAATATTAATAGTATTCTGTTAAAAGTGAAAATTAATATTCTACAACTGTTTGGGGGAAATCACTAGAAAAAGGGGATGGATATTGTATGATGCAAGCACCGTTAGTTTTAACAAACTTTTTTAAGCGAGCAGAAAGCTATTTTGCAAGAAAGACCATTGTGTCGCGTACAAGCCCACATAAAATTCACCGTTTAACGTATGGGGAATGGGCGAAGAGAACGCGTCGTTTAGCAGATGCGCTTACAAAGCTGGGGATGGAAAAAGGCAAAAAGATTGGTTCTTTCGCTTGGAATCAGCATCGCCACTTAGAGGCGTATTTTGCAGTACCATGCGCTGGTGCTGTATTGCATATGGTCAATATTCGCTTATCAGAAGAACATTTAATTTATATTATTAATCACGCTGAAGACGAGATGTTAATAATCGATGTAGATCTTGTCCCTATTATTGAAAATATTGCTTCCGAGTTAAAGACAGTGAAACATTATATTATTATGACAGATGAAGAGACATTGCCGGAGACGACATTACCAAATGCCTTATCCTATGAAGAATTATTAGCTGCCGCAGACGAAAACTTTGAATTTCCAGATGATTTGGCAGAGGAAGCGCCTGCAGGTATGTGTTATACAAGTGCTACGACAGGCAATCCAAAAGGGGTTGTTTATTCACATCGTGGCTTAGTGTTACACAGTATGATGCTGAGCATGTCGGATTCCATGGGTATTGCGGAGCGCGATGTTGTCATGCCCATTGTGCCGATGTTTCATGCAAATGCTTGGGGTTTACCATTTGCCAGTGTCAATGTCGGTGCAACGCAAGTACTGCCAGGGCCTCAATTTACTTCTGATTTAATTTTAGATTTAGTCGAGCAAGAAAAAGTGACGTTGACAGCGGGAGTACCAACAATTTGGCTTGGGGCATTACAGGAACAGGAGAAACGTGAGCGAGATATAAGTTCGCTACGTGCAATTTGTTGTGGTGGTTCAGCTTCACCGACAAGCTTAATTCGTACTTTTGAAGAAAAATACGGTATTCCTTATATTGTTGTTTATGGGATGACGGAGACGACTCCAATCGTTGCCTTATCGAATTATATGTCGTGGATGGATGAATGGCCGATTGACAAACGAATTGAAGCGCGTGCGATGCAAGGTATGACGATGGCTGGCATAGAGTCTAGTATTATTAATGATAATGGCGAAGTACCGTGGGACGGTGAGACGATGGGGGAATTGCGTCTGCGCGGTCCATGGATTTCACATGAATATTATCGTGATGAGCGAACGAAAGATGCTTATCGAGATGGTTGGCTATTTACCGGAGATATTGCAGTGCGGACAGCAGATGGTTTTATTAAAATTACCGATCGTACAAAAGATTTAATTAAATCTGGTGGGGAGTGGATTTCTTCTGTTGATTTAGAAAATGCATTAATGACACATGATGCTATTTTTGAAGCGGCAGTCATCGCAATACCACATGCCAAATGGCAGGAGCGCCCGCTAGCTTGTGTTGTATTAAAGGAAGGAAAGTCTGCAACTGCTGAGGAATTACTAGCATTTTTAGAAAGTCAATTTGCCAAATGGTGGGTGCCGGACGATATAGTCTTTTTAGATGAAATTCCAAAAACGTCTGTCGGTAAGTTTTTAAAAGCTAAACTACGCGATAATGTGGCGGAAATTTACCCGAAATTAAAGACGCTTGTGTGATGTGATAAAAGGCATCGAGAATTGATTTTCTCGATGCCTTTAGTATGCAACCATTGATTTCTGTGTTAGGTGCTATGTTTCGCAGGCGTAGCTTTTGAGATTTATTTATTCAACATATGAAAGACTTGTTCCACGTCTTTATCGCCACGACCAGAAATATTAATAATAATGCTTTCATCAGGCGATAGTGTGGGCGCTAATTTTAATGCTTGGGCAACAGCATGTGAGCTCTCAAGTGCTGGAATAATGCCTTCCACCTTTGAAAGTACTTGGAATGCTTCGAGTACTTCTTCATTGGAAACTGTTACATATTCAGCGCGACCAATAGTTTTTAAATAACTATGTTCAGGACCAGCGCCAGGATAGTCAAGCCCAGCAGCGATAGAATATGTTGGTAAGGGATTACCTTGTGCATCTTGTAATAGTAAGCATTTGAAGCCGTGTAATTCACCTGGCGTACCTTCGTTTAATGTTGCCGCTTGATCTGGTTCAATACCGATTAAACGAACTCCCTCGTCAGCGATATACTCGGCAAAGGCCCCGATTGCATTACTACCACCGCCGACACAAGCAAGCACAGCAGTTGGGAGTTTCCCTTCTTTTTCTAGAATTTGTGCACGGCTTTCACGGCTAATAACCGATTGAAAATGCTTTACCATGGAAGGGAATGGGTGTGGTCCCACAGCAGAGCCTAATAAATAGAAAGTCGTTTCATAGTTTTCTACTAAATCAGCGAATGCTTCATCTACGGCATCCTTTAAACGACCTTGCCCTTTATCGACCGCAACCACTTTCGCACCAAGTAACTCCATGCGGAAAACATTTAAAGCTTGGCGCTTTGTATCTTCAAGTCCCATATAGATTGTGCAATCCATGCCAAACATCGCGCAAGCAGTTGCTGTCGCAACACCGTGTTGACCTGCGCCTGTTTCAGCAATAACACGATTGGCACCCATGCGTTTGGCAAGTAATATTTGACCTAATACATTATTGATTTTATGTGAACCGGTATGATTAAGATCCTCACGCTTTAAATAAATTTTTGCCCCACCTAATTGCTTCGTTAAGTTTTCAGCAAAATAGAGCGGTGATTGACGACCGACATATTCACGGAAATAATAATCTAGTTCATTTTTAAAATCTTCATCGTCTTTATATTTTTGGAAATTCTCATCTAAAATGGTTAAGACATTTTGCAGCTCTTCGGGAACGAAGCTACCTCCAAATTCACCGAAGTATCCTTTTTGCTCGACTGTTGTACTCATCTTCTCTCGACTCCTCTATTCTCATTTTCCATAAAAAAAAGCCACTTCAATCCCTTTATCAAAAGGACGAGTAACCGTGGTGCCACCTTTATTCGCAAAATTGCGCGCTCAAACTCCTATAACGGGGAGTGAGTCCGACCTTATTTTGTAAGGCTGCTCCGAAGTCCATTCACAAGTGCGTACTACTGATTTGCACCATCCATCAGCTCTCTTAAAGTACAATGGCTTGCTACTATTCTTCTTCTACACATTTATTAATGTAAAATTTTAAATTATTTTCAGAATAGTGTCAAGGAAAAGAAAAATTAATATAAAAAAAGACGAATCTAAAAAGACTCGTCTATTACATCATGTTTTTAAAATCTAATCGTTTATTCAGCATATTCATAATTGGCGCACCTACTGCCATGACAACAAACTCACCTGCTGCGCATGTTAGCCATGTCCAGAAGAATGGCAACTCAAGTGCTAAGTTCAATTCGAAAGCAATGATAAACATCGTGAATGTAAATAAAAATGTGTTAATGATTAAACGTGCCCAAATATTTTTCACAAATTTGCAAATGAGAATTAATAGGCCGAGTGTAATCATCGTCTGTCCCACACCGAAAACTAAATCGTAAGGACCGAGTGGTGAATTGAGATTGGCGATAAATACGCCAATAATAATCCCGACAGCAAAGCGGGGGTTAAAAGCGACTAAATGGTTTAACATTTCCGAAACGCGGAACTGCACTTCCGTAAAGCCGAACGGTGTGATGAGCATTGTAACAGCGATGTAGAGCGCGGCAATAATACCACTTGCTGCTAAAAACTTTACTTTCATATTCATTTCTCCTTAGTTTTTTTTCGTGGGATGGTTACGAACCACGTAAAGCAAATGCAATCATAGCAGTATTCATGAGGGTTTGTAAATAGCTATGCGTAAAATATGTGTAGCCTGAATTTTCGTAGTATTGCAACTTTATTTAGGTTATATAAAGTACGGGTGTACCGACAGAAAAAATGTCGGTAATGGATTCGATAAGCTTAATATGGAGTAGCTCTCACAATTATTTCAGATAACGTATCATCAACTTGCTGGAGGTGTAATAGTGAGGAAAATATCCCTTCTTTTCATTGCAGTATGGATTCTCTTAGTTGGTTGTAGTAATAACGATATGAACATTTATAAAGGCAGAGATTTAAAGATTGCCGTAATCGGCGCAATTCCTGAAGTTAGAGAAGAAAATATAACATTTGAAAAAATTACTTTGGAGGATTTACAACATAATACCGATAATCGTTACTAACGAAGTAGATGCCATTATGATTATGAAAGAATTTTTACATGAAGCAGATGATGACCAATACGTAGCTGCTTATAGGTCGTTAAAAATCCCTACATTTTTTATGCAATCGATTAAAGTCCATGTGCCATTTGTCAATGAAGGTGTTCAGTATGATGATATTATCGAAGTTGATCTTGCTAATTTCGCAACAGGATTTCTCGATTTAGGAACAGATGAGAAAATTAAAGAACATACTTGGAGATATAAGCTGGAAAAGAAACAGAATAGTCAAGATGTTTACTCGCGAATTTTTGCTACTATTGAATCTGTAAAAAATTAATTCAAATGGCGCAGTGAAGGCAAAACTCCTGCACTTAATGCAAGATGCGGAAAGCACCAGCCGAAGTGGACATCAACGACGCAGAAAAAAAGTGTTAGGTTGATGGTAGCGGAGGTGGTGACTCCTACGGTGTGCCCGCGGAAAGCACCAGCCGTAGCGGACATCAACGATATAGTAAAAGGATTTTGATTAATGGTATCTTTCCGCTTAGCCAAATGAATAAAGCTTTAGCTATTGCACTCTTTTGCAAAAGTTAAAATATAGAAGTGACCACTGAGTTGATGGTAGCGAAGACGGTGACTCCTGATGGCTTACGGTGTGCCCGCGGAAAGCACCAGCCGAAGTGGACATCAACGATATAGTAAAAAAGCGTTAGATTGACTGCAGTCAATTTAACGCTTTTTCTCTTTTGTCCTAAATTTTATTATGTCCTTATAGACTTTTGGATTAGGGAAGTAACCTGTAAATTTCGAAAAATTGCCATACAATTTTTTATTATATTACAAAAGAATTATAACATCAGAAACGCAGTAGTTTAGCGGTTTAAAGCGACAAATTGTACGAAAAAGTAAAATATTTTGTCAAATACAAAAGTCAGAACATTCATAATGTTGTTGACGAATATCAATAATAACGATAATATAGCGATACATTCACACTTTGCTTGAGTGAAGTGTGATAGATAATAGAGTGATAGTCGGGGGGATTATTTGTGAAGCGCAATATGAAAAAGCTTTCGTTCCTATTATTTGGGTTATTATTATTGCTTGCTGCTTGTGGTAGCGGTGGTTCTAGTTCATCGGACTCAAAGGGCGACGAAAAGAATAATGCAAGTGAGAGCGGTAGTGTAGATCAAAAAACATATAAAATTGGAATTTCTCAAATTGTTGAGCATCCATCTTTAAATGCTGCAACAGAAGGCTTTAAAAAAGCAATTGAGGATTCTGGCTTAAAAGTGAAGTTTAATCCACAAATCGCACAAGGTGATAACAGTCTGAATACGACAATTGCCAATAACTTAGTAAGTGATGGCGTAGATTTAATATTTGCTAACTCTACTCCTTCTGCACAAGCAGCAGCGACTGCTACTAGTGATATTCCAATCATCTTTACTTCTGTAACGGATGCAGTTGGTGCGCAGTTAATCGAATCGATGGATAAACCAGGGAAAAATGTAACAGGAACAATTGATTTACATCCTGAGACGATTTCTAAAACGGTAGCATTATTGAAAGATCTAGGCGCTAAAAACGTCGGTATGGTTTACAACGCAGGTGAGCAAAATTCAGTAGCGCAAGTAACAGAAGTAAAAAAAGTGATGGCTGAACAAGGTCTTGCAGTAAAAGAGGCATCAGCTGCAACTTCTGCGGATGTGAAACTAGCGGCTGAATCATTAATTGGTAAAGTGGATGCGTTCTATATTATTACGGATAATACAGTTGTTTCTGCATTAGAATCTGTTATTGATGTAGCAAATGCTAATAAATTACCACTTATTGTGGGTGAGCTTGATTCTGTGGAACGTGGTGGCTTAGCTGCATATGGCTTTGAGTACTACGATATCGGCTATGAGGCTGGACAAATGGCTGTCAAAATTTTAAAAGGTGAGGCAACAGCTGCTGAGACACCAGCTCAATATCCACAAAAATTAAAATTAGTCGTAAACAAAAAAGTTGCTGATAATTTAGGCATTGAAATTAAAGATTCTTGGGGTGCAGAGCTTTTAGAAAAATAATGGCTAAGTGACGTTATATTTTAAGATGAAGCGGGGGAGAATTATCCCCGCTTTCTCTTCATTTTAACAAACTTGAGTAGAAGTTTTTCACTTAAGTGGCGGCAGGCTCGGAGGATATTAAGATAGCATTTGACCTGGATATAGGGATGCCGAGGCGAAATGATAAGAAAATTTAGGAGATGATTCAACGATGTTTACAGCACTATTTGGCTCAGTGGAGCAAGGAATCATCTATGCAATTATGGCACTTGGTGTGTATTTAACATTCCGTGTGTTAGATTTTCCGGATTTAACGGTTGATGGAAGCTTTGTAACAGGGGCGGCAACAGCAGCGACGATGATTTTGCTTGGTTACCACCCAATCTTAGCGACTTTAGTGGCAATTGTTGCTGGATTTATTGCAGGATGTATGACAGGAATTCTTCACACAAAAGGGAAGATCAATCCGCTATTATCGGGGATTTTAATGATGATTGCCTTGTATTCTATTAACCTGCGCATTATGGGGTTAACTGCAGAAAATACGATAGGTCGTCCGAATATTCCATTGTTAAACTCTGAAACATTGTTTTCAAAGTTTCAAACATTTTGGAGTAATTTAGGTATCGATGATGCATTAAATAACGTATTAAAAAGCATCGGCATTCAGCAAGTACCGACGACATGGGGTACGTTGATTGTAGTTTTACTCATCACGATTTTAATTAAATTTATTGCGGACTGGTTCTTAAAAACTGAAGTCGGGCTAGCTATCCGAGCAACAGGAGATAACAAACGCATGATTCGTAGTTTCTCTGCGAATACAGATACGCTTATTATTCTTGGGCTAGGTCTTTCAAATGCACTTGTCGCATTTTCTGGAGCTTTAATCGCACAATATTCGAAGTTCTCGGATGTTAGTATGGGAATTGGTATGATTGTAATCGGTCTTGCTTCTGTTATTATAGGGGAAGCGATTTTTGGTACAAAAACAATTATGCGCACTACAATAGCTGTTATCGCAGGAGCTATTATTTACCGCATTATTTTAGCGTTAGCTTTGCGCGTTGATTTCCTTGATTCAGGAGATATGAAATTAATTACGGCTATAATTGTTATTTTAGCCCTTGTCGTACCGCAGTTTGTCGAGAAAAGCAAAGAACGAAAGCGTAAAGCAAAGCGCGCAACAGAACGTACACAAGTAAAACCGGTAGAGCAGGGGGGAAAAGGCCTTGCTTAAATTAGATGGCATTAACAAAATTTTTAATGAAGGTACACCTGATGAAAAAATCGCACTTGCTGAAATTAACTTGCATTTAAAGCCAGGGGACTTCGTCACAATTATCGGCAGTAATGGTGCCGGGAAATCAACGATGATGAATATGATTTCAGGCGCATTAACACCTGACTTTGGCTCCGTTATAATCGATAGTAATAATGTGACGACTTTGCCGGAATATAAACGCTCACACTTCATTGGTCGAGTGTTCCAGGACCCGATGGCGGGAACAGCACCGACTATGACGATTGAAGAAAATGTAGCACTTGCTTATTCAAGAAATAAAAGTAGAGGCTTACGCATCGGTGTCGATAAAAAACGTCGGCAATTTTTTAAGGAATCATTAGAAATGCTTGGCTTAAACTTGGAAAATCGTCTTTCTGCAAAAGTAGGTCTCCTTTCCGGTGGTGAGCGTCAGGCGTTATCTCTTTTAATGGCTACGTTTACAAAGCCATCAATCTTATTGCTAGATGAGCATACAGCGGCACTTGACCCTTCACGTGCGGAGTTGATTACACGCATTACGAAGCATTTAGTTGAAAAGGATAACCTCACAACATTGATGGTAACGCACAATATGCAACAAGCATTAGATTTAGGCAATCGTCTTATTATGATGGACAAAGGCCAAATCATCTTGGAAGTCGGCGAAGATCGTAAACATGAACTAACAATTCCAGATTTAATGGCTGAATTCGAGCGCATCCGCGGCGAGAAAATGAACTCTGACCGTGCGCTGCTAGGTTAATCATATAAGAGGTTGAGAGAAAAGAAAAAGTGTTAGATTGACGGCCGTCAATCTAACACTTTTTTGCTATGTCGTTGGTCCCTGCTAAGGTGGTACTTTGACTCAATACAGTAGACCAGAATAACCGCGCCTTCCCTGTTTGCATGAGTGAATATTCAGAATTGTTTGGGTGCCTGGCACCAGAACTTAAACAAGTAATCCAAATAATTGAATGTCGTTATTGACTTCTTTGTAGTTGAAGCCAAATTCTTTCATCCGTTTTAGTAAGCCTTCGTAATCATCGCGATTGCCAAGCTCAATGCCGACTAGGGCAGGACCACTCTCTTTATTGTTCTTCTTCGTGTATTCAAAAGTAGTAATATCATCATTTGGCCCTACAACGCTTGTTAGGAATTGGCGAAGAGCACCTGCACGTTGAGGGAAACTTACGATGAAGTAGTACAGTAAGCCTTCGTGAATTAATGATTTTTCTTTAATTTCTTGCATACGACCGATGTCATTATTACCACCACTAATAATTACCACGACAGATTTACCTTTAATTTCTTCTTTATAGCTATCGAGAGCGGCGACTGCTAATGCACCAGCAGGCTCTGCTATAATCGCATGCTTATTGTACAAATCTAATATTGTTGTACACACTTTTCCTTCAGGAACGAGAACGATATCGTCTAAGTAGCGGCGACAAACATCATAAGTATGGTGACCGACGCATTTTACGGCAGCACCATCAACAAATTTGTCAATCCAATCAAGTGCTACTGCACCGCCCTCTGCAAAAGCAGCCTTCATACTGCCTGCACCAGCAGGCTCGACACCGATAATTTTACTGTTGGGGGATAGGTTTTTCACATAAGCTGAAACACCGGACATTAAGCCGCCACCGCCGATACTACCGAATACATAGTCAATAGGTTCTTCCATGTCATTCATAATTTCAACAGCGACTGTTCCCTGTCCAGCGATGACGTCAAAGTCGTCGAAAGGATGGATAAAGATTTTTCCTTGTTCTTCGCAGTAGGCCATTGCACTTTCAGCAGCATCATCAAACGTATCTCCTGCTAGAACAATGTCAGCATAATCACGACCAAACATACGCACTTGGTCAATTTTTTGTTTTGGGGTAGTTTGAGGCATGAAAATGCTTGCTTGAATTTTCAATTGGGCACAGGCGTAAGCAACACCTTGGGCATGATTCCCAGCACTTGCACAGACGACTCCAGCAATACGAGCCTCTTCCTCAATTTTTTTAATTTTATAATAAGCACCACGAAGCTTAAACGAGCGAACATGCTGTAAATCTTCACGTTTGAAATAAATATGTGCTCCATATTTCTCCGATAAATAATCGTTTTTCTGTAGTGGCGTATGCACTACTACATCTTTTAAAAAATGATGTGCAATTAAGATATTTTCTACTTGCACTGTTTTAGTGTCAGTAACTTCCATAGTATTCAACCTCCGTTTTACGTATAAAACATCCATTTATGATAGCATATTTTTTTCGATTTTTGGGATAAATTTTTAGTAAATTCTAAATTTTCGGTGTCCATCTTCTATAAAGTATTGATAGAGGTAGTGTAATTTACCGTTTTCGAGAAAAAACATGCATTATTCCAGCTTACTAGACTTGAATGATGGCAACTTTTTTTGTGGGTGACATTGAAGTAAACTCTTCATAACGCTGCTTGGCAAGCATATATTAGATTAGTTTAGGACAAGTAGGAGGCTAATTAAATGGACATTATTCATGGGATACTATCTACATATATGCAATTTTTCGATTGGGACATGTGGAAAAAAGTATTAGCAGATCCGGTATCGTGGGGACTAATATCATCACTCATTGTGATTGAAGGATTGCTGTCGGCAGATAATGCACTCGTGCTAGCAGTACTTGTCAAACATTTACCGGATAAGCAACGCAAACGAGCATTAATGTACGGTATGCTGGGTGCTTATTTCTTCCGTTTTTTATTTATTGGAATAGGCGTGTATTTAGTAGAATTCTGGTTTATTAAAGTGTTGGGGGCTTTATATTTAGGGTGGATTAGTATTGCGCATTTTTTACAGTTAGGGCAAGAGGATAGTGTCAAAGAAGTAAAAAAGTCTGGATTAATGGTCCGACTATTTGGAGTATTTTGGGCAACTGTTATTTCTGTAGAACTGATGGATATTGCCTTTTCGATTGATTCTATATTCGCCGCCTTTGCGATATCGGATCAAGTTTGGGTACTGTTAATAGGTGGGATGCTAGGTATATTAATGATGCGAACAATAGCAGGTATATTTTTAGTCATCATCGAAAAAATACCAGAGCTGGAGGCAACAGCGTTTATTATTATTGGCGTAATTGCAATAAAGATGTTAGCGACCGTCTTCGGTATTTATGTACCACATTATTTGTTTTTTGTTATTTTAGTAGTGGCCTTTGTTTTTACAATAATTGTCCATGTAATAAATAAATTGAAAGTAGCTAGATAACAAGAGGGAGCAAGATATATACAATTTTCGCTCGTAGGCTCTCGGAAAGCGAAAGCTGTAGCAGAAAACGGCACAGAAAAAAGTGTTAGATTGATGGCAGTCAATCTAACACTTTTTGCGCTATTTTACATAATGGTCAGGGTTGATAATATAGAACTTTTCAACATTAAGCCAGCTTTCGCTCATCGGCTCACCGTCGTCGATGCGTTTTTCTGTTTCTTGCATCATCCAACCAGTTTGAGAAGAGTGGGCTTGTAAGGCCTTTACTTTATCCATCTTCATTTCACGGATATCGATTTGGATATGTGGCTCGCCATTCTTTTCAAGTGTATCATTGGCGAAGGCACAGCCGTAAATTTCGGGACGTGCTGCTTTCGGCATGCGACGAACAGCTTCTACGACAGCACGTGCTGTTGCTTCATGGTCAGGATGCACCGCAAAACCAGGAAGGAACGTAAATATGAGAGATGGCTTTAATTCTTCGATTAAACCTTCCACGAGCTTGACCATTTTTTCGTCGTCCTCAAATTCAACCGTTTTATCACGGAAGCCTAACATACGTAAATCTTGAATGCCCATTGCTTCGGCTGCGGCAACTAATTCTTTGCGACGGATTTCTGGCAACGATTCACGTGTAGCAAAAGGTGGATTTCCTAAATTACGACCCATTTCACCCAATGTTAAACAGGCATATGTAACAGGTGTATTCATCTTTTTAGTATAATAAGCAATCGTTCCGGCAACTGAAAAAGCCTCATCATCTGGGTGAGGGTAAACAATTAAAATATGACGTTGTGGTTGTAAATTCAAATAGTTGTCCCCCTTAATAAGTAAATGGCGTTTCGCTAATTTCAAGTGCTATCGCCAATTTACCTGAATAGTCTAGTCCAGCCATTAACAAACGGCCTAAATCATCTAATTCATAATGTGTAATGCCTTGAGCATAAACCCAACCATGTGTCATTTTTAAACCGACACGATGGGGAGAGTCATCCACTACTTTCGCCAGTTCGTAATTAATTTTCGCATTACGAATAAAAGCACCGGCATTAAAAAATTTCTCATCATAGTGTGCTGCGTAAGAACCGTTTGTCGTCTCAAGATGGATATAAACGTCTTTGTTGGCGAAAGAATTCAATAATTCTTGCAACGTCTCTACTTGTACTTCTTGCATCTTAACACTCCTCTCGATTATTTCTTTCTTAAGTATAGTCAAAAAAGGTCACAAAGGGAAATTGAATGCCCTTTTTATGACAAATTTATGTGGCGTTCATTTTTTGTAGGTTAAACATGAGAGAAAATGTAAAATGGCTAATGTCTAGAATTTCCTTGGCTTTTTTTAAGCAAAATTCTTGAAAAAGTTATTGTAATGTATCAATATATAAAATGTGAAAGCAAATTTGTACAAAAAGTGACGTTTTTTTTGTATGCGGTTTCACATAACGAAAAGATGTTGCAAATTTGACTTCTTTCACGTAGAGTGACAGCTCACCATGGAGAAGGGGATTTAAGCTAGACAAAAACGATTTCTATCTTGGTACAATAGATGACGTCCTTCTACATTTTGGTTAATAGCTGTAGCGTGTGAAGAAGACATGAAAGCTCATTATCATAGGATAGCAAAAAAGCCACAAATCTCTTTATGACGGAGAATTGTGGTTTTTTTGCATGTATGTCATGTCATCCATCTTAAAGCTTCTTCGTAGCTAGCGTAATGAGTAGAAATAGGGTATGTATCGTTTAAAAGCGATTGAGCTTTCTTTCAATAGAGTCTAAGCGATTATTAACATTTTGGAGTTGTTTGCACATTTGTTTAAATTGATCATTTTGATCTTGAGAGTTGGAAGCAAGTAATTGCGCATCTTCCTCTTCCTCTTGTAACGCTAATATCGTAGCGAGGGTGGATAGTGAATACCCGAGAGTTAATATAATTGAAGAAATTACTTCCACTTTTGAAGAGGTTATTTCTCCAGACAACAAGCGTGATTCTTCATGTAATTCCTCAAATTTTTGTTTTTTCATACGACTCCCTCCCATATACAGCTAATATATGGCGTACATCGAGACGCGGTATCTTGTCCTAGTTTTTTATGTATTTGTAAATATTTTTAATTTTCTAAAAATTTTATTGCTATTTTGAATAAAATATTGCATCATAATAGGAATAAAAAAACAAGATATTGGGGGAATTGCTGGCATGAAAGATTATAAGTTTTGCAAAGAATCAAGGGTTATGCGGACAAGTCGTGTATTTCCGAATGATGTAAACAATCATAATACTCTTTTTGGTGGTCGCCTTATGAGTGATATCGATCAGGTCGCATCTATTTCCGCTGCCAAGCATAGTCGGAGAGATTGTGTCACTGCTTCAACAGATTCAGTCGATTTCTTACACCCGATTCGACCGACGGACTCCGTCTATTTTGAGTCCTATGTGACATGGACAGGCACGTCTTCAATGGAGGTGTTTGTTAAAGTGATCTCCGAAAATTTAAAAACAGGCGAACGTAAAGTTGCTGCGACAGCTTTATTAACGTTCGTTGCTTTAGATGAACACAATCGACCTGCGGCAGTACCGCGTGTTGTGCCTGAAACAATAGAGGAAACCAAGTTACATGAGACTGCATCTGAACGAGCGATGGCACGTTCGTTGCGTAAAAAAGAAAGTAAGGCATTAGCGAGTTTTATTTCGATGAATGATCCATGGGATTATCGGCTCGAAATGATGAGTAATTATATGTGAAAAGGCATCTAATTGGAAAATGCTGACCTCTACGCAGTAGTAAAGGTCAGCATTCAATAGATGCCTTTTCTAGTTTATCGGTGTTAGCATTTGCAGGCGATTGCCCGTGCTTTAAAGGCGATTCCCACACCTGTTTCAGCAATTCTCCCGAGTACCGATTTCCAGACTGTTAAATTTCAGTGACAGTCACTGCTGGTGCGCCAAAGCGCGATTTTGCACCGTGCATTACTGGTCCAACATAATCGTTTAATGCCCAACCATGCGCGATCGCAGCTGAAACAAATTCTTTTGCTTCAATGACAGCTTCTTTCACAGATAAACCATTTGCTAAATTCGCTGTAACTGAAGCAGCAAATGTGCAGCCAGCACCATGGTTATAAGTAGACGCTACTTTTTCGGATTCTAATAAGTAGAATGTTTCACCATCGAAAAATAGGTCTGTCGCTTTTTCTGTTGCTAAAGCTTTGCCACCTTTAATGACAACCGCTTTGGCGCCTAGTTCATGAATTTTGCGAGCTGTTGTTTTCATCTCGTCGATGGACTTTGGTGTACCTGTGCCAGCTAATTGACCAGCTTCAAAAAGGTTTGGTGTTGTCACGGCAGCTAGTGGTAGCAAGTGTTGAATCATAGCGTCAGTGTTGCCAGGATTTAAAACTTCATCATCACCTTTACATACCATAACAGGGTCAATAACTACATTGGAAGTACCGGATTTGGCGATGGCTTCACCAGCCATACGAATAATTTCTTCTGTAGAAAGCATACCTGTTTTTACAGCATCAATACCTGTTGATAATGCTGTATCGATTTGTTTTTGAAGAAGTTCTGTTGGTAGTGGTGTTACATTATGTGTCCAACCATTTGGATCCATCGTCACAACTACTGTTAATGCCACCATACCGTATGTGCCATGTTCTTGGAATGTTTTAAGGTCGGCTTGCATACCTGCGCCGCCAGATGTATCTGAACCTGCGATTGTTAATGTCTTTTTAAGAGCCATGTGAAAGATCTCCTTCGTAATGAATAGTTTAATCTACCGTTTAGTATAGTCCTATTCTGATTCTGTAAAAATAGTCAGAAATTAATATTTTTATAAGGTCAGTATAATTTCGAACTTGAATAACACCGTAATTTTTTGTACCGTTGTAAGAAAAGAAAGGGGCTTGCCATTTCGATGAAAAAAGTATTCCCAAATGATTGGCAGACAATACTAGCAGATGAATTAGAAAAAACATACTATCAACAGTTACGTCAATTTTTGGCACATGAATTTGCAACACAGACCATTTACCCACCAAAAGAAGATGTGATGAATGCCTTTTTTTGCACCGCGTATCGTGATGTAAAGGTTGTCATCTTAGGGCAAGATCCATATCATGGACCGAATCAAGCTCATGGCTTAAGTTTTTCTGTTAAGCCAGATATTCCACATCCGCCAAGCTTACGCAATATGCTACAGGAATTACAAGATGATATCGGTTGTCCAATTCCACAGCACGGTACATTAACGAAATGGGCACAGCAAGGTGTCATGCTATTAAATACTGTACTGACAGTGAGAGCGGGACAGGCCCATTCCCATAAAGAGCAGGGGTGGGAACAGTTTACGGATGCAGTTATCGCTAAACTTGCAGCTCGTCCAAAACCGATTATCTTTGTGCTATGGGGTAAGCCTGCGCAGCGCAAAAAGCAAATCATTAATCAGTACCCAACCCCGCACGTTATTTTAGAAGCGCCACATCCAAGTCCACTAAGTGCGTATAGAGGCTTTTTCGGTAGTAAACCGTATTCAAAGATCAATACGCAGCTAATGCAATGGGGAGAGCAACCAATCGACTGGTGTTTAGGATAAGTGGCACAAATCGTTTGCTTTATACACTATAGAAATCATGGTACAGTTAATATAGAAGAAAGAGAGGCACAGCAATGCAGGTAAATTGTTTTAAATGTCAATATTTCAAAGTAACGTGGGACCCGCAAACACCTCGCGCATGTGTGGCATACGGCTTTAAAACAAAGCAAATACCATCAGTTGTTGTCAAACAATCGTCTGGCACGGACTGCCTAAAATTTGTGCCAAAAGCAGAAGGTGAGAGAGCGCAATGATTTCATATGAAGCTGTCATACAGCAAGTTGAAAAACAATTAGCTAGTGCAAAACATGCAAACAATGAACAGCAAATACGTGAAGCACTAACAGCTATTCGTGCATTATGTGATGTCGTACTGGATGTACCGACAGCGACTTCACACGTTCAGGTAAACCATTTACCGCAAATGTTAAGTACAGAGCAAATGCCATCTACGATAAAGACAACCAAAATACAACATAATGATGGCGCAAATGGTGATTCAATTTTTGATTTTTAAATTGAATAGCCAACGTTCCTAAAGATTAGAAAGAGAGCAATTAGAAAAAGGTAGGGGTAATTGAACATGAAAAAATTTATTGTCACAGGTGCGCTTCATGGTTTTTTAGCCGTGGCACTCGGTGCATTTGGTGCACATGCTTTAAAAGATATCGTCGATGATTACGGTCTTAGCATTTGGGAAACTGCTGTGCAATACCAAATGTTCCATGCAACAGGTCTGCTTATCATCGGTTTATTAATGAGTTCGAAATTGCTAGGTGAGGTTAAACAATTAAAGTTAGCCGGTATTTTCTTTAATCTAGGCATTGTGTTCTTTGCCGGAAGTTTATATGTGTTAGCAGTAAGTGGCATTAAAGTATTAGGGGCCATTACTCCAATTGGTGGCGTATTATTTTTAGCTGGTTGGGTGTTAATTATCGTAAGTGCCTTAAAACATGCAAAATAACCGTTTTTAAGATTAAGTTGTTCATGCATTTAGAAAAGAAGGCGGTGTTATCTGTGTGTTTGCAGAAAGCGCCGCTGTAGAGGACAACAATAGCACAGCGAAAAAGTGTTAGATTGATTGCAGTCAATCTAACACTTTTTCTTGTTTGTCTTAACCTCGTTTCAGTTATGGATTTTGATTGAAGTAATTCATTTCCTCATCGTATTCTGCGAAATCAAAGTAAATCATTGGGAATAAAAAGCGATGATTTGATTTTATTTCTCTTAAAATAACATGATCCCGACCTGCAGCTTCTACAACACCACGTACTGTCTTTGTGTTTTTTCCTTGTTCAATGGCATGTTCGAAGGAGAAGTGGAAAGTACCAGGCTTTCCTCGATTCAAACGTAAGATGTTTTCAATATACGATTCCTCACGTCCAGGTGGCCGTCCACTTGGGAGCGTCACAGGAGGAGGCGTCATTTGTTGCTGAGTTGTCGGAGTCCAATAGTAAGGCATCATAAGTATCAACCTTCTTTCATTTAAATTTGAGGACAATCCTCTTCAGTAGGTGAGAAGAAGCAATGCGATTTGTAGCGTCCCGAATTCCACTGACCATACCATTGTGCAGGGCAGTCACCCTCAGGTCTGAAAAACCATAGCGAGCGAGTAGCCGGATGAAACCTTTCACCTTCAATAACCCTTTTTGCTAAGCGAATGTCTTGTTCACGTGCACGTTGATAAAAATAACTTTTTGTTGTTGCTTCAAACCCCCCTGGTCGTTGATAAACCATTTGCTCGAGTGTTCGAATATCACCAAAATCTAGACAATCTGCTCGTACACGATTGACGCCAACATTGCCGACCATCAGCATGCCCAATTCACCTTCGCCTTCAGCTTCCGAGCGCATAAGCCTTGCAAGCAAAGCTGTTTGTGCATCATTCGTCTTTATGACAGCGATTTTCAAACCTCCTCGCAACCAGTATATGCATGAAGGTATTGGAGACATGTTTAATTTCAGATAAGAAAGAAATTCACGTTTCAATTTAATGAAGCATATATTAGTAATAACGAGTAGTCCGTAGAAATATAGGAGTTTTTAGACTCCATTTAAATAGGGTAAAGAAAAAATAGAAAAAAGTGCACTTGTTTTAGCAGAAGCCTGCACTTCTATAAAGAATTGAGTTTAAGGGGCCTGCGGTTGTTACAGGCTATAACGTATATGTTCGGCTAAAATCTGTCGCCAAGGCTCTTTATGAGGGGGATGTAGATAGAAAATTGCATGTGTATTACTACATGTGAGGTGGAAGGTAATGGAGATTGGTGTTTGGATTGGGATTTTATTAAGTGCTGTGCTAGCATTTTTGCTTGGGAATATTTATGGTGAACCTCTCCATTGGTATCTTTTTATTGTAATAATCGTAGTTGGTTTTTTCATTAATACGATTATTATCATTTTAAAAGTGAAAGATGAAAGTTCGTGAAGTAGAAAAGTACAATAGCAAAAGATAGGGTGTTTCTTGTTCGAAATTGAGCAAGTTGCACCCTATTAACTTCTGTAGATTGTTTTAAGGGATGTTTTAATAGTTATTTGTGATTTTTAATGAAAAAACTTTTGATTTGCAAGTATATTGAAAATACATTGTGACATACTAAGATGAAATGATTATTGCTTTCATAAAGGAGTAATACAATGCGTATTTTCAGTATGTTTGTTGCCATAATCGCTAGTGCATTCATGGCGGTAGGGATTGCTGAGTATTATGATCAGCCTTATGATTGGTATTTAGTGTTTCTAATGATTCTATTTGCTTTTTTTATTCATGCCATTATTTTAATAGTAGAGTCGGAATATAGTGAGGAAAACGAAGTATAAAAAAGCGAGCCCGTTATATATGGACTCGCTTTTTTTTATTTTACAGACAGGAAATTCACTAATTTATCATTATCAAGTAGGTTACCAACGAAGAATGCACCGAACTCACCATAACGAGCAGATACTTCGTCAAAACGCATTTCGTATACTAATTTTTTGAACTGTAATACATCGTCTGCGAATAATGTAACGCCCCATTCGTGATCATCAAAGCCAACAGAGCCAGTAATAATTTGTTTTACTTTACCAGCATAGCCTCGACCAATCATACCGTGAGAACGCATTAAAGACTTACGCTCATCCATTGATAGCATATACCAGTTATCATTACCTTGACGACGTTTGTCCATTGGATAGAAACAAACATACTTAGAACGAGGAAGTTCTGGGTATAATCGTGCACGAACATGTGGATTTTGGTAAGGATCTTCGTTAGATTCTCCCGCTAAGTAGTTTGAAAGCTCGACAACTGATACATAGGAGTATGTAGGAATTGTAAAATCAGCGATTGCTAATTTGTTAAACTCCGCTTCAAGCTCTTGTAATTCATCCATTGTTTCACGTAATGTCATAATCATAAAGTCGGCTTTTTGACCAACGATCGCGTAAAAAGCATGAGCCCCAGTTTTAGCAACATCTGCTTCATTTAACTTTTCTAAATACGCAATAAATTCTTCTACTGCTGCTTGACGTTCTTCAGCGGAAACAAGTTTCCAAGAAGCCCAGTCAATTGAGCGGAAATCATGTAAAGCGTACCAACCATCTAATGTAATTGCTGCTTCATTCATTATTCAAAGCACTCCTTTATAAGTGAAAATAATTCTTATTTCAGTTTATCATAGTTTGTACAAAATCCCTAAATTCATGATAGAATTTCACGAATTTGACACCTTCAATGGATACTGTATGCTAAAGAGAAGAGATGTAAATAGAGGAGCATTAAAATAAATGAACAGTAATTTACACCAGCCCATTTGGCGTTTTTATGATCAATCAATTAGCTTAAAAAACAGCACACCACTCGAATCATTTGCTACAGATGATACGTTATGTCATTTAGTAGGACAACTCGAATCACCACCGACGATACGTACTTGGGTACATGATGCATCGGTTGTACTCGGCATTCAAGATCATCGCTTACCTTATGTCCAGCAAGGTATGGCGTTGCTAGAGGAACGAGGCTATCATCCGATTGTTCGCAACTCAGGTGGTCTTGCAGTTGTATTGGATGAAGGCATTCTTAATATTTCTATTGTGTTATCTGAGCAAACAAAGACTTTGGGCATTAATGATGGCTATGAAGTAATGGTAGCGCTTGTCAAAGCATTATTTCCGGAAGCTGCTGATAAAATGGAAGCCTATGAAATTGTCGGCTCCTATTGTCCAGGGTCCTATGATTTAAGTATTGAAGGAAAGAAGTTTGCAGGTATTTCGCAAAGACGCTTGCGACAAGGTGTCGCGGTGCAAATTTATTTATGTATTGAAGGTAGCGGTGCAGAACGTGCAGCGCTCATCCGTGATTTTTACAGTGAAAGTTTACGAGGCGAGGAAACGAAATTTACGTATCCCCAAATTATACCGGAAGTAATGGCTTCATTAAGTGAATTACTAAACGCAACATTCACTGTAAAAGATGTTGTTATTCGGTTACAGCAACTTCTTATGACATTAGCAGATGAAGTGCGTTTAGAGCCCTTTCATGATGAAGAACTACAACTATATGCATTTTACTTACAACGAGTGTTCGATCGAAATGCCAAAATGCTTGCATTAAAATAATAATCGTAGCTTATTTTCTAGCAAAAAAAGGCGATGGTGCTAACTAAGCACATCGCCATTTTCTGATTGATAGCTTGGACCGCTCGCAACTAGATTGCCGTTTTTCTCCATTTTAAAAACAGGAGCAATACGTTCTTCCTCTTCATCTAGCGTTACAAGGCGTCTAGCACGGTTCATAATTTGCACAAATTGTTCGTAATCTTTGCGGATAGCTCGATTTTCTTCTTCTAGCTGCGCAATTGTTTTCTCTAGTTTTTTATTTTTCTCAGAGGTTACGTGCACAAGCTGTCTCCATTTTGAAGACTCATTACCTATTTCACCAGAATGTTGTAAACGTAGTAAATATGCTATGACAATATCAAGAGATAGGGCAGATAGTGGAATTGACTTGCTATCTGTATCACTATTATTTATTGTAAACATATTTGAGGAACGGCGTCTTGCTGGTGCACCCAACACTCGCATTCTCTCTTTTCTTTCCTTTTTCGCTTCAGCTAGTTGCTCCTCATAGGTTTTACGAACAACGGCATTCCAGCGGAAACCACATGCAGCAGCTGTACGATTTAACGCATCACCGGCTTCTTCAAAAGCATTTAATTGTGTACTACCTTCCGTAACGTGACGAATAACTGCCTCTGCTAGCAATTCATCGTTTTCTTCTAACCAAGCATCTTGTCTAACTTTACTCATTTTAATTTCCTCCCACCTTTATTTGGAACTTCCTTATTTATGTCTAGCATGACCAATCTTTTAACCTTTTATTCATCCATGTGGAAGGAATTATGCTTGAATACAAGGGGAAAAGTACGATACAATACCGGATGTAGGTTTGTGCGTATACTGCATACTTAAATATGTGAAGGTTATGCGGACATTAAAAATATGATGAAACAAAATACTAAATAGAAAGGGTTGTTGACAAAATGGCAAACGAATTTAAAGTTTGCGATGAATGTCAGGCCGTTAACTTAAAAACGTTAATTCCAAAATTAAAGGAAATCGATCCTGATGCAACCATCGAAATAGGGTGTCATTCTTACTGTGGCCCAGGTCGTAAAAAAACATTTACATTTGTAAATAGTCGTCCTGTTGCTGCGTTAACAGAAGAAGAACTAATGGAAAAAGTTTTAGCGAAATTAAAAAATAAGTAATAAAAAACTATCTTCACATGGCTGAAGGTAGTTTTTGTTTTAGTGAACGTAACCTAAATAAAGTAAAGCATTACGTTTGATTCGGTTGATAGTCTTGAATTACAGTGCAATCTCTATGCTAGTTCTATAATGTTTGCATATAATAGAAGAAAGATGAAATGGAGGTGCTGTACAAATGACACATTATGCAGAGGCAAAATTACAAGAGGAAAAAGTATTTAAAGATCCAGTCCATCGTTATGTACACGTAAGAGATCAAGTTATTTGGGATTTAGTAGGGACAAAAGAATTTCAACGTTTACGTAGAATTCGCCAGCTTGGCACAACGTTTTTAGTATTCCACGGAGCGGAGCATAGCCGATTTAGTCATTCACTTGGTGTATATGAAATAGTGCGTCGTATTGTCGATGATATTTTTGTAGGTCGCCCAGATTGGGACGAGGACGAGCGGCTACTAGTGCTTTGTGCAGCCCTATTACATGATTTAGGGCATGGCCCGTTTTCACATGCGTTTGAAAATGTATTTGAGTTAGATCATGAATATTATACGAGACAAATTTTACTTGGGGATACAGAAGTGCATGCAGTGCTCAAAAAAGTAGCACCTAATTTTCCAGAGAAAGTATCGCAAGTAATTGAAAAAACATATCCGAATAAACAGGTCATTAGCTTAATATCAAGTCAAATAGATGCCGATCGAATGGACTACTTACAGCGAGATGCCTATTTTACAGGCGTCAGCTACGGTCATTTTGATATGGAGCGCATTTTGCGCGTCATGCGCCCCCGTAAAAACCAAGTAGTCATTAAAGCTACGGGCATGCATGCGGTAGAAGATTATATTATGAGTCGCTATCAAATGTATTTACAAATCTATTTCCACCCAGTATCTCGTAGCGCAGAAGTTATTTTAAATAATATTTTAAAACGTGCAAAGCAATTAAGCAAAGCGGGCTACAAGTTTAAGCATGAACCAACACACTTTTTAGCTTTTTTCCAAGACTCCATTACATTAGAAGACTATCTTGCACTCGATGAAAGTATTCTTTTTACATATTTTCAATTATGGATGCAAGAAGAAGACGTGATATTACGTGATTTAAGTCGCCGTTTTGTCAATCGTAAGCTATTCCAGTACATCGATTTAGATCCAGGTGTAGAACTAGAAAAATATCAAAAGCTACAAGCCTTATTTACACAAGCAGGCATCGATCCAGAATACTACCTAGTTCATGATACAACGGCGGATCTTCCGTACGATTTTTACCGCCCAGGTGAGGAAGAAGTACGTGTTCCTATCTTTTTAGAAATGAAAAACGGAGAATTACGTGAATTATCCCGCGAATCTATTATCGTTGATTCCATTTCAGGTCGTATGAAACGAGATCATAAAGTGTATTTTCCACTCGATATATTACAAGATACCAGTACACAAGAATCAGTAAAAAAACAAATTTTAAAATTATTACAAGTAAAATGAAAAAATACTAAGAAAATATATCTAAATCAGGGATATACAAACTCTTGATTGTGTATATATAATATAAAAGCACTAAACTCACTTGAATATAGTGATAGTTTAGTGCTTTTTGTTATGTGTAATTTCTCATGGAGTTGAAACGTTTTTATAGCAATTAGGGAATTATAATGAAATAAATGGTAATGTTTAGAATTTGTTTAGAAAAGCTTCTTATAATGAAATAAAACCTAAAAGGGGGGTGAGGCCATTCTATTATCAGAGGCGTCACATCAGCTTAGGATACATACAACTGTTAATCAACACAATGAGTTGACAACATGATAATAGACACCGTGTCAGACGGTTTTAAATGTATTCGCAACGACGACGAGTTATTTAAGGGGAAGAGGGGCAAACCGAATGTTTGAGCAAAGTTTTCAAAGGTAGAAAGCTTGCGATGTCGTCAACAAACGCCAATAGGAATCTCTCTAAACTTAGAAAAGGAGAGAAACATGAAAAAATTAAATTTAGCCATCATTACATTATTGCTTGTGTTCCAAACCGTACTTTCACCGATTTCTGTGTTTGCGGATGATTTGGGTTCTACTTTGCCTACATCTACAGAGCAGGGAATGAATGAAGGAACAGATGAAGGAACAGATGAAGGAACTACTGTTTTAGCAGAGGCGGGCGATTCGTCTGGTGAAATTGAGGGCGAAGATGCAGATTCTACTACTGAAGATGCGGATGATTCAACGGGTACACCACCAGGGGGAAATGAAGAAGTAGGTGAGGTTGGAGAAAAAGACGAAAGTGTAGAAACATTGGATGAAACTACACCACCAACGTACGATCCTATCATGCCAACTGAAGTCATAAAAAATGTTAAATTTACTGTAAATAACGAAGTAGTTAGTTCAAATGAAAGTATTAATGTTACTAATGGTCAATCTGCAGAGTTTGAATTTCATCTAGAACTTGAAGCAGGACATAAGTATGGTCCAGGTACAACATTGACGTACACTTTACCAGCTATTTTTGAAAATATCACATTCCCAACTGGAACGGCATATGGGGATGTAGGTACAATCTCAAAAAATGGAAATGACATTATTATTACCTTTAATGATTCATTACTAGATAGTTTTGGAACAGGTGTAGCACTTGAACCAAATGCTTTCTTTATGATACAAGCTGACTTTGCTAGCGGTAATACAAAATGGGATGAAACCATTAGTTTAATCGGCGTAGAAGACGTCAAATTGAATTTCCAACCAAAGCCTAATAGTGGTGATACTGTTAGCAAATCAGGTACAGCAGATAATGGCGGGAAAAATAGTAAATTTATTAACTGGACAGTAACAGTTAATACAGATTTAGGTGTTAATGAAGCGACAGGTGTTACAGAATTTGTTGACACTTTAAAAGGTGCACATAATTTTAAACAAGATACAGTAAACATTACCAAACTAAAGGTATTACCTAATGGAGCGGTCACTGATTCTAGTGATAGTGTCCTTGCAAAAACAACCTTTGTTAAGGATAAAGATGATAATGACCGTATGACAATTGAATTGCCAAATGAAAAATATACAGCTTACCGCATTACCTATCAAACTGAAGTAGGTGACCCAGGTAATGTTGATAAAGCCGATTTTGAAAATGATGCCACTTATAATGGGAAATCTGATTCTGAAAAAGTTACAGTGAATTTTGGTGCACCATTAGCCAAATCACATGAGGGTCCAAATGCTACGAATTTAGAAACAACTTGGACAATTAATTACAACTTTAATAACCGTAATATTACCTCAGATAATGCAGTATTGACTGATGCTTGGACAGATAGTCAAGAATTAGTAGGAACAGTACAGGTGTTTATGGCAGATGGTACGACTCCGGCTGATATTACTGCTAATGTAGTTTATACAGATATTGACGATAAACCGATTAATAATGGTTTTAAATTAACATTTAGTAATGATGTTACAAAGCCATATGTAATTAAATACAAAACAAAGCCAAAAGCAGATATTTATCCTACGTCTGACATTACAGTAACTAACACTGTAAAACGTAGCGATATGATAACATCCATTTCGAATAGTACAACCTATTTGCAAAAAGAATTATTACTAAAAAAATCTACAAATGGTATTGACTATGATAAGAAGGAAATGTCATGGAAAATTATAGCGAACCAAGCTGGTTATAGTTTGGCTAAAGATACAGTTTTTACTGATACTTTTACCGATAAAAACTTATCTTTAATAGAAGATACATTAGTGGTAATCGAAGGTAGTAACACATTAGTTAAAGATACGGATTACACGTTAGTCAATAATAACAAAAATGGCTTTACAATTACTTTAACCAAAGCAACGGATAAGCGCATCGAAATTACGTACGATACAAATTATGATATTAAACATATTGGAACAAATGAAATTCAATATCGTAATAATGTACAAATGACAAATAGTGTTTTACCTAATGCAACATCCGATTCCGATGAGCAAAAAATCAAAGATGAGCAAAAGGCAAATGGACAAAAAAACGGTTACTATGATTATGCAACAAAGAAATTTTACTGGGATGTCGAATTGAACTTTAACTACAACGCATTAACAAATGCAGTTTTTGAAGATATATTACCAGACACACAAGAAGTACAAAATATTGTAGTAAAAAAAGGTGTATTAAATGCAAGTGGTATATTCGAAGAGAAAGAAACACTAACAATATCGAATGACTCGGGTAAAAAGAATGAAATCAAGCTTGCATTAGGAAATATACAAGGTCCTGTTAAAGTAACTTATGAATCTGTAGATGCTGATGGTATTCTCCCCCATGGTAGTCCAGTAAGCATTACAAATACAGCTGCTTTAACAAGTGATGCGGGGAAGAATGCTTCATGGACAAAAACTGTTAATGTAAGCCATACAAATAAAATTTTAAATAAAAATGGTAAACAAGCAGCGCAAGGTTCAGCGGCAGTAAATTGGAATTTTGAATTTAACTACGCCCAATCAACATTAGACAATGTAGAAATTACAGATACTGTTGGAAAAGATATTGAGGGTAATCCTGAACAAATGATTTTAGAAGATACATTTAAAGTATATAAAGTTGCATTGACTGGAAAAACTCCAAAAGATCCAACGCAAAATAAGACACTTTTAGATCCAAGTGAGTATACCTTAAATGTAGATATGAGAAATGGTACTTTCACGCTTAATTTAGGAAAAGTAACAGAAGCGTACTATGTAGAATACGAAACAATTTTTACTGGCACTTCAGGTTCTACAGTTGCAAATGAGGTAGAAGTAAAATATCTAGGTGGCACTCAAACAAGTGGACATGATAGCTGGTCAATTGCTAATTTTAAATATGGTAACCAAGCATCAACAGTTAAAGTACCGTTCGTTATTGTAAAAACGAATGCTGCGACTGGCGAGGTAATGAAAGATGTAGAGTTTACTTTGTATAGCCAATATACAGGTAATAAACCTTTAATTAGCGGAAAAACAGATGCTAGTGGTGTATTAGATTTCGGATTAAAGTTAGCTGAAGGTCAATACACATTAAAAGAAACAAAAATCGATGGGTTTGAAAATCCAGATGTGAAATTTACATTAGATCGTAACAACAAAGCAACATCAGGTACATTTACAGGCAAACAAATTGTTGAAATCGCAAATAAACCAGAAAGTCCATTAAAATGTGCCAAGTACGAATTAACGGTATATGATATTGACGGAAACTTAACAGATAAAGGTGAAGTAACATTAGTTAACAAGGCAACAGATATATCAATAGATATTCCACGTACAGACGGTAAAATTTCATTTACCCCAGACGAAGTGAAGGCAGGTCAGTACGATGTTATTTACGATGGTAAAACGTTGAAGACGATAACAATCCAGTACAATGATGAATGTGGAGAAAGTATTCAACCAGCACCAAAATGCGATAATTTCACGATTGCAGTTGAAGATACAGCAGGCAATATTCGTACAGACATTAAAGAATTAACGTTAAAATCAGGGACTTCAGAAGTAAAAGTTTCTCCTAATGCCTCTGGCAAGTTTATTTTTGATTCAAATAAAATTAATCCGACAGATGGCGTAAAACCTGGGAATTATACGGTTTATGAGGGTAACTTATTCTTAGGTACAGTGAATTTAACGTACGCAGAAGACTGTGGTCACGAATTTATTGTAAAACAAGCACCAAAATGCGAATCATTCAATCTTACTGTAAAAGACGTAGACGGTAAATTAGTTGCTGACGGCACGTCTGTAACAGTGAAAGATGCAGATAAAAACAATGTTGCTACTGAAACGACAACAAACGGTATTGTTGAATTAAAAGATTTAGAGCCGGGCGTTTATACAGTTGAAGTAGATGGTAAAGTAATTGGAACTTTCCAATCGAATATTGATTGTGAAGCGACAGTGCAACCAGCACCTTCTTGTCCACAATTTACGTTAACGGTGAAAGATGAAGATGGAAATATTCGCCCGAATGTTAGCAATATCATTATTAAGGATAAAAATGGAGCTATTATTGCCACAAACAAAACAAATGAATTTGGACAAATTATGATTCCATCTACAGATATTCCATCGGGTGACTATGATGTGTATCAAGGGGATCTATATATTGGCCAAATTACAGTGCAATATTCAATTAATTGCGAAGCGGAAATCTCAGCAGCACCTGCATGTCCGTCATTTACATTAACTGTACAAACGGCATTTGGCACACCTTTAGCTAATGCTAAAGTGACGGTGAAGGATGCTAAAGGCAATGTTGTGAAAGATGCTGACGGTAATGACATTTTAACAACAAGTGTTGCTGGTACAATTGTTTTACCAAACAAAGCAATTCAACAAGGTACGTACAATGTCTATGAAGGAAGCCGTTTCATTGGTTCATTCACAGTAAAAGATACATGTTCGGCACTAGTAAAACCTGCATTACCAGGCGGAGGCGGTGGTGGTTCGACACCAGACCCAGGTAATCCGGAAGAACCAAACAAACCGACACCAGATCCGGGTAATCCGGAAAATCCGAACAAGCCGACACCAGATCCAGGCAATCCGGAAAATCCGGACAAACCGACACCAGATCCAGGCAATCCGGAAAATCCGAACAAGCCGACACCAGATCCAGGCAATCCGGAAAATCCGAACAAGCCGACACCAGATCCAGGTAACCCAGAAGATCCGAACAAACCAAATCCGGATCCTGGCAAGCCAGTTGACCCAGAGAAGCCATCTACAAATCCAGGTAATCCGTCAACAGATTCAAAAGATCCAACGAGTCCTGGAAAACCAGGAACGTCGAAGCCATCTGTTCAAGATGTGATTGAGCAAGGGAAAAACTTACCGCCTTACAATCCTTCTACTGCAACGAAAGACAAGCTAGATGCGTATAAGGACTTCCTCAATAAATATAATCAATTATCACAAGAGGAACAGGCGAATGTAGCAAAAACACTTGATATTAACAAAATCAAGGAAGATGCTAAACGTTTGGAAGCCCAACTGAAGGCACAAGGTAAATTGCCACAAACAGATGGAGCAACTCAAACAGGTCTTTCACTTATTGGTGTAGTGCTTGTTTTAGGTGCATTGTTCTTCTTGCGTCGTCGTAATATAGAAATGCAATAAAGAACAATAAGAAACCCCCATGACAAAAAAGTCTTGGGGGTTTTCCTATACTAAAAGGCTTCTGATAGTTTTGCAGGCGCATGATCAAGCGGATATTGCTCCACAAAATCTGCACGGATTGCTAGGCGCTTTGTGCCGTTATCAGCGCATGTAATAAGGGTCAAAATAGTTTCATTCGGGATATCATCAATGACATACACATCTGTAGCAGCGATAATGTTTTTTGAAACTAATTTGTATTCATAAATATTCGTTAAATCGGTCATGTAAATGGCATCCCCAATGTTGGCTTTATATAAGGGGCTGAATAATATATCTTTTTCTTCAAAATAATGACCTGCTAAGGCGTAGTTTCCTTGGCCGAATTTTTGGTTAGCTTTCATCGTGCCGGCTCCGACTGCGAGAGCAGCATTGCCAACGCCTTTGATGATTGGAAGGTTCATGTCCACATTCGGAATGGCGATACTACCGATGACAGGTAAATGATCAATTTGGGTTTGAGCTTTTAACACTTCTGCTATGGAAAGGGATTGAACGTCTTCAAACTCAAAATCTGCTGTTGCTTGATTGTTCTTTTGCAAATCTTCTGCACTAGTATCGATCGTATTTAGTTGCTTACTTAAATGAGCAATCACTGCATGTTGAATGGGATTAATAAAAATTAGTAATAAACCAATGACCAGCATACAAATAAGTAATATTCTTTTGAGCTTCTTCATAAATGTAGAGTCACCTCCCTTTATGTAAGTGAAAATCGCGGGTAAAACGCTGTGAATCGCTGATAGAACCCGGGAAATCGCGGGTGAAGCTATGAATCGCCGATAGACCTAGTAAAGACTAAAAAAGGGTAGAGCAGTATGTTGCTCTACCCAGTGCTTATTATTTATCGCTGAAGCGGACGCCTGCGACACCGTAATGGTTTTTAGACATTTCTTCAATGAAAACTGTTACGTTTTCAACGGGTGCGTTTACTGTGCGTGAAACGGCTTCTGTTACTTCTTTTACTAGTGCGCGTTTTTGTTCTTCTGTACGGCCTTCAATCATTTTTACTGTTACGTATGGCATAATAGTGCCTCCTTTTAGAATTATGTTGTATAGTAAGTTTATAAGAAATAATAAACTTCTTACTTATGCACAAAAGCGCAAGAATATGCTTTACTTTATAATAGCAGAATGGAGGGAATTAAAGTATGGCAAATGAAGAGAAACCAAAACAAAAAATGGGCTTTACGATTATAAAAAATGACCCTACAGATGGCCATAAAGGATTTGGTATCGGTTCGCTTTCATTAGAAAACGTATCACCAGTCATTATTGATATAGAAGAGGGTAGAGCTTCAGTAGAAATTGGAGCAATGCATGCGCGCAGTGATATTGAACGAGGCATTAAATTTACGACTGATCGTGCGGATTCAGAGGGTGGAAAACCTTACTGGTTAGTATGGGTAACGATAGACCATAAAGCGGATGGACCTTACTATGCAGGTGTAACAGCTTGTGAAATGGTCGTAAATCGTGAAAAACGTCGAGGTTATAAAATATTAGCTGATCACGTTAACAAAATGGATAAGTCGATGAAACGACAAATACTTGTTGATCATATGGATGAAGCTTCTAAAAAAGTGTTAGCTTCTTTCCTAGAAGAGCTGAATCCTGATCTTTGGGGACGTAGTGAAGAACAATTACGTCAAGACTTATTTGTATAATAGAACTAAAATGATTGAACAATCTGTGACATTTTGCAATCGCTTTCGATATTAGGTTGAAAGTAGATATGAAAAAAAGTACACTTGATTCAGAGCTTACATTTTAGTAAGCTAGGACACTTGGTCCCAAGACTGTGATGAGTGCTATGCGGCATTTGAACAACCCAAGCCGAATGCCCCATGATTCTCATCCTTTCATGGGCCAAAAATAAGAAAAGCTTTCTGTTCCCACGGACAAGTCTCCGGGGAAGAGAAAGCTTTTCTTTTTCGCTTTATATCTATACTTTGTCGAGAGTTATATATTACATTAAACGACCATATGGGGAAAAGGTTGCACATCATTATTGTTTGTTTTTGAAGAACGGCAGCATATTCCAAAATTCTCCCCATGTATTGCTATCTAAAATATCAAAGTTCGTACATTTTTCAGTTGGTACATCTTTGGCTTCTAAATAAACGAGACGTTGTTTAGGACAGGCATCTGTTGCCAGTTTACCTGTTTCGATATCAACAACAACACCTTTAATGCCTTTAGGTTTTGTGAAATCTTCGTTTTTAGTTCCTTTATTGACGGTTTCCATAAAGTCGATCCAGATTTGTTTTGTCGCCGCCGTATCTTCTTTCGCAGAGAGGTTTTTCCCTTGATCGTAGCCGTTCCAGACGCCAGCAGTTAAGCTCGGCGTAAAGCCGATTAGCCACTGATCACTATTAGTGGAGCCAGATTTTGCGGCATACGTATGGGTCATCCGTGAACGAATGCTAATCCCTGTAGCAGGCGAGTAATCACTAAAGACAGGATCGAAAATGCCCGTCATCATCTCTGTTAGAATAAAAGTATTTTCTTTTGAAAGTACTGTTTCATCCTGTTTTTCAATATTTTTATTATCGTATATAACGTCTCCATTGGCATTTTTAATAGAGATAATCGTTGTTGGCTCTGTTTTTTGCCCCTGTGAAGCTAAAATATTATACGCATTTGTCATGTCGTACAGTGTTGTTTCCATTGTTCCGAGGGCAAGCGATAAATTGTCCTTCGTACCAAGATTTATACCGAAGCGGTCTGCTATATTATGGAACGCTTTAAAACCGATATCTTCTAAAGTTTTCACGGCATAAATATTGTCAGAAATCGCAATCGCTTGTGCCATCGTCATGTTGTGGTCTGCAAATTGACCATTGACGTTTTTAGGAGAGTAAGTACTACGTCCATTATCAATCGTAAACGTTGTTGGTCCTACATCTAAAAATGTTAAAGGTGTATAGCCATTTTCTAATGCTGCGGCATATAACACCGGCTTAATCGTCGACCCTGGTTGACGCTTTGCTTGTGTTACGCGATTAAATGTACTAGTGGCATAATCTCTTCCGCCAACAAGTGCTGTAACTGCCCCTGTTTTTGATTGCATACTAACGAATCCTGTTTGCAAGTCATTTGCAGGCATATTTTTAGCTACCGCTTCTTCCGCTGCTTGCTGATGGCCAACGTTTAGCGTTGTTTGAATTGTCCAACCGCCTTCGCTAATATCAAGATTTTTTGCTTTGAGAATTTCACTTGCTTCTTGCCATGCAACATCTAGGAAATACGGTGCAACCGATTTAGAAGCAACCCACGTATCGTTCTTTAAGACAAGTTGTTCCTCTTCTGCCCGTGTTTTCTCGTCTTGCGTAATCGCACCTTGATCAGCCATCAGTTTTAAAATAACGTGCTGGCGATTTGTTGCTTTTTCAAAATTGGCAATGGGCGAATAGATACTCGGCCCTTTTGGCACTCCCGCAAGCATTGCTGCCTCTGCTAACGTTAAGTCTTTGGCAGATTTTCCGTAATAATAGCGACTAGCTGCCTCTACACCATACATGCCATGTCCATAGTAGACAGTGTTTAAATAACCTTCTAATATTTCATCTTTGCTGTAAAAAACTTCTAATCTATAAGCATACAATGCTTCATTTGCTTTTCGAGTCCAAGATTTTTCATGAGATAAATATAAATTTCGAGCATATTGTTGGGTGATTGTACTTGCCCCTTGCACTTTACTTCCGGCTTTAATATCAATTAATAACGCACCAGCAATACGAGAGAAGTCAAATCCACCGTGCTTGTAAAAATCTTTATCTTCTACGGCCACTGCTGCTTGTACTAAATAGGGTGATATTTCATCAAGATCAACCCAATAGCGACGTTCATTTGTAAAATGATCTCCTATTTGGTTCTCGTTTTCATCTAGGAATATAGAGGCTTTCGGCACAGTTAAAGGCGGTGCACCAGCCACTTGAACATAGACGCGTAGGGCAATAAATGCGACTACTATTGCAGATGCAAAGGCGACAAAAAGTGTAAGCACCTTGCGTGAACGCTTCACACGCTTTTGCTTACGTTGATAGATTTTTCTTTTCATTCGACTTCACCTCGTTTTCTAACAACTTGCGTTTAGTATGTGTCTGAATAATCTTCTTTAATCTGAATTGTAAGCAAAAACTATTGCACTTTATTCAAAAACATCTATACTTTTTTTGTACTGATATAAAACGCTAGCTTTCGACTAAAACATTGCACTTTGTAGATTTTAAACGAATTATGCTAGACGTTCCAATAATGTATACGAGGATTTTAGGAGTGAGGTTTCATTACAATCCTGTAAGTCCTCACCGTGTAATGACTATAAAAAATGAATTTCATAGGAAGTTCAGAAATTAATGGAGGCTAGATATGAGATTTGATGAAGCTTATTCAGGAAATGTTTTTATAAAAAGTCATCCTACATATGAGGATGCGCAGGCAGTTATTTATGGTATGCCAATGGACTGGACAGTCAGCTACCGTCCTGGTTCACGTTTTGGCCCACAACGAATTCGTGAAGTATCGATTGGTCTAGAAGAGTATAGCCCATATTTAGATCGCGAATTAGAAGAAGTGAAGTATTTTGATGCTGGGGATATTCCGTTACCTTTTGGTAATGCACAACGTTCTTTAGATGAAATTGAAAAGTTTATCGAAAAGCTACTGGCTGATGGCAAAATTCCTGTTGGTATGGGCGGCGAGCATTTAGTGTCTTGGCCTGTAATGAAGGCAGTTTCAGCAAAATACGATGACTTAGCGATTATTCACTTTGATGCGCATACAGATTTACGCGTAGAATATGAAGGGGAGCCACTTTCACATTCAACACCAATTCGAAAAATTGCCGAGCATATCGGTCCAAAAAATGTCTATTCATTTGGTATTCGTTCAGGAATGAAGGAAGAATTTGAGTGGGCGAAAGAAAATGGCATGCACATTTCAAAATTTGAAGTACTAGAGCCGTTAAAAGAAGTGTTACCAACATTAGCAGGGCGCAATGTCTATGTAACTATTGATATCGACGTGCTAGATCCAGCACATGCACCTGGTACTGGTACTGTAGATTGTGGCGGTATTACAGCTAAAGAATTACTAGCATCTATTCACGCAATTGCAGCAAGTGGTGTAAACGTTGTTGGCTTTGACTTAGTTGAAGTAGCACCAATCTATGACACATCAGAAATGACAGCGAATACGGCAAGTAAATTATTAAGAGAAATGATTTTAGGCTGGGTAAAATAATAGAAGCTTTGTAAATATAGTTTATAAAGCGATTTAGGTGGGGTTAGCGATGAGCTAGCCCCACTTTTTTATTGGAGCCTGATTCTTGTCATCTAGTACATGTGCTCGTAATGCGTTTACTTAGTGAAGAAAACAAGTAGTAAAATTTTTTTCTACTCTACTATCCGCATTTGTGTTAACTTTATAATTATTATAGTTAACACAAAACAGCAGTAAAAAAGGAGGATAGGATGATGCGAAGTTTTTCTACATATGATCTTGCCCAAATATCATTATTGGCTTGTCTTATTATCGTTACAGGGATGTTTAAGATTCCAACAGGTATCCCCGGGTCTGAATTTCAATTATCAGCACCGATTGCCGTTGCGATTGCAGCAGTATTTGGATTTAAACGATATTTTCTTGCGGGGATTATTGCAAGTTTCATCTTATTTGTACTAGGCATCCACTCGATTTTAAATGTGGAGATTTCCTTAATTTTTCGATTAACGGTTGGTCTAATCATCGCTTTATTGGGAACCTCAATTCCGGTACTCGTTGTGGCGGGGCCGATTGGCACAATAGCTGCTAGGTTTGGCTTGGCTTTTACGTTAGGGACACCGTTTTTGCCGTTAGTAGTTTTGGCGATTCCAGGTATGGTCATTACGGCTGTCAGCGTTTATCCCATAACAAAAATATTACATGCAATTAATAGGAAAGTAGCAGGTGAACATCATGTCAAAAACATTTTATAGCATTCGAATGCGTGCGGCTCAAAGAAATATGGAAGTAGGCGAAAAGCATGTATCTGGTGGTGAGCGGATAGGGAGTAAAGTTCAAATAGAGCCAATCGTAAATCAGTTATTACACAAAGCAAGTAATCATTCTCGTGGAGATGCTGATTTTATTCAAATTACCGTTGAAAAAATGTCGCGCCATCAAATACAGTATTTGCCACCGTTAGAAATAACAACAGTTGATGTAGGTTCAATTGAAAAGGCTCATAGTGAAGCTCGGGATTTATTAACTTCCGTAGGTGTTTCGCAACAGGCACAAAATATTGCTTTTCATCTATTGAATAGCAGTCAAAATCTTCGTGGGGCCATCATCCTTCATAGTAAAACGGGCTTGCGGCTTGACGACCGTGGGATTAAAGGCGTTCGAGTATCACGAATGGATTGGCAAGACGCGAATGTAAATCTTCATGAGCGTGTCCGTGAAGCGCTAGCTTTGGCAACGAAAGTAGCCAATTCTCCGTTTACGATTGCTGAATTATGTTGGTCAGATGATCCTGATTACGTTACTGGATATGTAAGCAATCGTGACATTGGTTATGTTCGAATTTCGCCTTTAAAAAGGGCAGGTAGTGAGAGTGGCGGTCGTGTTTTTTTTGTGTCCGATGAAGTGGATTTACAATCGTATATACACTATTTAGAAAGAGAACCTATTCTAATTAGGGGGCATTAAAACATGGATGATTGGTTGCGAAGGGAACTACAATTAATTGAAGAGCAAGGATTGACAAGGAAGTTACGAACGTTTTCAACTGGAAATGAAAACGAGGTTGTGATAAATGGTAAGCAATTTCTTTTATTTTCATCTAATAACTATTTAGGGCTTGCAACAGATAGTCGTTTGAAAAAGAAAGCGACTGAAGGTATTTTGAAATACGGTACTGGGGCTGGGGGTTCACGACTAACGACTGGAAATTTCGATATTCATGATCAGCTTGAAGCGGCAATTGCAGATTTTAAAAAGGCTGAAGCGGCCATTGTATTCAGCAGTGGATATTTAGCGAACATTGGTGTGATTTCGAGTGTAATGAAGACAGGAGATGTTATATTTTCTGATGCCTGGAATCATGCGAGCATTATAGAAGGTTGTCGATTAAGTCATGCTAAAACAATTGTTTATGAACATGCGGATATGGTGGATTTAGAGCGTAAATTAAGGCAATCACATGGGGCTGGGAAAAAGTTGATTGTAACAGATGGTGTTTTTAGTATGGATGGTGATATTGCGCCACTTCCAGAAATAGTAGAGCTAGCTAAGGAATACAAAGCTTACATAATGATTGATGATGCGCATGCAACAGGGGTTCTAGGCAATGATGGTCGGGGTACGGCAGATTATTATGGATTAAAAGATGATATTGATTTTACAGTAGGTACGTTAAGTAAAGCGCTTGGTGCAGAGGGTGGATTTGTGGCGACATCATCCATTGCAAAGAACTATTTGCTAAGTAACGCCAGATCATTTATTTTCCAAACTGCTTTATCTCCAAGTGCGATTGAAGCAGCGCGAGAAGGCATTTCCATTGTTCAGAATGAGCCAGAGCGAAGGGCTCAATTGCTGAAAAATGCGCAGTACTTACGTTTGCAATTAGCGCAATGTGGATTTGAAGTGAGAGGAGGGGAAACAGCCATTATCTCTCTTATTATTGGAGGTTCTCATGAAGCTATGCAATTTTCTGAGAAACTTATGGAAGAAGGTATCTTTATTCCAGCAATTCGACCACCCACTGTGCCGAAAGGGTCAAGTCGGCTGCGTATTACGGTGATGGCTACACATACAATAGAGCAACTCAATACGGCCATAAGTAAAATGAAGAAAATAGGACGAGAAATGGGGATTGTAAGAGTGCCTGGCACTTAAAAAACGTAAGGCGCAACTCGCGCTAACTAGCGGCTTGTTGCGTCTTACGTTGTATGCCTTATCTAGCTAGTACTCAAATTTTCAAAATTGTTTGAGTGCCTGGCACAGAAAATGATATTTTTCAGCCATGCCATTTAACGTATATGTTCGTGTGTCTTGTTGTCTTAACGTTAAGTATTGATGTGCACTGAACAAGACTGCTTGAAGAAAGTCTTGTTCAGTGCAAATGCCTTTAGTAATAGCCCCCATACCACGCTTTGACGAAAAAATGACTAAATGATTTGGCTTTGTCCTAATTTTTTCTAATGTCCATTGAATATCATTCAAAGAGATTGATGTTTCACCAAATCCATCACGTAAGTAATCGATAACCATCGTTAAAAACCCGGGCCATAGTAAGTCACAATCATCCCAATCAAACAACGACGTAATAGGTACACCGTCGATTTCTACAATAATAGCCCCATGTAAAAAATGACCTTTACTTTTCCTTAAATTTTTTGCAAGGATTTGTAGCGCATCGTTACTCTGAATACTAATAAATTCCTGTTGAAGCTGTTCCATCGTATGGGAATAATGACTTTTTGTTTCGATGGCAATGAATGTATCGATTTTTATCATAAATATCACCTACAAGCTGTTTAGATAAAATGTAAGATATTTTATAAACTTGGCTTTAATAACGATTGATTTATACTCATTCTCTTGGATAGTCGTAATATTTTAAAGCTCAGCAATGGCCTCCAATTCAATTAAGCAGCCGTGGCTTAATTCTTTAATGGGAATAATGGCACGCGCAGGTTTATGAGAGCCGAAAAATTGTGCATAGGCTTCATTTACTTCTGCCCATAAATCAGAGGAAGTAATATAAACTCGGCACATCACAACAGCCTCTTTTGAAAGACCGCTTGCTTGCAGTACAACCTCCATTTTTTGCAGCGCCATGAACGTTTCAGCGTGGATTCCACCTTCTGCCGGTTTGCCGGTAGAAGGATCTACTGAAGTTTGCCCCGAAATATACAAATTCCCGTTACTAATGATTCCTGGTGAATAATGTCCAATAGGTTCTTTATCTATTAATACTTGCTTCATAGCAATAACCTCCTTATAAATGCTGTATTTGATTTAATCCTACATTGCCACCTGAAATAAGGAAGCAAACATGATCGCTTTTAGCGACAGGTAATATCCCTTGAAGAGCGGCCCCAATACCGATAGCTGAAGAGGGTTCAGCCATGATTTTGCCTTTCAGTAGTAAAGTCTTCATGCCACTTACTATCGAAGCCTCGTCTACACGAACAATATCATCGACCAGTTTCTCGACAATCGGGAAGTTACGCTCGCCAGGTTGTAAAGTTAGCAGTGCGTCGGCTAAAGATTTTTGCTCCTCTACAAGCAATCGTTGTCCTACTTGTATACTTTCTGAATAGCGTGGGACGACAGCTGGTTCCGCCCCGATAATTTTGACATGGGGAGCTAGAGCCTTTACCGCTGTGGCGACACCGCTTATCAATCCGCCGCCGCCAATTGGCACAACGATTGCATCGACATGAGGAAGTTGTTGTAATATTTCTAATCCTACTGTTCCTTGACCAGCCATAATATCGTAATCATCGTAAGGATGAATAATGGCATAACCGTGCTCTATGCTAAGTTTTTCCGTCATGAAGTGTCTTTCGGCAAGCTTGCATTGGACAACGTTTGCACCAAGTTCTCGTATACCTTCAACTTTAATCTGTGGTGCAGTATCGGGTAACACGATTGTTGCTGGAATGTTTAATTGTTTTGCTGCGAAGGCAACCCCTTTTCCATGATTGCCTGACGAAGCCGCCACAACGCCCTGCTGTAATTGTTCAAGGGGCATCGAGAGCATTTTTGTAAGAGCACCACGTAATTTAAAAGAGTTCGTATTTTGCATATTTTCAGCTTTAATGGATACATTGCAATGTAACAATTCGTCCAGACCTTGTAAGCGAATAACAGGTGTTTCGTAAATATAAGGAGCAAGTTTTAATTTGGCAGCTTGAATTTTATGAAGTGTTAACATAGAGCAATCCTCATTTCATAGATTGAAAATTACATAAATTAACTATAAATATACCAAAAAAGCGAGACATTTGCATTTGCTGCAAAAGTTTCGCTGATTTTTATGTCGAGATTTCATTCATCTTTTCAATATTATTTGCATGCACTACGCGGTTACCGCCCAACTCTTTAATATCGGTTGTCACTTGTACGGCGATAATCGCAAGTTCATTAAACTCTAATGCGTTATCAGGACTTGAGCTAATGCCGATAGAAACCGTTAATGAAGTAGTTTGTCCATGATCGATTTTAAATGCATGATTAGCAATTTGATAGCGGAGTTTTTCAGCGTGATAGAGAGCGATAGCGGGTGGGGCATCTTTTAATATAATATAAAATTCTTCCCCTGCCACACGTGCGGCAATGCCGTTTATTGCTTCAACATAATTATTAATGATAGTGGCAAGTTGCTTAATAATTTCATCACCAGCTAAATGCCCATACTTAATATTAATTTCCTTCATATCATCGACATCAAAATGGAGCACTGAAAAATTATCTGTTTCTAAAGCCATCCCTTGTGCAAAGGAGCGAATCGCTAAATTATTTGGCAACTGAGTTAAATAATCTTTTTCCTTCAGCCGATTGATTAGCTGTATTTTTTCGCTTGTCGCCTGTATACGTTTAATAACAATATAGATTGTGAAAAATGTGATTAAGACATAGGCAATAAAGCCAAAAATAACTTCCAGTTTTAGCATAGCAGGTAAAGAAACAACCACTGTTAACATCACTGTAATTTCCAGTGTTAAGCTATAAAAGTAAACAACTAATGTGCGAAGCGTCACGGGCTTTTTTAATGCAAAAAGTGCAAGACCGATAGAAATGATTAGTAAATTAATGTTCGATAAACTCGTGATAGACAGGATGGATTGGGTAGGGATGATAATTAAGCTTGCTAAAGCCATAATAATACCACTAATTAACATCGACCACGGGCCACCAATCAGGCCACTAAAAAGAAGCGGTACAATATGTATGTTGATAAGCGTCCCTTCTAAATAGCCTAACGAAATGCCGCTTAGTATAAGACCTGTTAGGCCAAAAGAAATACCGACAATAATTGGTTTGAAATCTTTAATTAATGAATCTTTTGGCGCCGGATGCGCAAATGGCCAATACGTTAAAATAATTAATGTAAAAGTAATGCAGAAGCTGACAAAAATATGTAATAACATCTTTTGTAGTATCCTTTCATGATGATCTATAAGTAATAGTAAATCTTTTTGCCTATAATGCCAATCCTTGAAAACATTCCTCACTTCTATCTTGAAAAAAAGTAGACATTTAACCTATAATAAAAAGGTTATAGTAAAAAGATAAAAAGGGAGTAATCCATGATGGTGAACGAAGTAAAATCGCAAGTGAACATTAAGCTCATTTCGACGATTCGTCCGATTGATGGGGAGTCCGAAACCATTGAAATGTGGTTAGATGGGCAGCTAATAAATAAAGCAGATTCCCTATATTTAAAATATGAAGAGATGCAGGATGACAAAACAATCCGCACGACGATGAAGTTAGACAAAGAACGGGCACTTATTATGCGCGCAGGAGCAGTAAAGATGCGCTTACCACTCAATATTTTTGAACAACAAATAGGCCATTATGAAAGTGAATTTGGTTCAATGCCACTTGCTACACAAACGAAAAACATGCAATTTTCTAGACAGGAGATGCGTGGCGATTTCCATGTGCAGTATGACTTACTAATGGGTGGACAAAACGTTGGCAATTATACATTAGACATAACATTTACGGAGGTACAATGATGAACGCAGTAGAACAAGTACAACAAGCCATTAAGACGGCCATTGCACAAGCTGTTGAAAAAGCAGGCTTAGTCGAAGTTGGCACAGAGTTAACGATTCACCTTGAAACACCAAAGGACAAAGCAAATGGTGATTATGCAACAAATATTGCCATGCAATTAACGAAATTAGCGAAAAAGCCACCACGTGCAATTGCAGAGGCTATTTTAGAAAACCTTGAAACGGCTGGTACGGATATCGAGAAAATCGACATTGCAGGTCCTGGTTTTATGAATATTACGGTTCGTAAAGATTTCTTAACAGGTGTGGTAACAGCTATCCTTGAACAAGGTGCTGATTATGGTCGATCAAACGCTGGAGCCGGTGAAAAAGTGCAAGTTGAATTTGTTTCAGCAAATCCAACGGGTGACCTTCACTTAGGTCATGCACGTGGAGCATCTGTAGGCGATTCATTGTGTAATGTATTAGATATGGCGGGTTATGCCGTATCTCGTGAGTACTATATTAACGATGCAGGTAATCAAATTAATAACTTAGCTTACTCCCTTGAAGCGCGCTATAAGCAAGCTTTAGGTCTTGCTGCGGATATGCCAGAGGATGGCTACCATGGTCAAGATATTATTGACATTGCAGGTAAATTAGCGAGCGAGCATGGTGATTCCATTTTATCGAAATCGGATGAAGAACGTTTTGCATTTTTCCGTCAACATGGTCTTGCATTAGAATTAGATAAATTGAAAACAGATTTAGCGAACTTCCGCGTGAATTTTGATGTATGGTATTCTGAAACATCATTATATGAAAACGGCAAAATTGAAGTAGCATTAGATAAATTAAAAGCAAATGGACATGTATTTGAAGAAGATGGCGCTACATGGTTCCGTTCAACAACGTTTGGTGATGACAAAGACCGTGTTTTAATTAAAAATGATGGCTCTTTCACATATCTTACACCTGATATTGCCTACCACGAGGACAAAATTGTTCGTGGCTTTGATAAATTAATTAACATTTGGGGAGCTGACCACCACGGCTATATTCCACGTATGAAAGCGGCTATTCAAGCACTTGGCTATGACCGTGACACACTTGAAGTAGAAGTGATCCAAATGGTGCAACTATATAAAAATGGCGAGAAATTTAAAATGTCGAAACGTACAGGCAATGCCGTAACGATGCGTGAGCTTGTTGAAGAAGTTGGCCTAGATGCAGTGCGTTACTTCTTCGTGAAAACAGCGGGTGATTCACATATGGACTTTGACCTTGATCTTGCTGTATCACAATCAAACGAAAACCCAGTGTACTATGCACAATATGCACATGCTCGTATTTCTTCTATTTTACGTTCAGCAACTGAACAAGGCTTTGCTGCATCAACAGCGAACTTAAACCTGTTAACTGCGGAAAAAGAAATTGATTTATTGAAAAAAATTGGTGATTTCCCGAAAGTAGTGGCGGATGCTGCAAAACACCGTACACCGCACCGTATCGCCAATTACATTCAAGAAACAGCAGCTGCATTCCACAGCTTCTACAACGCTGAAAAAGTGTTAGATGCATCGAATAAAGAGCTAACAGAAGCGCGCTTAGCCCTTATTACGGCTGTTCGCACGACGATTGCCAATGCACTACGTCTAATCGGCGTATCTGCACCGGAAAAAATGTAATAGCAACTATAGTGCCCCGACACAAATACGTGTCGGGCATTTTTATGCTTGAGGGTACTACATAATTGTTTGAGTGCCAGGCACTCAAACAATTTACAATGCGATACTGGTTGATTGGAGCGGAGGGCGGGCAACTCCTGCGGGAACAGCACAGAACGTAAGACGCAACAGACCGCGCGCTAGCGAGGGTTGCGGCTTACGATGTGCCCGCGGAAAGGGCCCGCACGCAGCGGAAATCAACTATAATAGGCATTCCAACATTTGAAATTGATAAAAGCAGACATTATCGCTTTTTAAAGACTATTTGTGCATAATTTTACTCTTTATCTGCTACGAGCAAAATGCAACACGAGTTGATTGGAGCGGAGGGCGGGCAACTCCTGCGGGAACAGCACAGAACGTAAGACGCAACAGACCGCGCGCTAGCGAGGGTTGCGGCTTACGATGTGCCCGCGGAAAGGGCCCGCACGCAGCGGAAATCAACGATTATAAAAAAGAGGCGCTAACACATAGCGTCTCTTTTTTATCGTTATCTGTTTCTATTTTCATGTATAATAAAATCAACTGAATAGTATAAAGGTTCTTTACGACAGTAAAGTGAAAAGGGAAATCGGTGTAATTCCGATGCGGTCCCGCCACTGTAAGTGTGAGTTTTTTCAATTTATGCCACTGAAATTTTTTTGGGAAGGTATGAAAAAGCATTTGGAGCACGAGCCAGGAGACCTGCCTTTATAGAACAATACATTGCAGCCTACGAGGATAGGATGGTGGTTTTTTTGTGCAAGTACCGCCTCTCGTTAAGCTGACGAGAGTTTTTTTTATGTTTTGGATGGCTATTGTCGTTAAACAGTACATAGGTGAGCTTTCGGATGGTGAGTGACTTCATCAAGAAGTGTCTAGCAAAAGAGTGTACGTACAAATAAAGGAGGTCTCACAATGAAAAAGTATTGGAAAATAGGTTTATCAGCATTTTTGGCACTTGGCATACTTGCAGCATGTGGAGAACAATCGAAAAATGATAAAGAAGTTGCATCACAAACGCAAGAACAGCAAGTGACAAAACAACAACAAGCAACGTTCCCAGTAACAATAACAGATGCTACTGGCAAAGATATTGTACTGGAAGCACCACCTGAGCGAATTATTTCCCTTATTCCAAGTAACACAGAAATTTTATTTGGCCTTGGCTTAAATGATAAAATTGTCGGCGTGAATGATAATGATGATTATCCGCCAGAGGTAGCAGACAAAGAAAAGGTTGGCAGTACGGAATTTAATATTGAACAAATTATTGCCTTGCAGCCTGATATCGTTTTTGCCCATGAATCAGGTATGGCTTCTTTAGGTGGGGCAATGGATCAGCTTGAAGCGGCTGGTGTGAAAGTATTTGTCGTAACAAATGCGAGTGATTTTAATGATATTTATACAACGATTGAGCAATTAGGGCGTGCCACTGGTAAGCTACCTGAAGCTCAAAAAACGATTGCGAATATGAAAGCGAAAGTTGAAGAAGTACAAGCCAAATTGCAAGACGTAGAGCCAAAAAAAGTTTTTGTAGAAATATCAGATGAACCTGAAATTTATACGCCCGGCAAAAACACGTTTATGCAGGAAATGCTTGATATGATTCATACTGAAAATATCGCAGCAGATACGGATGGTTGGTTTAAAATTGATGCAGAACAAATCATTACAAAAAATCCAGATGTCATCGTGGTTACATATAATTATGTACCTGATATAGTAACGAAAATTCCACAACGTGCAGGCTTTGAGACGATTACGGCTGTCAAAAATAAGGCGATTGTACAAGTAGATGAAAATACGACAAGTCGTCAAGGTCCACGTTTAGCAGATGGTCTTGAAGAGTTAGCAAAAGCCATCTATCCTGAGGCTTTTGAGTGAGTAAAACAGTTTTAGCCTATATGACAGCCATTGCGCTACTAATTATTAGCATCTGGTGTGGCGTATCAATAGGCTCTGTTCATATTCCGTTAGAAGTAATCTGGAATAAGGCGGCAGACGAAACAGCAGCCAATATTTTATGGAAAATTCGTTTGCCTCGCGTATTGTTAGCAGGACTAGTCGGGGCTTCGCTGGCGATTGCAGGGGCAGCGTTCCAAGGCTTATTAAAGAACCCATTAGCAGATCCGTATACGTTAGGTGTTTCATCAGGCGCATCTGTTGGCGCTGTCGTGACATTGTTTTTCGGCATTTCGCTACCGGTTGTCGGTTTGTACGCATTGCCAACGCTTAGTATGGTGGGGGCAGTGCTGACAATGATAGCTGTGATGAGCTTTGCCCGCATAGTAGATCGCTCATTGAAAATGGAAACACTAATTTTAACAGGGGTTATTTTTAGTTCATTTTTAGGGTCGCTTATTTCATTAATGATTGCGTTATCAGGTGAAGAGCTTCGCCAAGTAATTGGCTGGTTATTAGGTTCAGTGTCGATGCGTGGCTGGCCGTATGTGCAAATGATTACCCCTTTTGTTGTTATTGGATCCATACTTCTTTGGACACAAAGACGTGAACTCAATGTGCTGTTATATGGAGAAGAACGGGCAAAGCATTTAGGTGTTAATGTAAAGCGTAGCAAATATTTAATTTTAATAGGGGGCTCCATGCTAACTGGAGCGGCGGTTGCTGTGTCCGGTACAATCGGCTTTGTCGGTTTAGTTGTGCCTCATATGACGCGCATGATTTGGGGTTCAGATCATCGTCATCTATTGCCATTATCGTTTTTAAATGGCGCAACATTGCTTATTATTTGCGATTTAGTGGCGCGTACCATTATTGTGCCACGTGAGCTACCGATTGGCGTTATTACTGCATTTATTGGTGCACCTGTCTTTTCGTATATTTTCTATAAGCAACGTAGAAGCAAGGGGGTACGTGTATGATTATCGTTGAACACCTATCAGGTGGCTATGAGGACGTACCGATTGTTAAGGATGTTAGTTTTACGGTTGAAAAGGGGAAAATTCTTGGTATTTTAGGGCCGAATGGTAGTGGGAAATCTACACTATTGAAAGTAATAAGCGGCATATTACCAGCAACGGCAGGCACTGTTTTAGTAGATGGCAAAAATGTTAAATCGTATAGTCCACGCTCTTTAGCGCAAAAAATGGCGGTACTACCACAACTACATGCCAATGCCTTTTCAAATACTGTACGAGAGGCCATATCACTCGGTCGTTACCCACATCAAACTGGCTTCTTTTCACATTGGTCAGAGCGAGATGAGCAAGCCGTTCAATATGCGATGGAGCAAACGGGTGTCACAAGGTATGAGCATACTTCAATGGAGTTTCTATCGGGCGGTGAGCAACAACGGGTTTTTGTCGCACAAGCTTTAGCGCAAACAGCGGAAGTTTTATTGCTTGATGAGCCGACAAATCACTTAGATATTGCGCATCAACGTCAAATTTTAGATATGGTGCGCAAGGAAGCGATGGAATGTGGTTTAACGGTTATTATGGTGCTCCATGATATGAATTTAGCCTCCCTTTATTGCGATGAATTGTTATTAATGGATAATGGCAGTGTGCGCGCTTTAGGTGCACCGCATAAAGTATTAATAGCATCACAAATTGAGGAAGTATATCAGGCGAGAGTAACAACCTATGCTCACCCGGAAATACCTAAACCGCAAATTACGATCATGCCAGCATCGAGTGAATATCAGCAACGTGCTGTAGTTGAAAAAAGTGATTTTCACATAACGACAGATTATATTCAGCTGAAAACGAATGTCCCATTAAAAACAGTTTCTTCAGCTGTTCATAATCCCGGAATTGGATGGTATGATTGTTTTTTAAATCGCTCTGTAGCAGGAGATTATGTCGTGAATGATGTGCAACAAGAGGTTATGGACTTTTTACAAAGAGAGCAATTTTCGCCGACAAGCACAGTTGTGATGTTAACAGCTGTGCCGACACAACTTTATGCTTTGAATGAATATAGTGCTCCTTTTGGTAGTGTGTTTGTTGTCGTAACGGCGGGTGTAGGCAATGCTGTAGACGTCTCTCGTACACACGAAAGACAGGATACGCCATATATTGGTACTATCAATACATGGGTTATTATCAATGGCTGTTTATCGGAAGAGGCATTTTTTCAAGCATTAATGACAGCGAACGAAGCAAAAACAAAGGCATTACAAGCACAAAATATTCGAGATCATCGTAGTGATACGATTGCTACGGGTACTGCGACAGATAGTTTACTGATTGCAGCAACACAAAAGGGCGAGGAAATGCGCTATGGTGGGCCGATTACAAATATCGGTAAGATTATTGGTAAAGGCGTGTATGAAACAACCGTGCAGGCCATACACAATTATAAAAATAAAGCATAGGAGTGAAACAATGAAACTTTACACAAAAACGGGCGATACAGGGAAAACAAGCTTAATTGGTGGCCGTGTCGACAAAGACAGTTTACGCGTGGAAACGTACGGGGCAATCGATGAATTAAATTCTTTTATCGGCAAGGCAGTTAGTGAATTAGATCGTGAATTATTTAAAGATATTTTAGTTGATTTAGAAACAATTCAACACGAGCTTTTTGATGCAGGTGGCGATTTGGCAAATGTGATGAAGGAACGTCATTATAAGCTAGCGGAAGCACCGATTGAAGTTTTGGAGGCACGTATTGATGCATTGTCAGATGAAGCGCCACCATTAGAGCGTTTTATATTACCGGGTGGGGCACCTGCAGCCGCAACATTACACATCGCGCGCACAGTCGCACGCCGAGCAGAGCGTCAAATGGTGACGTTAATGAAAGAAGTGTCGGATGTACCGACAATTGTACAAAAGTACTTAAACCGCTTATCCGATTATTTATTTGCTGCAGCACGTGTTGTCAATGCACGTTTAAATTTACCGGATATTGAATATATTCGCAGTGGGAAAGTCTTTAAAAAATAACGCCATGGTCCATTACATGGCGTGAAAATAATTTTTTTTAAATAAATATTTTAAATATGTGAACACTAGGAATGGTACGATAACAACCTAGTTTAAGAGTAAACGATATGCAAAAAAGCTACTTTGAAGGAAAATTCAGGGTAGCTTTTTTGCTTATAAAATGTAAGAATATAAAATTATCAGATAATATTTTCGTTTTATGTTGACTGAATGCTCACTCATTTATTAGAATGTGAATATAGTGGTGAAATGACATACATTTACGTATGAGCTAGAAAATTTAATACAAAGAGAGAAAATTCATGACAAACCAAAGGGGGGACCAACCATGAGTCCATTAGTAATTGCAAATATTGTGCTAACAATCGTAGTAGTGCTTTATGCAGTAGGCTTATTTTTCTATCTGTTAAAAACACGCTATCAATTTGTGCAATTAGGGAAAAAGGTTGAGTTTGATGAAAGTGTCCAAGAACGTATTCGTTATTTAATGGTGAATGTGTTTGGTCAAAATAAACTATTAAAGGATCCTAAAAGTGGCTTAATTCACGTAATGTTCTTTTATGGCTTCTTGATGGTTCAGTTAGGCGCTATCGATTTAATATGGAAGGGGTTAGCACCTGGCTCTCATTTACCACTAGGCATGTTCTATAGTGTTTTCACATTTTTCCAAGAGTTAGTAGTTTTAATGATTTTAGTAGCGGTGGTATGGGCATTTTATCGCCGATATGTAGAAAAATTAGTACGTCTAAAACGAGGCTGGAAAAATGGTCTTGTGTTAATTTTTATTGGAGGCTTAATGCTTTCAACATTACTGGCAAACGGTATGGGCCTTATCTGGCATGGAGAAGGTTTAACATATACAGAGCCTATTGCTTCTAGCATTGCTGCAATTTTTAGCTTCTTACCAGAAAGTGCAGCAGCAACGATTTTCTATATTTCTTGGTGGGCTCATTTATTAATTTTATTAACGTTTTTAATTTATGTACCGCAATCAAAGCATTTCCACTTGATTGTCAGTCCACTCAATGTGTATATGAACCGCTTAGATCGCACAGGGACATTAACACCAATCGACTTTGAAGCATTGGAAGAAGCGGGTGAAAATGCTGAAAGTGAAGAAGAGATTCCGTCTATTGGGGTAGGACGAATTCAAGATTTTACACAAAAGCAAATGCTTGATTTATATTCTTGCGTAGAATGTGGCCGTTGTACAAATATGTGTCCGGCAACAGGTACAGGGAAAATGCTGTCACCGATGGATTTAATCGTTAAGCTTCGTGATCATCTAACGTTCACGGGTGCGGTTGTGACAAAGCAAAAGCCTTGGGTGCCATATCAATTTTTTGCTAACACAAAGGGCAATCAGCTTGCGATGGCAGCTGGTGCTGAAGGTGCTGTTATCGAGGATATATACAGCCCATCATTAATCGGCGATGTCATTACTGAAGAAGAGATTTGGGCATGTACGACTTGTCGTAACTGTGAAGATCAATGTCCTGTAATGAATGAGCATGTCGATAAAATTATTGACCTACGTCGCTATTTAACAATGACGGAAGGGAAAGTAAACTCGGATGCGCAACGTGCAATGACAAACATAGAACGTCAAGGCAATCCTTGGGGACTAAACCGAAAAGAAAAAGAAAACTGGCGTGACCTAGATCCAACAATCAATATTCCAACTGTGAAAGAATTGAAAAAAGCAGGCGAAGAAATGGAGTACCTATTCTGGGTAGGCTCTATGGGTGCTTTTGATAATCGTTCACAAAAAATTGCTTTAGCGTTCTGTCGCCTATTAAACGAAGCGGGCGTGAAGTTTGCTATTTTAGGAAATAAAGAGAAAAACTCAGGGGATACACCACGCCGTTTAGGAAATGAGTTTTTATTCCAAGAGTTAGCGACAGCCAATATCGATGAATTCGAGAAAAATGATGTGAAGAAAATCGTAACGATTGATCCGCATGCATACAATATCTTTAAAAATGAATATCAAGATTTTGGTTGGAAGGGCGAAGTATATCATCATACGGAACTACTAAGTCAATTGATTGAGGAAAACCGTTTAGTACTGAATTATGAAGTAGATGAAACAATCGTCTTCCACGATTCTTGTTATTTAGGGCGCTACAACGATGTCTACGATGCGCCGCGTGAAATTTTACGAGGCATTCCAGGCGTCAAGCTTGTGGAAATGGAACGTAATCGCGAAACGGCCATGTGCTGTGGTGCAGGTGGCGGCTTAATGTGGATGGAAGAGCATGTTGGCAATCGTATTAACGTAGCACGTACAGAGCAAGCGCTAGCAACAAACGCTTCGGTTATTTCTTCTGGATGTCCATATTGCTTAACGATGTTAGAAGATGGTACGAAGGCAAAAGAAGTGGAAGATACAATTAGTACATTCGATGTTGCGGAATTATTAGAGCGTTCTGTCTTTGGTGAAAAAGTAAAAGCTGTAACAGATAGTGCTGACGAAGTAACAGAAGAGATGCTAGAGGAAGTAGTTGCTTCAGTGGAATCTCAAGAGCAAAATGAGAATATTGAGTTAAGCGCAGAAAAATAATTGTTATTGTAGAAATATTTTCTTTATCTGAAAAATATAAATTGCACAATAATTAATTGTTTTGTAGAATAAGATTAAGTAGAAATGGGAGTTACTTCATAACTCCCATTTTTTATCGGGAAGAGTCGAGCGAGCGTTCAGTCAACGCATAGTTGCTTTGCTACTTCATCGAGAAACGTAAAACAAAAGGGGTGTTTTACTTGAATAGAGCTGTCATTTTAGCGGGAGCAAGAACGGCATTTGGTAAATTTGGTGGTGCACTTTCAACACTTAGCGCTAGTGATTTAGGGGCGATTGCTATAAAAGGTGCACTTGAAAAGGCGAATCTAGCACCAGATGCAGTGGATGAAGTAATCTTAGGGACGGTTTTACAAGGTGGGCAAGGACAAATTCCATCAAGACAGGCTGCTCTCAAGGCAGATTTGCCAGTGGCAGTGAAAACAGAGACGATTAATAAAGTTTGTGCGTCGGGGATGCGCGCTGTCACTTTAGCAGATCAATTAATTCGTTTAGGGGACGAAGAAGTGATTGTCGCTGGTGGAATGGAGTCTATGTCTAGCGCACCGTATTATCTTCAAAACGGTCGAACTGGCCTAAGAATGGGCGATTCAACAATGGTAGATGGAATGCTCTATGATGGTTTAACGTGTGCTTTCAATAAAGCGAGACCACCAATGGGCAGCTATGGCAATAAGGCAGCAACTGAATTTTCATTAAGTCGCCAAGAACAAGATGCTTGGGCTGTGCGCAGTCATGAACGTGCGCTTGCGGCAATCGAACAAGGATATTTTGCTGAGGAAATTGTTCCTGTGCATATTGCGCAACGTAAAGGGGATGCGCTTATAGTAGATACTGACGAAGCGCCAAGACCAAGCACTTCATTGGAAGCGCTTGCGAAGTTAAAACCAGCCTTTGAACAAGATGGGTCCATTACAGCGGGCAATGCTCCTGGTGTTAATGATGGTGCTTGTGCACTCGTGGTAATGAATGAACAACGAGCAATAAGTGAAGGTAGGGAACCACTTGCAATCATTATGGGGCATGCAGAGCTTGCGATTGAGCCAGCCGATTTCCCGCAAACGCCAGGTCTTGTTATTAATGAACTGCTTAAAAAGACAGGGAAATCATTAGCTGACATTGATCTAATTGAGGTTAATGAAGCATTTGCAGCTGTTGCGCTTATTAGTAATCAACTAGCAGACCTTGATGCAGAAAAAGTTAATGTAAATGGTGGTGCTGTTGCTTTAGGTCATCCGATCGGCGCATCTGGTGCACGCATCATTTTAACGCTGGCACATGAGTTAAAGCGTCGTGGCGGTGGAATCGGTATTGCGGCAATCTGCTCCGGTGGAGGGCAAGGCGATGCCATTATGATTGAAGTACCAAAAACAAAGGGGAAATGAATGATGGGAATCCAAAAAGTAATGGTCATTGGTGCTGGGCAGATGGGCTCAGGAATTGCACAAGTTTGTGCGCAAGCAGGCTTTGATGTGTTATTGAATGACATTCAACAAGCGTTTTTTGAGCGTGGATTAGGGGTAATTACGAAAAATTTAACGCGTGATGTTGAAAAAGGTCGTAAAACAGAGGACGAAAAAGCAGCGATTTTAGGTCGTATCACCATGTCACTAGATTTAAAGGATGCTAGTGATGTCGATATGATTATCGAAGCAGCTGTTGAAAACATGGAAGTCAAGCAATCTATTTTCAAGCAATTAGATAGCATTGCACCAGCCCATGCTATTCTTGCAACAAATACATCATCTTTACCAATTACAGAAATTGCAGCGGTGACGAAGCGACCAGAGCAAGTGATCGGCATGCATTTTATGAATCCAGTGCCTGTTATGAAGCTTGTTGAGATTATTAGAGGGTTAGCTACAGCTGATGAAGTGTACAAAGCAGTTGAAGCAATGACTGTCCAGTTAGACAAAAAACCAGTGGAAGTAAATGACTACCCAGGCTTTATTGCAAATCGTATTTTACTACCAATGATTAATGAAGCAATCTATGCATTGTATGAAGGTGTTGGGACGAAAGAGGCCATTGATGATGTTATGAAATTTGGCATGAATCATCCGATGGGACCTTTAACATTAGCAGACTTTATCGGTTTAGATACTTGTTTATCCATTATGGAAATATTACATGAGGGCTTAGGTGACAGTAAGTACAGACCTTGTCCTTTATTACGCAAATATGTAGCTGCTGGCTGGCTTGGTAAAAAATCAGGAAGAGGCTTTTACATTTACGAATAGTCCTATGGGGATGGGAACATTCAAGTCAAGAAGTCTTGACATGAATCCGCACTTATTGAAGTGGAGGATTTCTGAAGGAAGCAAGTTAAAATGTAATGCTACGTGACAGCATAGAGGGGTGACATTATAGATGCATTTACAATTTACAGATGAGCAGTTAATGATGCGTGATATGGTGCGCAGTTTCTCCCAGGAGAAGATTGCACCGTGGGTAGAGCGTATGGAAGCAGGAGAGTTTCCGCGCGAACTTCTGAAACAAATGGGTGAACTAGGCTTAATGGGCATCACAACGCCAGAAGAACTAGGTGGTTCTGCGATGGACTTTACATCGTACATTATCGCCATTAATGAATTATCAAAAGTTAGTGCCGTAATGGGTGTTATTTTATCCGTGCATACTTCAGTAGGGACGAATCCGATTATTTACTTTGGTAATGAGGAGCAAAAAAAGCGTTATGTTCCGAAGTTAGCAGCTGGTGAATATTTAGGCGCATTTTGTTTAACAGAACCAAGTGCAGGGTCAGATGCAGGCTCTCTGCAATCCAAGGCGGTACGAGAAGGCGATCACTATGTTATTAACGGCTCAAAAGTATTTATTACAAACGGAGGCGAAGCGGATGTTTACATCGTTTTTGCCTCAACAAATCAAGCTGAAAAAACACGTGGCATCTCAGCATTTATTGTTGAAAAGGGCACGCCTGGCTTAATTATAGGTAAAGATGAACAGAAAATGGGCTTACATGGTTCACGTACAGTCCAATTAACATTTGATAACTGTCGCATACCAGCTGGCAACCTTCTTGGGGAGGAAGGGGAAGGCTTCAAAATAGCAATGGCTAATTTGGATGTTGGACGCATAGGCATAGCGGCGCAAGCTTTAGGCATCGCTGAAGCGGCACTTGAAGCGGCAACAGGCTATGCGAAAGAGCGTGTGCAATTTGGTAAACCGATTGCAACACAACAAGGAGTAGGCTTTAAGCTTGCTGATATGGCAACGGCTGTGGAAGCGGCAAAACTCCTTGTATATCGTGCAGCGGACTTGCGTGCGAAAGGCTTACCGTGTGGAGCAGAAGCGTCAATGGCGAAGCTCTTTGCATCACGCACAGCCGTACAAACCGCGATTGAAGCGGTGCAAATTTTTGGTGGCTACGGCTACACGGAAGATTATCCAGTAGAACGTTATTTCCGTGATGCCAAAGTGACTGAAATTTATGAAGGTACAAGTGAAATTCAAAAACTTGTTATTAGTAAACATTTATTTTGAATCCATTTAGTAGAGTGCCAACATCATAGTTTAATGCATAAGCAATGTATATGGAATCTAATGAAAGCTACAAGAAATTCATTAATATTAAAGGGGAAATGAACAATGAACTTTCAATTATCAGAGGAACATGAACAATTACGTGAAATGATTCGCGACTTTGCATTGAACGAGGTAGCACCAACAGCAGCGGAACGCGATGAAAATGAAGAATTTGACCGCGCGATTTTCGACAAAATGGCTGAGTTAGGTTTAACGGGGATTCCTTGGCCGGAAGAATACGGTGGTGCAGGTTTTGACTATCTTGCCTACGTCATTGCTGTTGAAGAATTATCACGTGTCTGCGCTTCTACAGGGGTAACATTATCAGCTCACACGTCTCTTGCAGGTTGGCCGCTATATAAATATGGCAATGAAGAACAAAAACAAAAATATCTTCGACCAATGGCAGAAGGCAAACATATCGGTGCTTATGGCTTAACGGAGCCAGGTTCTGGTTCGGATGCTGGCGGTATGAAAACGTATGCGAAACGTGATGGCGATGATTATATTTTAAACGGTTCTAAGATCTTTATTACAAATGGTGGTGTAGCAGATACGTATATCGTATTTGCCGTAACAGATCCAGAAGCGAAAAACGGTACTTCTGCTTTTATCGTTGAAGCGGGCTTTGAAGGCTTCTCGGTTGGGAAAAAAGAGAAAAAACTAGGGATTCGTTCGTCACCAACTACCGAAATCATTTTCGAAAACTGCCGTGTACCAAAAGAAAACCTTCTTGGGGCTGAAGGAGAAGGTTTTAAAATTGCGATGACGACACTTGATGGTGGGCGTAATGGTATTGCAGCACAAGCAGTGGGAATTGCGCAAGGGGCATTAGATGCGGCGGTTGACTATGCAAAAGAGCGTGTACAATTCGGCAAGCCAATTACAGCTAACCAAGGAGTATCTTTTAAATTAGCGGATATGGCAACACAAATTGAAGCATCTCGTCTGCTTACATACCAAGCGGCTTGGTTAGAGACAAACAACCTTCCTTATGGGAAGGCATCGGCAATGGCTAAGTTAATGGCTGGTGACACAGCAATGAGCGTCACAACGGAAGCGGTGCAAGTCTTTGGTGGTTATGGTTACACGAAAGATTATCCAGTCGAACGCTATATGCGTGATGCAAAAATTACGCAAATTTACGAAGGTACACAAGAGATTCAACGTCTTGTTATCTCGCGTATGTTGACGAAATAATTTATGGCAGAAAAAAATAAAAAGCCCCAAGTCCAGTCAACCGTGAAAGACGAAAATCTCATTGCCATCCGCCGAGAACAAATGATTCAAGGTGCTATAAAACTATTTAAAGAAAAAGGTTTCCATCGCGCTACGACAAGAGAGATTGCCAAAGCAGCAGGTTTTAGTATTGGAACATTATATGAATATATTCGTACAAAAGAAGACGTACTATACCTCGTTTGTGATAGCATCTACCACCATGCGATGGAGCGCCTATCAAGCTATGAGATAAAAGCAGGTACAATAGAAGAATTAAAAGAAATGATTCGGGAGTATTTTTTACAAATTGATAGCATGGTTGATGAATTAACAATTATGTATCAGGAAACGAAATCATTATCTAAAGAAGCACAACGCTATGTTTTTGCGAAAGAATTTGAAATGGTTGCCACTTTTGAAAGACTGTTGCAACGCTGTGTACAGTCAGGAGAGCTAACGATGACTGATCAGCAAATTCATATGGCAGCGAATAATTTAGTTGTTCAAGGACAAAGCTGGGCGTTCCGTAAATGGGCGCTGCATCGTCAACATACGCTCGATGAGTATATTGACATGCAAACGACATTGTTCATTTCAGGCATTAAGGGGTTTTAATAAGTTCCAAAGGGGTTCGTCGGTAATTGCATAGTGCGACATTGCAATTACCGACTTTTTTTCATCATTTAGTATGTTGTGTCAATTCAATCTAAACATCGATGAAAAGATTTACTAAGGGGAGAAAGTAGGGGTTTCATATGTCAAAGGTAGAAGTGTATCGTCCAAAAAATCACGTACGTTTTGTAACAGCATCTAGTCTTTTTGATGGACATGATGCTTCGGTCAATATTATGCGACGTATTTTGCAATCGAGCGGTGTGGAAGTAATTCATCTTGGCCATAATCGCTCAGTTGAAGAAGTCGTGAATGCTGCGATTCAAGAAGATGCCCAAGGTATTGCTGTATCTTCTTATCAAGGTGGCCATATGGAATACTTTAAATATATGTATGATTTACTGCGCGAAAAAGGGGCACCGCACATTAAAATATACGGCGGTGGCGGTGGTGTTATATTGCCACGCGAAATTAAGGAATTACACGCTTACGGCATTGCGGGTATTTTCTCACCTGAAGATGGCCGTGTTCTAGGGCTGCAAGGAATGATTAATGAGCAAATTAAAGGTACGGATTTTCCGACTGCAACGGGTGATTATTTAGAAAAGCTCGATGCGTTAACGACTGACACACCAGAACTTTTAGCGAACTTAATTACGGCAGCGGAATCGAATAACGATGAAGCAACGAAAAAAATGTTAGAAGAAGCACGTAAACGCTCAAAAGGAACGCCGATTTTAGGTATTACAGGTACGGGTGGTGCCGGTAAATCTTCTTTAACAGATGAACTCATTCGTCGTTTCTTAAAAGAATTTCCGGAAAAACGTGTGGCGATTTTATCAGTCGATCCAACAAAGCAAAAAACGGGTGGCGCTTTACTTGGGGATCGAATTCGGATGAATGCTATTTTCAATAATCGTGTTTATATGCGAAGTTTGGCGACGCGCGGTTCTCGTACAGAGCTTTCTTCTTCTATCGGCGATGTATTAGATGTCGTACGTGTAGCGGGCTATGATTTAATCATCGTGGAAACGAGCGGAATTGGTCAAGGTGATGCAGAAATTACAAACTACACGGATCTTTCCATGTATGTAATGACGAGCGAGTTTGGTGCACCAACACAGCTTGAGAAAATCGATATGATTGATTTTGCAGATGTTATTGCGATCAATAAATTTGAACGCAAAGGTTCAGAAGATGCGCTGCGCCAAGTGCAAAAGCAATTCCAACGTTCACGTGAACTATGGGATGAACCAATCGATAATATGCCTGTTTACGGTACGATTGCCAGTCAATTTAATGATAAAGGAACGAATGCCTTATTTGCCGCATTAGTTCATCTTATTAATAAAAAAACAGGTAGCGATTGGGAAACAGGCTATGAGCAATTTGCTAAAACGCAAAAACAGGATGTCATTATCCCGAATGACCGCCGCTATTATTTACGAGAAATTACAGATACAGTGCGTGGCTATCATAAAAAAACAGAGCAGCAAGTGGCATTTGCCCGCCGTCTATTCCAATTAGAAGGGGCCATCGCCGCGGTGCAGGAAAAGGCACCAGATGATGTCCTTGTCGCATCACTTACTTCTTTAGCGGAAGGTGTCCGTGATGAATTAACTGCAGAGTCTAAGCGTATTTTAGATAATTGGCAAGCTTTAAAAGAGGCATATGCTGGTGAGGAATTTGTCACGAAGGTCCGTGATAAGGAAATTCGCACAATTTTAACAACGACAAGTCTTTCTGGAACAAAAATACCGAAAGTTGTGCTGCCGAAGTTTGTAGACTATGGAGAAATTTTACGTTGGGTTTATCGTGAAAATGTACCGGGTGAATTCCCGTATACTGCAGGTGTATTCCAGTTCAAGCGTGAAGGGGAAGATCCAAAACGACAATTTGCTGGCGAGGGTACGCCAGAGCGCACAAATAAACGTTTCCACTATTTATCGAAAGATGATGATGCCAAACGTTTATCAACGGCGTTTGACTCGGTAACGCTTTACGGAGAGGACCCAGATTATCGTCCGGATATTTACGGTAAAGTTGGCGAATCAGGCGTCTCGATTTGTACGCTTGAAGATATGAAGAAGCTTTATGCAGGCTTTGACCTATGTGCACCTTCGACATCTGTTTCCATGACTATTAATGGGCCTGCGCCAATAATTTTGGCGATGTTTATGAATACGGCGATTGATCAGCAAGTGAAGCTGCGTGAAACAGAGCTTGGTCGACCTTTGACAGTTGAAGAATTTACAGAAACGCGCGCAAAAACATTACAAGTTGTGCGTGGTACTGTGCAAGCTGATATTTTAAAAGAAGACCAAGGGCAAAATACATGCATTTTCTCAACGGAATTTGCATTAAGAATGATGGGCGATATTCAGCAATACTTTATTGATAAAAAAGTGCGCAACTACTATTCTGTCTCTATTTCGGGCTATCATATTGCAGAAGCTGGAGCGAATCCAATTTCACAGCTAGCATTTACACTCGCAAACGGCTTTACGTATGTGGAGTACTACTTAAGCCGAGGTATGAATATTGACGATTTCGCACCAAATCTTTCATTCTTCTTCTCGAATGGCTTAGATCCTGAATATACAGTGATAGGACGTGTTGCACGGCGTATTTGGGCGGTTGTGATGCGCGATAAATATGGTGCAAATGAACGCGCACAAAAGCTTAAATATCATATCCAAACTTCAGGACGTAGCTTGCATGCACAAGAAATTGACTTTAATGATATTCGAACAACATTACAGGCACTAATGGCATTACAGGATAATTGTAATTCATTGCATACAAATGCATATGATGAAGCAATTACTACGCCAACAGAGGAATCTGTACGCCGAGCAATGGCCATTCAAATGATTATTACGAAAGAGCATGGTTTAGCGAAAAATGAAAATCCGTTACAAGGAGCCTTTATCGTCGAGGAGTTAACGGATTTAGTGGAGGAAGCTGTACTAGAAGAGTTTGACCGTATTAATGACCGTGGTGGTGTACTCGGTGCGATGGAAACACAATATCAACGCGGTAAAATTCAAGAAGAATCGATGCACTATGAAATGTTAAAGCATTCAGGTGAATTACCGATTATTGGTGTGAACACCTATTTAAATCCGAATCCGCCAACAGATGATGCTATCGACAATATGGAAATTGCACGTGCATCGTCTGAAGAAAAAGAGACGCAAATTCGCAATTTGCAATTGTTCTGGCAACAGCATAAAGGCGAAACAGAAGCAGCAATTGCCCGCTTACAACATGTAGCGGTCAACAATGGTAATATTTTTGAAGAGTTAATGGAAACTGTAAAAGTAGCGAGTCTAGGACAAATTACAAAGGCTTTATATGAGGTCGGTGGACAGTTCCGTCGCAATATGTAAAATAAATAGATAACTATTTTTCTATTTTGTGGAACCTTTCTGCTAGTTGATGTGAAATGCTGCTGTATTTTAAAGTGTCTAGTCATACGATTAGGCACTTCTTTTCATTTTCGTTATAATAGAAATGTCAAAAAGAGGGGGCGCAGTAGAGGATGAAATCGATAATTCACTACATTATTGTTTTAGCTTTAGTATTGGGAGTCTTTTTCCTGTATAATAAGCAAATTGGCGCTATTCCTTTACTTTTATTATCGATATATTTGTTTTTTCTAGGGATAAAAAAAATGTGTAATATAAAAAACAGTAATTGAAGCTAGCAAAGAGACTAAAACATTGTATATAATGGGTATTATGCTTATGGTATGGAAAGTTACTTTTGTGCGGTCTTTTTTAGCTGCGCTCCGAAAATAAAGCACTATTTAATTTTAAAACGTCCATTGTGATGAGAGGAAGGAAGTGCACGAATTGAATTTTCGTGAAATGACAAAGGAACAATTAGCGGAAGAATCGTTAATTAACTTAGCTTATGCAATTTTAACAGAAAAACGTGCTTCAGTGTCATTTAATGACCTGCTTACAATTATTAAAGAGCTAGTAGGCTACAGTGATGAAGAAATCAAATCACGCCTACTACAATTTTACACAGACATGAACATTGATGGACGTTTCTTATTCAATCAAGAATCTGGTTGGGGCTTACGTGAATGGTTTAAAGTTGAGCAAATCGAAGAAGAAACAGCTCCTTCTGTGAAAACTCATAAGAAGAAATCTAAGTCTACTCTTGATGATGAAGATGATTTAGAAGAAGATTTAGAAGAAGAAGATATTGACTTCGACGAAGATTATGAAGAATTTGTTGAAGAAGATGTTGAAGAAGATAAAGAAGATATCGACTTTGACGAAGATGAGATAGAAGATATCGAGGATGAAATTGATGAAGATTTCATCGAAGACGACGAAGAGTTTGAAGAAGAAGAAGAGGAAGAATTGTAATACAAGGACAATTTCCATTTTCTTATTTTAGTACTTGTAGTAAAAATTCTTGACTTCTTTCACGGTTCCGTTTAATCTTTTACTTGGGCTCCTTAAAAAAAAGGAGAAAGACCGTGTATATAATACGCTCCCCCTGCAAACCTATGCAGGAGGGGCGTTTTTTTGTTTTTAACTTGTGGCACAATCAAGTTAAATGCCCTAGTGGACAGCACAGATTTTATATGGAGTTTTCAACCAGGCTCAACAATTTCTGAACGCATTCCACCAAGGCAAAATGATCAATTATCAGTCAAGCTCTCCCATGCTAAACATAATGATAGGCACATAAATGCCAACTCTTCATTAATCGGTGACTGAGTATATGTTAAAAGCTTCGCGTGTAGGTTTTATATGGAGTACCTCACGATGAAGAACAATTAGAAAAGTAAAAAAAGAGATAGAAACGATTACAGCTTCGAATCGGCTCCATTTTATGTAGCCATTCTCGGCTTTTCTTATTTTAGGGATCGGAAAGTGTCCCTGTTTCTTATTTAGTCCATCCATTTGTATTACTACTTCACATTTCCCTCCTGCAATTAGGCGAATCGTTAAGCGTAAGCACAGAATGAATGGACGCAATATACTTTTTTTTACTATCAACATTTGCAACAACATAAGGAGGAATTTTTCATGACAAAGTATATTTTTGTAACAGGTGGGGTTGTATCATCACTTGGAAAAGGGATTGTCGCAGCATCTCTAGGACGTTTATTAAAAAACCGTGGGTTAGAAGTAACGATTCAAAAATTTGACCCGTATATCAATATTGACCCAGGTACAATGAGTCCTTATCAACATGGTGAGGTATTCGTAACAGACGATGGCGCTGAGGCTGACTTAGACTTAGGACACTATGAGCGTTTTATCGACATTAACCTAGGTAAACATTCAACTGTGACATCTGGTCGCGTTTATCAATCTGTATTACAAAAAGAACGTCGTGGTGACTACAACGGTGGAACAGTTCAAGTAATTCCTCATATTACGAATGAAATTAAAGAACGCATCCAACGTGCAGGACGCGAAACAAACGCAGACGTTGTTATTACAGAGGTTGGGGGAACTGTAGGCGATATCGAGTCACTTCCATTCCTAGAAGCAATTCGTCAAATGAAAACGAATTTAGGCCATAACAATGTTATGTATGTTCACTGTACACTGATTCCTTACATTAAAGCTGCTGGTGAGTTAAAAACAAAACCAACACAACACTCTGTAAAAGAATTACGTTCTTTAGGCATTCAGCCAAATATTATCGTTGTGCGTACAGAACAAGAAGTGCCACAAGAAATGAAGGAAAAACTAGCATTATTCTGTGACGTTCAACCTCATGAAATTATTGAATCTCGTGATGCAGAACATTTATATGAAGTACCATTAAATCTTCATGCACAAGACTTTGATGATATCGTGCTTGATCATTTCGGTATCGAAGCACCAGAGGCCGATATGGAAGAATGGCGCGAGCTTGTTGCAAAAGTGAAGAGCCTTCCAAATAAACGTAGAGTAGCATTAGTTGGTAAGTATGTTGAACTACAAGATGCTTACATTTCAGTTGTAGAAGCATTAAAACATGCAGGTTATGCATTTAACTCTGATATCGACATTGATTGGATTAACGCAGAACATGTAGATGCTGATAATGTTGTATCGTTATTAAAAGGTGCAGATGCTATTTTAGTACCAGGTGGCTTCGGTGATCGTGGCGTAGAAGGTAAAATTTTAGCAACGCAATATGCGCGTGAAAATAACGTACCGTTTTTAGGTATTTGCTTAGGTATGCAACTAGCAACAATTGAATTTGCTCGTAACGTACTTGGCTTAAATGGCGCACATTCTACAGAGCTTGATGCAGAAACACAATACCCAATTATTGATTTCCTACCAGATCAAAACGATAGCGTAGACATCGGGGGTACATTACGTTTAGGCTTATACCCATGTAAGTTAAAAGAAGGTTCAAAAGCAAAAGATGCATACGGCCAAGAGCTTGTGTACGAACGTCACCGTCATCGTTATGAGTTTAATAACGAATACCGTGAAGCAATGGAAGCGGCAGGTCTTGTATTCTCAGGTACAAGCCCAGACGGAAAATTAGTGGAAATTATCGAACTACCAGAAAACAACTTCTTCGTAGCTTGCCAATTCCACCCAGAATTCGTGTCACGTCCAAACCGTCCACAACCATTATTCCGTGATTTCATCGGCGCAACATTTAAATAAAACAAAAAGGATGTCTCGTAGAAACGAGACATCCTTTTTATATAGTAAAAAAACCCTAATTCCGCGGAAGAAGAGTGGAATTCCGCGAAAGGAAGCCGTTATTCCGCGGAAGAAGGGTAGAATTCCGCGAAAGGAAGCCATTATTCCGCGGAAGAAGGGTAGAATTCCGCGAAAGGAAGCCATTATTCCGCGGAAGAAGGGTAGAATTCCGCGAAAGGAAGCCGTTATTCTGCGAAAGAAGGGTAGAATTCCGCGAAAGGAAGCCGTTATTCCGCGGAAGAAGGGTAGAATTCCGCGAAAGAAGGGTAGAATTCCGCGAAAGGAAGCCATTATTCCGCGGAAGAAGGGTAGAATTCCGCGAAAGCGAGTCTTTATTCCACGGAAGAAGGGTGGAATTCCGCGAAAGGAAACCGTTATTCCGCGGAAGAAGGGTAGAATTCCGCGAAAGGAAGCCATTATTCCGCGGAAGAAGGGTAGAATTCCGCGAAAGCGAGCCATTATTCCGCGGAAGAAGGGTAGAATTCCGCGAAAGGAAGCCATTATTCCGCGAAAGAAGGGTAGAATTCCGCGAAGTGGTATATATTCCTTGCATACAGAAAATAACGAATTGATAAAAAGGATGCCTCGTAAACTTTCGAGACATCCTTTTGTTTCTAGCAATTTAATTTTTTAAAATCTTTATAGCTCCTCATCATCGAGTCCGAGCATTTCATCAAAAGCAATTTTTACGGCTTCATAAATAAACAGCGCTGCAATGGCATGTGGTACAACAATACGCTCACCTAAATCATTAGGTAACAAGCCTCCGCGCATACGAGTAGAAATATAGGTATACGCTAAGTCAGCTAACGGATTTTCTGCATTGGCCACTTCACTAGCTACTGCGGCAAAAGGAATAAACTGTTCATTTAACTTTTGTGCTAATGCCAATGCTTCTGGATCATATGCACTACGTGTAAAAATACAAATACGATCCGCTTCACTAACGACTGTATCTGCAGTCCATGGAAGGAGCTTAGCAAAACGCTCAACACCTTGAAGTGCATTTAATTCCACAACTTGCATTTCACCAAAGCAAGCAAAATAGACATTTCCTTCGCCAATAGCGGCTTGTGCAAGTAATCGTGCAGTTTCTTCAATTGATTCTTCTTCGCTTTGTGTTATTCTTTGTAATAATCCGCTCAGTTGTGTTGTTAGAATTTTAGACATGATTCCACCTCATTCAATATTATATGTATGTGTGAAGCATAAAGCAAAAGTAGATAATTTATAATACTAGAAGGTATTAAGCTGTAAAAGGAGAATAATACATAATATAGATCTCTTTGTGCAAGAATAATAATTCAAAAAGGGCGGAATGCAATGTGAAACGATTACTAATTGTTGATGATCAGCAGGGAATTCGTTTGCTTTTAAATGAAGTATTGAAAAAAGAAGGTTACATTACATATTTAGCGGCGAATGGCGCTGAGGCACTACGTTATGCAGAGGAAGAGTCGATAGATTGTGTCTTGCTAGACATGAAAATCCCAGGCATGGATGGCATAGAAATATTAAAACGGTTAAAAGAAAAATGGCCCCAACTACCTGTCTTTATGATGACCGCTTACGGTGAATTGGATGTTGTGCAGGAGGCTTTAGATTTAGGGGCAATTCGTTACTTTACGAAGCCGTTTGATATTTTTGAAGTGCGTGATGCAGTAAATAAAACATTAAAAACATAGCATAGCAGGCAGTGGTAAACACCGCCTGTTTTTTATACATAGGTGTGATTCCTTGAAAATAAATAATACTACTTAACTGCTTTGTAATGGACTTTACTTTGGAATTTATAATTTAGATTTATTCTGATTGCAATAGAAAAAATTTAGTAGATAGCACAAATTGATGGTAGCGAAGGCGGTGACTCCTGCGGGAACGCACAAAACGTAAGACGCAACAAACCGCGCGTAGCGAGGGTTGCGGCTTACTGTGCTGAGCGGAAAGCACCGCCGTAGCGGACATTAACGGTAGGAGCCCCTGTCGCTACGTTGCACTGCGTTATCGGTGCAAAAATATACGATGCTCGGACAATAACTTTAAAACTTTAATTTAGAATTTCTTTAGCAATAGAAATTTTTTTGCAGATAGCACAAATTGATGGTAGCGAAGGCGGTGACTCCTGCGGGAACGCACAGAACGTAAGACGCAACAAACCGCGCGTAGCTAGGATTGCGACTTACAGTGCTGAGCGGAAAGCACCGCTGTAGCGGACATCAACGGTAGGAGCCCCTGTCGCTACGTTGCACTGTGTTATCGGTGCAAAAATATACGATGCTCGGACAATAACTTTAGAACTTTAATTTAGAATTTCTCTAGCAATAGAAATTTTTTTGCAGATAGCACAAATTGATAGTAGCGAAGGCGGTGACTCCTGCGGGAACGCACAGAACGTAAGACGCAACAAACCGCGCGTAGCGAGGGTTGCGGCTTACGTGTGTGCCCGCGGAAAGCACCGCCGTAGCGGACATCAACGGTAGGAGCACCTGTTGCTGCGTTAGCACTACGCTTTCGGTGCTAAAATATAAGCCCCTGAAATTTCTTTTCAGGGACTTAAGAAAAAAGGCACCTGTCGCTCCGTTACACTACGCTTTCGGTGCTAAAATATAAGCCCCTGTAATTTCTTTTCAGGGGCTTAAGAAAAAAAGGCACCTGTCGCTACGTTGCACTGCGCTTTTGGTGCTAAAATATAAGCACCTGAAATTTCTTTTCAGGTGCTTATATTTTTGCTATGATTGAATAGCACATTTATGTATAAAGAATAGTCCTAAAAGGAGGATTTTTAGTATGGCATTGGTATCTATGAAAGAGATGTTAATTAAAGCAAAAGCAGAAGGTTATGCAGTTGGTCAATTCAACATCAACAACCTTGAATGGACACAAGCAATTTTACAAGCAGCAGAAGAAGAGAAATCACCTGTTATCCTTGGCGTATCTGAAGGCGCAGGTAAATATATGGGCGGTTTTATCTCAGTCGTACACATGGTAAAAGGTTTAATCGAGTCTTACGGAATAACAGTTCCAGTTGCCATTCATCTTGACCATGGTTCAAGCTTTGAAAAGTGTAAAGAAGCAATTGATGCAGGATTTACTTCTGTTATGATTGATGCTTCACACCATCCTTTCGAAGAGAATATCGCAATTACTTCACAAGTAGTTGAATATGCACATGCGAAAGGTGTTTCTGTAGAAGCTGAGCTTGGTACAGTTGGCGGTGACGAGGATGGCGTAATTGGTGGTATTATGTACGCTGATCCAGAAGAATGCCGTAAAATGGTTGAATTAACAGATATTGATTGCTTAGCTCCAGCTCTTGGTTCTGTACATGGTCCTTACAAAGGCGAACCAAACTTAGGCTTTAAAGAAATGGAAGAAATCTCAAACTTAGCAGACCTTCCACTAGTTCTACACGGTGGTACAGGCATTCCAACAAAAGATATTCAACGCTCAATTTCATTAGGTACGGCTAAAATTAACGTGAATACTGAAAATCAAATCGCTGCTACAAAAGTGATTCGTGAAATCCTTGATAAGGATAAAGATGTTTACGATCCTCGTAAATTCCTAGCACCAGCACGTGAAGCGATTAAAACTACAGTTATCGGTAAAATTCGTGAATTTGGTAGTGCACAAAAAGCATAATTTAGCTTCTTAATATGGTACAAAAGCAAAGATGAATACACATAATAAGAGAAGTGTTGATGCTCGCAATCGACCTTCTCTTGTTTTTGAAATAACAACTTTTTTGAAAAAAATTAAAAATATAAATAAATAGGGTTTAGGAGGAAATATAATGAAATTTTTTATTGATACAGCAAACTTTGATGAAATTAAAGAAGCACATGCATGGGGCATTTTATCGGGTGTTACGACAAACCCATCATTAGTAGCAAAAGAGGAAAACGTTTCTTTCCATGATCGTCTACGTGAAATTGCAGAGCTAGTTGATGGCTCAGTAAGTGGAGAAGTCATTGCATTAGATGCTGAAGGAATGATTAAAGAAGGTTTAGAATTAGCTGCCATTGCACCTAACATCACTGTCAAACTACCGATGACACCAGCTGGTTTAGAAGCATGTCGTTTCTTTGCAAACAAAGGTATTAAAACAAACGTCACACTCATTTTCAGTGCAAACCAAGCATTAATGGCTGCGCGTGCAGGTGCTACATATGTATCACCATTTATCGGCCGCTTAGATGATATTGGTCAAAATGGTGTAGAGCTTATTGAAACCATTTCAGATATTTTCACAATCCACAATATTGAAACGCAAATTATTGCGGCATCTATCCGTCACCCTCAACACGTAACGGCTGCAGCTCTTGCAGGTGCTCATATTTCAACAACTCCTTTTAAAGTGTTAAAGCAACTTTTCCACCATCCATTAACGGAAAAAGGAATTGAAGGATTTTTAGCGGATTGGAATAAGCGAAAAGGTGAATAATAAGATTATAAAGTGAGTCAAATGCAAAAATTACTTTCCAATCATGAGGGAGAACGCGAAATGGATGTTTATAAAATTACAGGCGAAAATCGTCTAAAGGGTACAATTAAAGTTAGTGGTGCAAAAAATAGTGCGGTCGCCTTAATTCCAGCATCAATTTTGGCGAACTCTCCAGTGACAATTGGAGGGATTCCAGAAATTTCAGATGCTTGGACGTTAAAAGCCTTGTTAGAAGAAATCGGTGGAGAAGTGCAATTTGAGAACGGCAAAATGATTATTGATCCAACCGATATGCTTGCACTACCGTTGCCAAATGGTAATGTCAAAAAGCTTCGTGCCTCTTATTATTTAATGGGCGCAATGCTTGGTCGTTTTAAAAAGGCTGTCATTGGTTTGCCGGGCGGTTGTTTCTTGGGACCGCGTCCAATTGATCAGCACATTAAAGGGTTTGAAGCTCTTGGTGCAAAAATTACCAATGAGCACGGTGCAATATATTTACGTGCTGAAGAATTAATCGGTGCCAAAATTTATTTAGATGTCGCAAGTGTTGGCGCAACAATCAACATAATGCTTGCTGCGGTCCGTGCAAAGGGTCGAACAGTTATTGAAAATGCGGCTAAAGAACCTGAAATAATAGATGTAGCAACACTTCTTACAAATATGGGCGCCAATATTAAAGGTGCGGGTACAAGTGTCATTCGTATTGAAGGTGTTGAAGAGCTGCACGGGACGGAGCATACCATTATTCCTGACCGTATTGAAGCGGCAACATTTATGATTATGGCAGCAGCCGTTGGCGATGGCATTACGATCGATAATGTCATACCACTACATCTAGAGGCTATTACAGCAAAGCTTCGTGAAATGGGTGTCAAGATTGACATCGGTGAGGAAAGTATTTTTGTTCCAAAAACAGATTTATCTACACTGCAGGCAGTGGATGTTAAGACGATTGTCTATCCTGGATTCCCTACGGATATTCAGCAACCACTTTCTGTGTTAATGACACAGGCACTTGGCTCTTCTAAAATAACAGATACGATTTATACAGCTCGCTTTAAGCATATTGATGAGCTTCGTCGTATGAATGCCAACGCACGTGTTGAGGGCAATACCGCGATAATTACCGGTCCAAGTAAATTACATGGCTCAAGTGTGACGGCAACAGACCTTCGTGCAGGTGCGGCGCTAGTATTAGCAGGCCTGTTAGCTGAAGGTGAAACTGAAATTCACGATATTTATCATATTGAACGTGGCTATAGCTCACTTATTGAAAAATTACGTGACTTAGGCGCAGATATTCGACGTGAAACAATTATGGTGAGTGTTGCGGAAGCAAAGGAATAATGAGAGGTAAAAGTTTCGAGCCAATTATGTTACAATAAAGGTAATTTGAATGTTTCGGCACAAAGTTACAAGCCGATAACGGGAGGCAAAACAACAATGGAACGCAGTTTATCGATGGAAGTAGTACGAGTAACAGAGGCAGCAGCAATCGCATCCGGGAAATGGATGGGTCGCGGTTTGAAGATTGAGGCAGATGATGCAGCAACGACAGCAATGCGCTCAATGTTCGATACGATTCCTATGCATGCTACAGTAGTAATTGGGGAAGGTGAAATGGACGAAGCGCCAATGCTTTATATCGGTGAAGAGCTTGGCCTTCGTAATGGCGGTCCTCAAGTAGATATTGCAGTCGATCCTTTAGAAGGTACAAATATTGTAGCAAAAGGTACAAATGGTGCCATGACTGTATTAGCAATTGCTGATAAGGGTAATCTATTAAATGCACCAGATATGTACATGGAGAAAATTGCAGTAGGACCAGAAGCTGCAGGAAAAGTTGATATTAATGCCTCTGTTACTTATAATTTATTACAAGTAGCAAAAGCAAAAAATAAAGATATTTCAGATGTAGTAGCTACTATATTAGATCGCCCACGCCATCAAGCAATCGTTGATGAAATTCGCGAAGCGGGAGCACGTATTAAATTTATACAAGATGGCGATGTTGGTGCAGCGATTAACACGGCATTCGATGAAACAGGCATCGACATTATGTTTGGCATGGGTGGTGCACCAGAGGGTGTTATTTCAGCTGTTGCATTAAAATGCCTAGGCGGAGACTTCCAGGCAAAACTAGTGCCGGAAGATGAAGAGCAGCTAGAACGCTGTAAAAAAATGGGCGTAGATGTAGATAAAGTTCTTTACTTAGATGACTTAGTAAAAGGTGACGATGCAATTTTTGCAGCAACAGCTGTGACAGATTGTGAACTATTAAAAGGTGTTCAGTATAAAGGCGCTTATGCATTAACACACTCAGTTGTTATGCGTGCAAAATCAGGTACTGTCCGTTTTGTAGAAGGTCGTCACGCTCTTGATAAAAAACCTAGCTATTAATAATATTTTCTTCTAAAATATACCTAGTGCTACTTTTTGCACTAGGTACCTTCTTCTTCATTTAACCATCCCATAGTTTTACTTAAAACTTCTATGTTTACCCCAATACATGCATTATATTTTGAAAAAGACTGGAGTTGTGCATATGTCTGCATTGACAATCGCTCAATTAGAAAACATGACGTTAAAAGAGCTTTACGCCCTTGCGCGCCAATACAAAATTTCGTACTATAGCAAACTAACGAAAAAGGAATTAATTTTTGCTATATTGAAAACGCGTTCAGAGCAAGAGGGTTATTTCTTTATGGAAGGTGTACTTGAAATTGTTTCGCAAGAAGGCTTCGGCTTCCTTCGTCCAATCAATTACTCACCGAGTAAAGAAGATATTTATATTTCTGCTTCTCAAATTCGTCGTTTTGATCTTCGAAATGGGGATAAGGTGTCTGGTAAGGTACGTCCACCTAAAGAAAATGAACGTTACTATGGCTTACTACAGGTCGATGCAGTAAATGGTGAAGATCCTGAAGTAGCAAAAGAACGCGTTCACTTCCCAGCATTAACGCCATTATATCCTGATCGTCAAATCAAACTGGAAACGACACAACGCAATCTATCAACACGAATTATGGATTTAGTAGCCCCAGTAGGATTTGGTCAACGTGGTTTAATTGTTGCCCCACCAAAGGCTGGTAAAACATCGTTACTAAAAGAAATTGCGAACGCTATAACAACCAATCATCCTGAGGCAGAATTAATTGTTTTACTGATTGATGAACGCCCTGAGGAAGTAACGGATATTGAGCGTTCTGTTAATGCAGATGTCGTGAGTTCTACGTTCGATGAAGTACCTGAAAACCATGTGAAGGTTGCTGAAATCGTCCTAGAACGTGCACGCCGTCTAGTAGAACATAAGCGTGACGTGATTATTTTAATGGATTCAATTACGCGCCTTGCCCGTGCGTATAACTTAGTGATTCCACCGAGCGGTCGTACGCTTTCAGGTGGTATCGATCCTGCTGCCTTCCATAGACCAAAACGATTCTTCGGTTCGGCACGTAATATTGAAGAAGGTGGTAGCTTAACAATTTTAGCTACAGCTTTAGTAGATACAGGGTCACGTATGGATGAAGTAATCTATGAAGAATTTAAAGGGACAGGAAACCTAGAATTGCACCTAGATCGCCAATTAGCAGAGCGTCGTATTTTCCCTGCGCTTGATATTCGTCGATCAGGTACACGTAAGGAAGAGTTGCTTCTTGAACAAGAACAACTGGAGAAGCTATGGGCAATTCGAAAAACATTTTCAGATGCGCCAGATTTTGCCGAGCGTTTCTTGAAAAAGCTACGCACAACAAAGTCAAACGAAGAATTTTTCGAAAAGCTTAATGAAGATATGAAAAAGGCCACTAAAGGTAAAGGATTACTGTAAGTGCCAGGCACTCAAACAATTCTGACTTTTTATTAAACGAGTTAAATAGAAATTTAGTAAAAATCTACTTAAAATTTAACGGAAGAACACAGAAACAAGCCACAATAAACCTTGCGAAAAAGGAGGTTGTGGCTTATTGTGTTGAACCAAACATGAAGTGGATTTTTACAATGCAATGAGCTAGTGAAAGTGCCAGGCACGCAAACAATTTTAATAGCTCTCAATATTTTCTGCTTGAAAAAAACAAAATAACTATGCTATACTTCAAAAGTATGCAACGTGTACATATGTAGCCGACATATTCGGGCTATGTAAGGTACAGTTCGAGAATACTCTGTTCCAGATGGTTCAGGGCGAGAGGAGAAAACGAATATGAAACAAGGAATTCATCCAGACTACAAAGAAGCAACAGTAACTTGCTCTTGTGGTAACACTTTCAAAACTGGTTCAGTGAAAGAAAACATCGTTGTCGAGTTCTGCAACGAATGTCACCCATTCTACACTGGCCGTCAAAAATTCGCGTCTGCTGATGGTCGCGTGGATCGTTTCAACAAAAAATACGGTCTTAAAAACTAATGTTAGTTTAATACCTGCCAAGCATGTGCTTGGCAGGTATTTTTTTCAGTAAATAAAAAGTACATGCGTTTATTGTGTTTCACCGAATTTCTATTTTTCGCAATGGTGCACAGTACGTTTAACATAAAACAACGGTAGAGCGGATTTTGAAATGTGCTTAAAGCTTGTTCAAATCTAGAGGGTCAATATGCAGCCAAGCATTTCAAATATCTAAAATCATGGAGGGTGAAAAACAATGGCACAGCTATACTACAAACATGGCGCGATGAATAGTGGCAAATCAATTGAAATTTTGAAAGTTGCCCATAACTATGAAGAGCAGCAAAAGCCTGTCATGATGTTTACGTCAGGGCTTGATACGCGAGATGAGGTAGGATTTGTCTCCAGCCGAGTAGGACTACGACAAGAAGCCATCCCAATTTATGAGGATACAAATATATTTGAACTTGTGAAAAACAATGCAGTAAAACCATACTGTGTGCTTGTAGATGAAGTGCAATTTTTAAAAAAAGCACATGTGCTACAATTAGCGAATATTGTGGATGAACTAGATATTCCGGTAATGGGCTTTGGCCTGAAAAATGATTTCCAAAATGAATTATTTGAAGGAAGTCAGTACATGCTTACATATGCAGATAAAATTGAAGAAATGAAAACGATTTGTTGGTTCTGTCATAAAAAAGCAACTATGAATTTGCGCGTCGATGAGAATGGCAAACCTGTTTACACAGGCGATCAAATAAAAATTGGCGGTAACGATTCTTATTATCCAGTGTGCCGCAAATGCCACGCACATCCACCGCTGTAATGACGCTTTTATCAGCAGTAGACTGGATGAATTTAAGCATTCTACTGAAGAAAATGTAGCATACAAGCGCAATTTTCCTTATACTAAGTAGTGGAAATAATGCATGACAACTACTATGTCATCCTTTATAACACTCTGTTGCATTTGCAGTAATGAACAAATAGAGTAAACAGCGTTCGTGTCTCGCTCCCCTTAATGGAAGCGGATTTTTAGTGAATATAGATAAATGAACTAATTAGAGGTGAAGCCCATGTTTGATAGACTACAAGCAGTAGAAGATCGTTATGAAAGGCTAAATGAGCTTTTAAGCGATCCGGATATTGTCAATGACAGTAAAAAATTACGTGAATATTCAAAGGAACAATCGGATATTCAGGAGACAGTTGATGCTTATCGTGAATATAAAAGTGTCAAAGAACAACTAGTAGATACTCGTGAAATGTTAGATAACGAAAAAGATCCTGATATGCACGAGATGGTCAAGGAAGAGTTCAACTCGTTAAAAGAACAGCAAGAAGAGCTGGAAGAACGTTTACGTGTGTTATTAATTCCAAAAGACCCGAATGACAATAAAAACGTTATTATGGAGATTCGTGGAGCAGCCGGCGGTGATGAGGCGAATATTTTCGCAGGGGATTTATTCCGTATGTATTCTCGCTATGCAGAAACACAAGGCTGGAAAATCGACATTATGGAAGCAACACCGAACCCAATGGGTGGCTATAAAGAAGTTATTTTTATGATTAACGGCCAAGGCGCGTATTCTAAATTCAAATTTGAAAACGGAGCGCACCGTGTACAACGTGTACCAGCAACAGAGTCACAAGGGCGTATTCATACATCAACTGCGACAGTTGCGTGCTTACCGGAAGTGGAAGAAGTGGATGTTGAAATCCATGAAAAAGATATCCGTGTCGATACATTTGCATCATCAGGTGCAGGTGGGCAATCAGTAAATACAACGATGTCTGCTGTACGTATGACCCACTTACCAACAGGTGTTGTCGTATCGATGCAAGATGAGCGTTCACAAATTAAAAACCGTGAAAAAGCGATGAAAATTCTGCGTGCACGTGTAGCAGATATGTATTTACAAGAAGCACAAAAAGAAATTGACGCAACACGTAAATCAGCAGTTGGTTCAGGCGACCGTTCAGAGCGTATCCGCACATACAATTATCCACAAAACCGTGTGACAGACCATCGTATCGGTTTAACGATTCAAAAGCTTGATCAAATCGTCGAAGGTAGACTGGACGAAATTATCGATGCACTGATTTTAGAAGAGCAAGCATCGAAGTTAGAGCGACTTAATGATGACCTATAAAAATGTGATGGAGGCCCTTGATTGGGCTTCTTCTTTTTTAGTGGATAATGGACGCGAAGAGACGGCTGCTCGTATTGTCATGCAACACATATTAGATACTACGTATGCAGGGGTTATGTTGCATTTACAAGATACATTAACAGCAGAGCAATGTGAACAATTTGTTCAATTGATTAAAGAACATGCCAATGGACGACCTGTGCAATATTGTATCGGCAGCGAAGAATTTTACGGCCGTACATTTTTAGTCGATGAATCAGTGCTTATTCCAAGGCCGGAAACAGAGGAATTGGTGCTGGGGACAAGCAATCGTATTAAAAAAATATTTCCTACCAAAGCTTTAAAGCTAGCCGATATCGGGACGGGTAGTGGTGCTATCGCCATTTCGATGAAGCTAGAATGTCCTGAGCTAACCGTAGTGGCCACGGACTTATCGGCAGCAGCATTAGCTACGGCACAAAAAAATGCACAATTGCTGGCTGCAGATATTGATTTTCGTCAAGGGGATTTAACAGCCCCACTCAATGGCGAGAAGTTCGATATTGTTTTATCGAATCCACCTTATATTGCATTTGAAGAAGCGAAAGACATGTCCAGCGTTGTGTTGGAACATGAACCGCATAGCGCGCTTTTTGCGGAAGAGGACGGACTTATTTTATACCGAAAATTAGCCCAACAGCTACCCGCACTCATGAATAAACCCGCATTAATTGGTCTAGAAATTGGTTATACACAAGGGGAGCAAGTAGCGCAGTTCTTTCAAGAAAGTTTTCCACAAGCTACAGTTACCGTGGAAAATGATATTAATGGAAAACCTCGTATGGTTTTTTGTGAAATTGATGTATAAAGATTGTCCTTCTTGACAACAATGTTGAGCAAGGAGGGATTTTTATGTTAAACGAATACAAGATTGTTAGATTTCCAAAATTAAATATTTTACTAGCTTTTGCTAGACTAGTAATACTAGCGATAGCTTTACAACTATGTATTTTATATATTCCGTCATTCATAGGTTCTGCAAAGGAAGCTACGAATCAGCAACAAGAAAGCGATTTTCGTATCCGCGTTATCGCAAATAGCAATACAACGAATGATCAACTAGAAAAAGAGCAACTAGTGAAAGATTTAAAACCTTTATTAACGCAAGTAGGTGCACCTACAAATGTGGATAATGATAAATTTGTTACATTAAAAAGCGATATTGAGGCACAATTAAAAGAAAATTATCCACAATTGCGTACACAAGTCGTACTTGGGGATAACTTATTTCCACCGAAGCGACAGGATGCCATGTTTTATCCACAAAATATGTACCATTCGATTGTTGTGAAAATTGGCGATGCACGCGGTGATAACTGGTGGTGTAGCATTTTCCCATCGATTTGCGAACCGGAAAAAGCTGAAAAAGCGGAAGAGAAGGAAGAAGAAAAAGAACAAGTGACATTCTTTATTTGGGAATGGATCAAAGGATTTTTTGAATAATTGTGCACAAATTCAGATAACTTATACACAATTATTGATAAGTTATAAACAAAATGTGGATAATTCAGAAAAAAACAACGATTGAAAGAAGGTTTTTCATATGGAAACCGTTTGTAAGATTGTGGATAGTAATGTGAATAGTCAAACAACTTATGCACAAGCTGTGGATATCTTAAATGCTGGAGAAGTAGTGGCATTTCCAACAGAAACGGTTTACGGTTTAGGTGCCGTAGCTACAAATGATAAGGCTGTTAAAAAAATATTTAAGGCAAAGGGACGTCCTTCAGATAATCCACTAATTGTTCATATCGGAACAAAAGAAGAAGTAGATCTTTATATAGAACATATTTCTGAGCTCGCAAAAAAATGTATGGATGCCTTTTGGCCAGGGCCACTGACACTTGTTATGCCAGTGAAGCCCAATGTGTTAGCTGAAAGTGTGACAGCTGGTTTAAAAACAGTTGGAATTCGTATGCCGGATCATCCCGTTGCACTGGCATTACTTCAGCAAATTCACAAACCGCTTGCCGCGCCAAGTGCGAATCGCAGTGGTAAACCAAGCCCGACAGAAGCAATCCATGTAAACGATGATTTAGCAGGGTACATACCGTATATTTTAGATGGAGGTCCGACAGGCATTGGTTTTGAATCGACTGTGCTTGATGTTACGCATGAACCACCTGTTATTTTACGTCCTGGTGGTATTACAAAAGAAATGTTAGAGGCAGTAATCGGTCCAGTTGTACAGCCTACTAAAATAGAGCAGACAATGGAAGAAACACCGAAAGCGCCTGGCATGAAATATACGCATTATGCACCGAATGCACCTGTTTATTTAATTGACTGTGAGGAAAGCAAAGTCCAGCAAGCGATACAACAGCTGCAAGCACAGCTACAAAAAGTAGCACTGCTAGCACCAGAGAGCTTTGATCATCTCCAAGCAGATTACTTTTTCTCGATCGGTGAAGCAGGTAGTCAAGAAGAGATGGGCGCTGCACTATATCAAGCATTACGTGCTTGCGATAAAACAGCAGCTACCATTATTTTAGCGACGACGACATCAACAGAAGGTGTAGGTGCCGCTATTATGAACAGACTTGAAAAAGCAGCTGGTGGCAAGTGGTTTACACTATAATCCTGTGACGAATCGGACTACTACTGGCGATTTCATAGGCAATCAAAAAACTCATCTATAAATAGATGAGTTTTTTGATATTGAAAATGTCTCAATGGGCATTATGATAATACTGTATTTCCAAGCATAAAATGATAAAATATTAGGAAACGAAGGAGTGCATTCTTGCAGGGGATTCTTGCAGGTGTTTTAACGTCTGTTGATGTCATCGGTTTATTTGTTTTAATTCCAAATGTAAAATATCGCTTTTTTTTGTCAATGTGGACAGCTACATTGCATATGCTTTTTCCGCTTCTCGGCTTTGAATTAGGGCATTACTTAGTGCGCTTTTTATTAGATTGGGGACAATGGATTTCAAGTATTTTGCTATTTGGTATTGGCCTACATTTACTGTTGTTTTCCCACAAAAATGAAAAAATAACCATTTCGCCTGTTTTATTAGCTGTGACTGCTAGCCTAGACACCTTTTCAGTAAGTGTTTCTTTTGGTATGCTTAACTTAGAAAAAACAATTTTTATTATGAGTGCTGGATTGAGTGCTTTTGTGTGCGCATATGGTGCTTTAGTCGTAGCGCGCAGGAGTCAGGTCTTTTTTGGCAATAAAATTCAAATCATTGCAGGGATTATTTTTATCATGATGAGTATTCTTGCTATCCAAAAATAATAAGGAAGGTGATAAGTGTGAATATATTATTTGTTTGTACAGGGAATACTTGTCGCAGTCCGATGGCTGAAGTTATTTTAAAACATAAACAATTGAATGATGTTCAAGTTCGTTCAGCTGGGATTTATGCAATGCCAAATGCTGAAATGTCTTTACATGCCCAGCAAGTATTAAATGAAGCGAATATGGTACATCAACATTTAGCAACCCAATTATCGATAACTGAAGTAGAATGGGCCGATTTAATTTTAACCATGACAACTGCACATAAAGATACGATTATTGCGAACTACCCAAACGCAGAAAAGAAAGTTTTTACACTGAAAGAATATACGACTGAAGGTAGTTTAGGAAATGTTGTCGATCCATACGGCGGTCATAAAGCTATATACGAAGAAACATTTGCAGAGTTAAACACATTAATAGAACAGTTAGTAAAAATACTTGAGAAGAATTGAGGGGCACTATGAAGAAAAAGTTTGGCTTACGACTTAAATTAGTTTTATTTGTAAGTATACTTGCACTAATTACTTATAGCATCAGTTTTCTATTCATTGAATTTGTACAACCTACTTTTTTCCCGGAAATCAATCGTAAGCTATTTGAAGTGATTACTTACTTATTAGGGATTACTTGGTCAGGTATTTTAGCTGCAATTTTCAGTGTTATTTTAATCAAACCATTACAACAGCTTGAATATTCTGCTAAACGCGTTGCAGAAGGAAAAATCGGACAGGATGTAGTCATGCCAAAAACGAATGATGAGATTCGTTCAGTGGCGATGGCATTCCAACAAATGGTGTTAAATTTACGCCAAATGGTAGAAAGTATTGATCAAAACTTTCAACAAACAAATCAATCGATTATTAAACTATCGGATGAAACTGCTGTTGCTACAAAGAAAGCAGATGGCATTGCGGTAACGGTCAAACATATTTCGGCAGGAGCGGAAGCATCTGCTACAGCAGTACAAGATACAGCAGAAGCGATTGAAGATGTACGAGCATTAGCAACAGAAGTTAATACGAGAGCTGAACAATCTGCGACACAATCGAAAGAGATTTTACATAATTTAACTAATACTACAAAAGCGATTGAAACGTTAGTCAACAGCATTCAACAAATTGCGGCTGGCAACAATGAAGCACTAGAAAGTATTCGTACGTTAGAAGATAATGCTGGACAGGTGGAACGCATTATCGGCTTAGTAGGCGACATTGCTGCACAAACCAATTTACTAGCATTAAATGCATCAATTGAAGCTGCTCGTGCTGGGGAACACGGCAAAGGCTTTGCGGTAGTTGCAGAAGAAGTTCGTGGCTTAGCTGATGAAAGTGCGAAAGCAGTACAAGGAATTACTTCTCTTATTCAATCAATGCAACAAAATGTTGAAGTGGTCGTGAAACAAATGAATCAACAAGTGGCATTTGCCACAAAAGAAGCAGCACGCGTTTCAGAAACAACGACTGCTGTGGAAGGGATGTCGTCAAGTGTCCATGAAATGGCAACAGCGATTGTAGAGATTTCTTCATTAATTGAAAAGCAAATGAACAATATTGAAACAACAGCTCGACAATCACAAGAAGTTGCGGCGATTGCGCAAGAAACATCAGCTGGTGCACAGGAAGTAAGCAGTGCAACAGAAGAGCAAGCACATGCAATTGAGCAAGTAGAACAACTTGCCCATGACCTGAAAAAACAATCCGAAGCACTCCATAAAATGATTCAACAATTTGATAGACAAGCATAAGAAAGAAGACTGCGAACAAGCCTATAAAAAGCTTGTCCGCAGTCTTTTCCTTTGTTGTGAATTGGACGATAATAGGGTCATTTGAAAAAATATTGAAATAGTATGTCCACTGTAGTTGAAATGGGAAAAAAACTTTAGTAGAGCGAATATTACAACAAAAGACCATTATCCGAATTTATTAACAGGATATTCACATTATCCACAGAAAAAACCTTTAAAAATGAACGATTTCACAAAGTTAAACAAGAAATGTTCGTCTTTTAGGAGAAATCAGCATAAAATTGCAACAAAAATCATGTTATTCTTGGGGTATTAGTGGTAAACTTATGTTGACTATATTTCGAAATGAGGGAACCCAGTGAGAATAGCAATTTCTTCTGATCACGGAGGCAATAACTTACGTCGTGAGATTATGCACCTGCTAGATGAGCTAAACATTAGCTACGAAGATTTTGGTCCACAATCTGCGGATTCAGTAGACTATCCTGATTATGCAAAGCCAGTTTCTGAAGGTGTTGCTAGCGGGGAATTTGATAAAGGCATTTTAATTTGTGGTACAGGGATTGGCATGTCCATCGCTGCGAACAAAGTAAAAGGCATTCGTTGCGCATTAGTACATGATGTATTTAGCGCAAAGGCAACACGTTGCCATAATGATTCAAATATTTTAGCGATGGGTGAGCGCGTCATTGGGCCAGGCCTTGCACGTGAAATTGCTCAAACATGGCTTGAAACAGATTTTGAAGGTGGACGTCACACACGCCGCGTAGAAAAAATCGCTGAACTAGAACAATAAGCGTGAGCAAGTTTAGTTGTAAAGGTGACAGTCAAGTGCTGTCACTTTTACCTAAAGTTGTTTCACATTAGTACAAGATATGAAAATAAGGGGCTGAGCTTAATGGTTGTGCAACAAATACAGGCGCAATTGACTCAGTTACTCAGTGAATTCGAAGAGCAAGTTGTATTGCGACCAAATACTATTTTTGTCGTAGGCTGCTCAACGTCTGAAGTGATTGGTCAGAAAATTGGCACAGCAGGTGCACTTGAAACCGCACACGCGATTTTTGAGCCGTTGCAGGCATTTGCCAAGAAACATCAACTACACCTTGCGTTCCAAGGCTGTGAACATATTAATCGAGCTATAACGTTGGAAGCTTCAGTTGCAGAACAATTTGGCTATGAACCTGTAGCCGTTATTCCAGTTCGCACGGCAGGCGGATCGATGTCAGCTTATGCCTATACGAAATTGGACAATCCAGTAGTGGTAGAAGCAATACGTGCACAGGCTGGTATGGATATAGGCCAAACATTAATTGGTATGCATTTAAAGGAAGTAGCTGTTCCAGTTCGTACTTCTGTGCGAACAATAGGAGAAGCGGTTGTGACAATAGCAACAACACGTCCAAAGCTTATTGGTGGCGAACGTGCTGTATATAAATAACACTACTTCTGTTATCAGAGGTACATGTAAATAACGACTATACTTAGGAGGCTTTTCAAACATGGCATACGAAAAATTAGCACTACAAGACAAAGCGGTATTAGATGGGATTTTAGCAGAGAAAAAACGTCAACAAGCGAATATCGAGTTAATTGCATCTGAAAACTTTGTATCTGAAGCAGTAATGGAAGCACAAGGCTCAGTTCTTACAAACAAATATGCTGAAGGTTATCCGGGAAAACGTTACTATGGCGGCTGTGAACACGTAGACGTAGTGGAAGATATTGCACGTGATCGTGTAAAAGAAATCTTCGGCGCAGAATATGCGAACGTACAACCGCACTCTGGTGCACAAGCAAACATGGCTGTCTATCACACAATTTTACAACCAGGTGACACAGTGCTAGGGATGAACCTTTCTCATGGCGGTCACTTAACACATGGATCTCCTGTAAACTTCTCAGGTATCCTATATAATTTCGTAGAGTACGGTGTAACTGAAGATACACACGTAATCGACTATGAAGATGTTCGTCAAAAAGCTTTAGAACATAAACCAAAACTAATTGTAGCAGGTGCTTCTGCATACCCACGTGAAATCGATTTCTCTAAATTCCGTGAAATCGCAGATGAAGTTGGCGCTTACTTTATGGTAGATATGGCACATATCGCTGGTCTTGTAGCAGCTGGAGAGCACCAATCACCAGTACCTTACGCTGATTTTGTTACATCTACTACACATAAAACATTACGTGGCCCACGTGGTGGTTTAATTCTTGCTTCGAAAGAATGGGAGCAAAAATTAAATAAATCCGTATTCCCAGGTATTCAAGGTGGACCTTTAATGCATGTGATCGCTGCTAAAGCTGTAGCATTTGGTGAAGCATTACAACCGGAATTCAAAGAATACGCAAAACAAATTAAAGCAAATGCACGCGCTTTAGCCGAAGTGTTAATTGAAGAAGGTGTAGAAATCGTATCAAATGGTACAGATAACCACTTATTACTTCTGAACGTAAAATCTCTTGGCTTAACTGGTAAAGTAGCTGAGCATGCATTAGATGAAGTCGGCATTACAACGAACAAAAACACGATTCCTTACGATACGGAATCTCCATTCGTTACGTCTGGTATTCGTATTGGTACTCCTGCAGTGACATCTCGCGGCTTTAAAGAAGAAGATATGAAAGAAGTAGGTGCAATTATTGCAGCTGTTCTTAAAAATCCTGAAGATGAAGCAGTGAAAGCACAAGCAAAAGAGCGTGTGATTGCTTTAACTGATAAACACCCATTATACGCATAATATGCTAGTTTAATAAGGCTGTGTCTAAAGTGTCCGATTCACTTTAGGCACAGTTTTTTGCTTAATCCACTTCATGGTGTGCCCGCGGAAAGCGCCGCAGAAGTGGACATCAACGCAATAGGGAAAAGAGTAGGACTGTTGGTATTTTCCTGCGATCCAAAATAAATAAAGCCTTAGCTATTGATTTTTTGTAATAAATAAAAAACAAGCAGAGCTCACTTAGTTGAGGGTTGCGGCTTACGTGTGTGCCCGCGGAAAGCGTCGCCGAAGTGAACATCAACGCAATAGCAAATTAGCTGTTGTCCCAACCATCTTGGTAACTACAAAAATTTCTTTTTCGCTACCATAAAAATAAATTAATCTTATTTTTGTTTTTTTTTACATATATATTAAATAAAAAGGTGTATTATATTCTATAAGGACACCTAATGTCCTTAAAAAGATTGTTTTTTTATAAAAGTGACAATTTAGCGAATTTTTTATGTACAATATAAAGAGGAAAAGTTAATGGATGAGACGGGAGGGGTTGGATGGTTTCTAAATCTATGGACATACAAAATAATATCTTATTAACGACAATTCGTAACTTAGGTGAACAATCGAAAGAAAGCTATATTATATTAGATGCCAAAACGCATTTAATAGTAGAATGTAATAATGCCTTTTGCATGCTTACCAACACAATGCGTTCCCAAATTCTAAATAAAGATTATTTTACAATGCTTTCGAATGACCTACAGACGTCAACAATTGACATGATACAAGAGAAAATACATAGTGGAGCAATGATGACAACAAAGTTATATCATCAACGCTTCGACAAACAACCCTTTTGGGCGGAAATGCAGACCCTTCCTTTTCAAAATAATGATAATGAAACATTATTTGTGTTAGTGCTCGTGAAGGATGTTACCTATTATCATACGGAAGATTTTTTAACGCAATTAGAAAAAGTCGTGTATGAGGCAATCGAAAAAGACGATCCATTTAACAAAAAAATGGTCACTATTTGTAGCAAAATAGATGAATTTTTTATGCCGCATGTCTTTAGTTCAATACTTATTAAAACAGAAACCAATCAATTTCAAGTCTTTACATCAAGCAGTGATCGAGAGGATGTACCGCAACTTTGCGACATGAATGATTTTTATTATAAGGTGATGCAGCAACATCAACCAATTATTGCAGAAAATCTTGAAGAGCTTGCTTCTTTAACCGATTTTGAAAATTTATCGGGCATCACAAATGACTACTCAGGATGGTTTGTCCCCATTCATAATCAACAACAACAGGCAATCGGTTTTTTTGCGATCTATTCACGTTATCCTAAAGACAGTACTTTTTATAACAATATGTTTCAAAAAATAGGCGCACTCGTTGCATTAGCATTTACGTATGCTAAAACACAGAAAAAAATATGGGATTTAGCCTATAACGATATTTCAACGGGCCTGCCAAATCGACATAGCTTCGTCAATAAAATTCAAATGGAAGAACAACACGGGCAAAGTGGGTTTATCAAAATTATAAAGCCTAGTGAATTTCACCAAGTCGTTGAATTATACGGTCGAGAAGCTGGAGACGAGTTGTTGAGACAAGTTGCTAACCGTCTGCTTGAATATCAAGACTTGCCTGAATATATTGCTAGGTTCACAAGTTCTAGTCTGATTATTTCGCAAATAACGGCCGAAGAATCGTTAAATGATTACGAAATGCGAATAAAAGAATTAATACGCCAACCGTTTATTATTAATGATAAACAAATTTACATTACATTAAAGACAGGCGTTTCTTACTTTGATAACAATATCAAAATTGCCGATGCAATTAGATTTGCTGACAACGCACTATCTTTTGCGGCCAATAAACCTGGAACGCATATAGAGATATTTACAAAAGAACGCAATGATTTATTAGAGCAGCAGATGACAGTGCTTAATCATTTATCGCAAGCACTAAAAAATAAAGAAATAACGGTTAATCTACAACCAAAGGTCGATTTACGAACGGGTGAAATTCAAAGTATTGAAGCATTAGCTCGTTGGCAATCACCGATTCTTGGTTTCGTATCGCCCGCAATGTTTATTCCGGTTGCTGAAAATGCAGGAAAGGTACGGGAAATTGATATTCATATTTTAGAAATTGTCCTTGCATGGTTAGCAGAGAGGCAACGATTAGGGAAGAAGTTAGTAAAGGTTGCGGTCAATATATCACCCGATCATTTTTACTATCCTCATTTTGTCAAAGATATTCAGCAGTTAGTTGAAAAATATGCCATTGATCCGAGCAATATCATTTTAGAAGTGACGGAAAATATCGGCTTAGTTGATTTTCAAACCGCCTTTGCAATTATTCAAGAATTAAAGAGCTTCGGCTTTAAAACATCAGTGGATGACTTTGGGACAGGTTTTTCTTCGCTTAGTTATTTACAAAGATTGCCGTTCACAGAGCTGAAAATAGATCGTAGCTTTATAAATAATATCAATGATGATGCTGCAACATTGGCCATTGTTCGTTCAATTATTCAATTAGCATTGAATCTTGGCATGACATCCGTTGCGGAAGGGATTGAAAGCGAGGAGCAGGTAGAGATATTACGTGCGCTTGGTTGTACGGTAGGACAAGGTTACTTCTATTATAAACCGATGACAATTGAGCAGCTGAATACGATACTGGACGTCTAATTTGCTTTAAAATGTAGCAAACACTCTAGAAAAGGGAACATCTCGAATTTATTTTTGAGACAGTTCCTTTTTTCTGTTATACTAGTTGAGATAAAAATGAATCCGAACGGTTAGGAGAGAACCACTTTGAGCAAAGTATACGTATTTGATCATCCACTAATTCAACATAAGTTAACTTATATTCGTGATAAAAATACAGGAACAAAAGAATTTCGTGAGCTAGTAGACGAGGTCGCAACATTAATGGCTTTCGAAATTACACGAGAAATGCCTGTAGAAGAAATTGAAATTGAAACACCCGTAACAATCGCGAAAACAAAAGTTCTTTCTGGGAAAAAACTTGCCATTGTACCGATTTTACGTGCAGGAATCGGCATGGTAGACGGCGTATTAAAATTAATTCCAGCTGCAAAAGTTGGTCATATCGGACTTTACCGTGACCCTGAAACATTAAAACCAGTTGAGTATTACGCAAAACTACCAGCAGATGTTGAAGAACGCGATTTCATCATCGTAGACCCAATGCTTGCTACAGGTGGTTCAGCAGTAGAAGCCATCAATTCACTAAAAAAACGCGGTGCGAAAAGCATTAAATTTATGTGCTTAATTGCTGCGCCAGAAGGTGTAAAAGTAATTCAAGATGAGCATCCAGATGTAGACATCTATATTGCAGCACTTGACGAAAAGTTAAATGATCACGGTTATATCGTTCCTGGTCTAGGTGATGCTGGTGACCGTTTATTCGGTACAAAATAATATTGCTTGTTGAAGCAATAGCAATACCTAACAGCAACTTTATAGCACTTGAAAGCGTCCTTCAGTATTGAAGGACGTTTCATAGTATGTTTAGGCAATTATGCCATCTCTTCATACAGGTTGAGAGGCATTGCACGTACAATATAATCAAAGGACGGTGCAAATCGTTTTGACGAAAAAATGGAAAGTGATGACGATTTTCGGTACGAGACCAGAGGCGATTAAAATGGCCCCGCTTGTATTGGAATTACAAAAACATCCCGAGCAAGTGGAATCAATCGTGACTGTAACAGCACAACATCGCCAAATGCTTGACCAAGTATTAGAAACATTTAAAATTACGCCAGACTACGATTTAAACATTATGAAAGATCGTCAAACACTAATTGATGTGACAACGAACGCATTACAAGGTTTAGATAAAGTCATGAAGGAAGCGCAACCTGATATTGTGTTAGTGCATGGCGATACGGCAACAACATTTATCGCGAGCTTAGCAGCATTTTATAATCAAATTGCCATTGGCCATGTGGAAGCGGGACTTCGTACATGGAATAAGTATTCACCTTACCCTGAAGAAATGAACCGTCAGTTAACAGGTGTGATGGCAGACTTACACTTTGCACCAACAGAAGTATCCAAGAAAAACCTATTAGATGAAAATAAAAATGCAGAAACCATTTTTGTCACAGGTAATACAGCGATTGATGCACTAGCCACAACAGTGAGTGAGCACTATACACATCCGGTGTTAGATAAAATCGCCAATGATCGCATGATATTACTAACAGCGCACCGTCGTGAAAATCTTGGTGAGCCAATGCGTCATATGTTCCGAGCGATTACTCGCATTTTAGCGGAGCACGATGATGTGCAAGTTGTCTACCCAGTGCATATGAACCCTGCAGTAAGAGAAATCGCCAATGAAATTTTAGGCGATAATGAGCGTGTGCATTTAATAGAACCGCTCGAAGTGTTTGATTTCCATAACTTCGCTGCTAATTCGTACATGATCTTAACTGATTCTGGCGGCGTGCAAGAAGAAGCGCCATCATTAGGTAAGCCCGTTCTAGTACTTCGTGATACGACAGAGCGTCCTGAAGGCATTGCAGCAGGAACTTTGAAACTAGCAGGAACAGAAGAGGAAACAATTTATGCTCTAGCAAAAGAATTACTAGAGGATAAAGACGCTTATGAAGCTATGGCAAAAGCCTCAAATCCTTATGGAGATGGTCATGCTTCACAGCGTATCGTCGAAGCGCTCTTAGAATTTTTGCAAAAAGGCAAGTAATATACTATTTTTAAACTTAAAAATAAGTAAAAAGAACTAAAAAATCATCCGTAGCTAATTTGCGAGCATATTCATGTCGTAAATTAGCTTTTTTTTGCATTATTTTGAAAAAGCATTTCTTATTTGTGAAACTTCATACACAAATTTGTCAACAATTTGACAAGAGTATAGTAGCTGTGAAGTTTTTCTCCTTTACTAATTGACTTCAAATATCTCCTATTGTATGCTTACAAAGGGTAAGAATGATAAGGGTTTCTATTCGTTGATAGACGTTGAAACACTTGTTATATCAAGTTTCTACTAAATTGACAGTACAAACCACTCTGTCGATTTGCAACGTTTTGTGCGTTTCGGTTTAACACCGAGTAAGTAAGGGGTGTAAGGCATTATTGGGAATTTACACCTGTAATTTCAAATGACTCTCCCGTTACTATTCCGCTGTGAGTAGTGTTTTTCACTGCTCTTTTCTGATTTCACAAAGTGGTCAGCAAACGTTTTCTTTACTCGAAAAAATGATTCAGGAGACTACAAACCAATGCTAGATTTGCATCACATTTTTGCTGTGCAGAAGAGAGCGTTATTTTTTTTGCTCGCACTTTGCGCATTAGGCTGGGGCTTTACGTCCTTTCAAACAGTTTTTGCGGGCATCGCAATCGGTGCATTTTTTGGTACGTATAATTTTTGGATTTTAGTTCGCCGTATGGAGAAGTTTGATCGTTCCATTAGTGAAGGGAAGAAAATAGGTTCACTTGGTACAGCACTTCGTTTTGGATCAGGTGTAGCGGCAGTCGCTATAGCCATTTCGTTGCCAAACTATTTTCACTTAATTAGCACGGTCATAGGGCTAATGATTCCGTACGTTGTTCTCTTTGTCGAGAGAATTGTATCTCATGTAAGGAACCACTAATGTGCTTTATTAGAAAGAGAGGTGAAAAATAACAATGAATCATGAAGCTCCGTTAGTAACCTTTGGATTTTTAACATTTAACTTATCAACAGTTATGATGTTACTAGTTGCTGCTATAGTCGTATTTTTAATCGCGGTTATTTCAACTAGAAACTTAAAGTTAAAACCAACTGGTATGCAAAACTTTATGGAATGGATCATGGATTTCGTAAAGAATATCATTCAAAGCAACATGGACTGGAAAACGGGTGGTCGATTCCACATTCTAGGTATTACACTTATTATGTTTATCGCAGTATCTAACTTATTAGGTCTTCCATTCTCTATCGTCTATGACCACGAACTTTGGTGGAAATCGCCAACAGCTGACCCAACGGTTACAATGACTCTTGCAGCAATGATTTTAGTATTAACACAATACTATGGTATCAAAATGAAGGGGACAGGCCATTATGTTGGTACATTCTTCAAACCGATGTCATTCATGTTCCCGCTAAAAATTATCGAAGAGTTCGCGAACACGTTAACATTAGGTCTGCGTCTTTACGGTAACATTTATGCAGGTGAAATTTTACTTGCTTTAATCGCAGGTTTAGCTGTATCAAGTCCATTCGGTTTCGTAGGTGCAATTGTTCCTATGATGGCATGGCAAGGTTTCTCTATTTTCATCGGCTTTATCCAAGCCTTTATCTTCACAATGTTAACAATGGTATACATGGCTCATAAAGTGAGCGATGACCATTAATATAAAGCATAAATTTTATGCTTGAACCAAAAAAAACAAACAATTCCAAGGAGGAAATTTTAAAATGACAGGTTCATTAGGTTTATTAGCAGCAGCAATCGCAATCGGTTTAGGTGCACTTGGTGCAGGTATTGGTAACGGTCTTATCGTATCAAAAACAGTTGAAGGTATCGCTCGCCAACCAGAAGCTCGTGGCGTTCTTCAAACTACTATGTTCATCGGGGTTGCGTTAGTAGAAGCATTACCGATCATCGCAGTAGTAGTAGCATTCATCGTAATGAACAAATAATTCAGTTGCATACTGAATTTTACTAGTGGCGAAGCAGGATTCTCCAGATGAAACTTCGCCCTTCATTTTGGAACTAATAAAAGCTATGTGCAAATATAGCTTTTTAAAATAGGTAAGTTTTTAAAGTAATACAAATTATTATGTGGAAGTTAAAGCTCTTGAAGGGAGTGAAACAATCGTGTTTTTAGATAATCTTGTACTTGCCGCTGCTGAAAGTAAGTTTAACGGTGGTGACGTCGTTGCAACATTAGTTATCTTCTTAGTACTAATGCTTCTTCTTAAAAAGTTCGCTTGGGGTCCATTAATGGGCATCATGCAACAACGTGAAGAATTAGTAGCAAGTGAGATCGAAGCAGCTGAAAAAGCGCGCAAAGATTCGCACAAATATTTAGAAGAACAAAAAAGCCTTCTTAAAGAAGCTCGTACGGAAGCACAATCGATTGTTGAGGGTGCTAAGAAGCAAGGCGAAGCGCAAAAAGAAGAAATTCTTACAGCAGCTCGCAATGAAGCTAACCGCTTAAAAGAATCGGCTTTACGTGAAATCGAGTCTGAAAAAGAAAAAGCTATCAAAGCTGTACGTGATGAAGTCGTTTCATTATCTGTACTTGCAGCATCTAAAGTCCTTAGCAAAGAGATTTCTGAGGCAGACAACCGTGCTCTAATTGAAGAGACGATTGCGAAGGCAGGGGAAGCTCAATGAGTAATTCAACTGTAGCAAAGCGTTACGCTCAAGCTCTATTTGAAATTGCGCAACAAAAAAATATTCTTGCTGAAGTAGGGGCAGACTTAAACGAGTTAACAAAAGTTGTTACACAATCTACTGATTTTTTAACACTGTTAAACGCACCTAAGTTCTCTATCGAACGCAAGAAACAAATGGTAGCTGAAATCTTTGCAAGTGCAACGCCAGAAGTTTTACACACTGTTCAACTACTTGTTGAGAAGAAACGTGTAAACGAAGTGAAGCTAATTGCTGATGCATATGCTGAGCTTGCTGCACAAGCACAAGGTTCTGCAGATGCAACTGTATTCTCAACACGTGCACTTTCTGCTGAAGAAAGCGCTAAAATTTCTGCAGCATTCGCTCAACTTGTTGGGAAACAATCATTAAACATTACAAACGAAATCGATCCATCATTATTAGGTGGTATTCGTGTTCAAATCGGTAACCATATTTATGATAGCTCAGTAGCGAACAAGCTAGAGCGTCTAAAACGTGAATTAATCGGTTAATAATTTAGAAATGTGAGAGGTGACATACATGGGCATCAAGGCTGAAGAAATCAGCAGTCTGATTAAACAACAGATTGAGAATTATGAATCTGAACTTAAAGTAAGCGAAGTTGGTACAGTTATCCGTATTGGTGACGGTATCGCTCTTGCTCATGGCCTCGACAACGCCATGGCTGGAGAGCTTTTAGAGTTCTCTAACGGTGTTATGGGTATGGCTCAAAACCTAGAAGAAGGTAACGTAGGTATCGTAATCTTAGGTCCATATTCAGACATCAAAGAAGGCGATGAAGTTCGTCGTACAGGTCGTATTATGGAAGTACCAGTTGGTGAAGAACTAATTGGCCGTGTTGTAAACCCACTAGGTCAACCAGTGGATGGACAAGGTCCAATCAACACAACAAAAACTCGTCCTATCGAAAGCCCAGCTTTCGGAGTAATGGCTCGTAAATCAGTACATGAACCATTACAAACTGGTATCAAGGCGATTGACGCACTTGTACCAATCGGTCGTGGTCAACGTGAGTTAATCATTGGTGACCGCCAAGTTGGTAAAACATCTGTAGCAATCGATACAATCCTTAACCAAAATGACCAAAACATGATCTGTATCTATGTTGCAATCGGTCAAAAAGAATCTACTGTACGTGGTGTAGTAGAAACTTTACGTAAACATGGCGCTTTAGATTATACAATCGTTGTGACAGCTTCTGCTTCTCAACCAGCTCCATTATTATTCTTAGCACCATTCGCTGGTGTATCTATGGCAGAAGAATTCATGTTACAAGGTAAACACGTTTTAATCGTGTATGATGATCTTTCTAAACAAGCATCAGCTTACCGTGAACTTTCACTTCTTCTACGCCGTCCTCCAGGTCGTGAAGCTTACCCTGGTGACGTTTTCTACTTACACAGCCGCTTATTAGAACGTGCTGCGAAGTTAAATGAAACATATCAAAATGGTTCAATCACAGCTCTTCCATTCGTTGAGACACAAGCTGGGGATATCTCTGCATACATCCCAACTAACGTAATCTCAATCACTGATGGACAAATTTTCTTACAATCTGACTTATTCAACTCAGGTGTACGTCCAGCGATTAACGCCGGTCTTTCTGTATCACGTGTAGGTGGATCTGCTCAAATTAAAGCGATGAAAAAAGTTGCGGGTACACTACGTCTTGACTTAGCTGCATTCCGTGAGCTTGAATCTTTCGCTCAATTCGGTTCAGATTTAGATAAAATCACGCTTGCTAAACTTGAACGTGGTAAACGTACGGTTGAAGTTCTTAAACAAGACCTAAACAAACCACTAAAAGTTGAAAAACAAGTTGCGATTCTTTATGCATTAACTAAAGGTCATTTAGATGATATTCCAGTTCAAGATATCGTTCGTTTTGAATCTGAATTCTTAAGCTGGTTAGATACAAACCACACAAACGTTTTAGATCATGTTCGTACGACTAAAGAACTTGCTCCTGATGCGGAATACGTTGCAGCTTTAACTGAGTTCAAAAAAACTTTCGCTAAATCAGAATAAGCAACAAAGACAGTCGCTTGATTAAAAAACAGAAGGTGGTGAAATACCAGTGGTAAACTTACGCGAAATTAAAGGTCGTATAAATTCAACAAAGAGCACGAAACAAATTACGAAAGCGATGCAGATGGTTTCTTCTTCAAAGTTACGTCGTGCAGAGCAAAACGCTAAAGCTTACGTTCCTTACATGGAAAAAATCCAAGAAGTAGTAGGCGCTATCGCAACAGGTACAAAAGACAGTGGGCATCCAATGTTAACTGCTCGTCCTGTTAAGAAAACAGCTTACCTAGTTATTGGTTCAGACCGTGGACTAGCAGGTGCTTACAACTCAAGCATCCTACGTCAAGTGCAACGTACAATCGACGAGCGTCATAAATCAAAAGACGAATACGTGGTGTTAGCAGTAGGTCGTGTTGTTCGTGATTACTTTGTGAAACGTGATCATAATGTTATTAGCAGTGTAGTTGCTCTTCCGGACCAACCATCATTCGCTGATATTAAAGAAATCGCTCGTAATGCTGTTGGTATGTTCATTGACGGTACGTATGATGAACTTTATATGTACTACAATCACTTTGTGAGCGCTATCGCAAACGAAGTGACAGAGAAAAAACTTCTTCCATTAACAGATATTGCACCTGTAAGCAGCAATGCCTCTTATGAATTCGAGCCATCTGGTGAAGCAATTCTAGAAGTATTACTTCCACAATATGCGGAAAGCCTAATTTACGGTGCATTATTAGACGGAAAAGCAAGTGAACATGCTTCTCGTATGACTGCCATGAAAAATGCGACTGATAATGCATCTGATCTTATTTCAGACCTATCATTGCAATATAACCGTGCACGTCAAGCAGCGATTACACAAGAAATTACAGAAATCGTTGGTGGGGCTGCAGCCTTAGAATAGGCGCAGCTCACCAATGTCGTATAAGAATACGATAGGAGGGTACACAGTAATGAATAAAGGACAAGTTATTCAAGTAATGGGTCCAGTTGTTGACGTAAAATTCAGCAATGGCCAATTACCAGCAATCTATAACTCATTAACAGTTAAGATTGAACGTCCTAATGAAGAACCAACAACTCTTGCATTAGAAGTTGCACTTCATTTAGGTGATGATTCTGTTCGTACAATTGCAATGTCATCTACTGATGGCTTACAACGTGGAGCAGAAGTAACAGATTCAGGAAAAGCTATCTCAGTACCAGTTGGTGAAGTGACTCTTGGTCGTGTATTCAACGTATTAGGAGAAGTAATCGACTTAGGTGAAGAAATTCCAGCTGATGCTCGTCGTGATTCAATTCACCGCGAAGCACCATCTTTCGATGAGCTTTCAACTTCAGTTGAAATCCTTGAAACAGGTATCAAAGTAGTAGACTTATTAGCACCATATATTAAAGGTGGTAAAATCGGTCTATTCGGTGGTGCCGGTGTAGGTAAAACTGTATTAATCCAAGAATTAATCAATAACATCGCACAAGAGCACTCTGGTATCTCTGTATTCGCTGGTGTAGGTGAGCGTACTCGTGAAGGGAACGACTTATTCTTCGAGATGAGCGATTCAGGCGTTATCAAGCAAACTGCGATGGTATTCGGTCAAATGAACGAGCCACCAGGCGCACGTATGCGTGTAGCTTTAACTGGTCTTACAATGGCGGAATACTTCCGTGATGAGCAAGGTGCAGACGTACTTTTATTCATCGACAATATCTTCCGTTTCACACAAGCTGGTTCTGAGGTTTCTGCCCTATTAGGTCGTATGCCTTCTGCGGTAGGTTACCAACCAACACTTGCAACTGAAATGGGTAAATTACAAGAGCGTATCACATCTACTAACAAAGGATCTGTAACTTCTATTCAAGCGATCTATGTACCAGCCGATGACTATACTGACCCGGCTCCAGCTACAACTTTCGCCCACTTAGATGCAACTACTAACCTTGAGCGTAAATTATCTGAAATGGGTATCTACCCTGCGGTTGACCCATTAGCTTCGACTTCTCGTGCATTATCACCAGAAATCGTAGGCGCTGAGCACTACGCAGTAGCTACTGGCGTACAACGTACAATCCAACGTTACCGCGAATTACAAGATATCATTGCTATCTTAGGTATGGATGAGTTATCTGACGAAGATAAACAAACAGTTGAACGTGCTCGTCGTATTCAATTCTTCTTATCTCAAAACTTCCACGTTGCGGAGCAATTCACTGGACAAAAAGGTTCTTACGTTCCTGTTAAAGAAACGGTTCGTTCATTCAAGGAAATCCTTGAAGGTAAATACGATCACCTACCAGAAGATGCTTTCCGTTTAGTTGGTTCAATTGATGAAGTAGTTGAAAAAGCGAAAAGCATGGGCGTAGAGGTTTAATACTAGGGACGAGGAGGAAAAAATATGAAGACAGTTACAGTCAATATTGTCACTCCCGACGGCCCAGTATACGATTCTGAAGTATCAATGGTAATCGCGAAAACAACTTCAGGTGAAATTGGTGTTCTTGCTGGCCATATTCCAATGGTCGCTCCACTTGCAATTGGTGCAGTGAAGCTTAAAAAAGAAGACGGTTCTACAGAAGTTGTAGCTGTAAGCGGTGGTTTCATTGAAGTTCGTCCAGAAAAAATCTCAATTTTAGCACCTTCTGCTGAAATTGCTGAAAACATCGATGTTCAACGTGCTAAAGAAGCCGTTAAACGTGCTGAAGGACGAATTCAAGGTAAACAAGATAACATTGATTTCAAACGTGCTGACCTAGCATTAAAACGTGCGTTGAATCGTATCAACGTTCATGAGGGTAATATCTAATTCAATTTTTAACGGGCAGATTCATATCTGCCCGTTTTTTAAATGGAGGAACACGATGTGGAAATTTATGAAGCAGTAGGGCAAGAAGCTTTAATGGGTATTTTATCGCATCTCTTTTTTATTGCTATCACATTTTACGCTTTGCAGGCCTTCATGTTAGAAAAACTGTTCAAGAAAAATAAAGTGTTTCAAATACAGTTAATTTATATTTTGTTGAGCATTGCAATTGGGACTGCAGTATCTAATTTCTTTTTACAAATTTCAAGCTGGTCTGGCAAACTGCCGTACTTATTTTAAATAAGCGAGTTATATTTTTCGGTGAGATGCGTAACTTAATACGTGCATATTTCAAAGGGCTTCATAAGATAACTTATGTGGTCCTTTGAAGTATGTTCAAAAGAGGTTTAATATGTCGCAGAAACGGATATATATTGTTCGACGCACTTTGATATGTATTAGAAAAATTAACATATTTTCCCGTGTTATTGGTCATTCACAAAAAAAATATTCATGCGTACAATAAATAAATAGCAAAATATCAATAAATGCCTTAAAATAGTGATTTGGACGCTTGAACGAGCGTGCGAAAAGTTGTACTATAAAGTTGTTTGTTTACTGATTATGACATTATACATCTTTTTTTAAAATAAATTTTGATAGGTTAAGAGATTGAATTCGGAGGGACGTAAGGTGGATAAAATTATAGTGACTGGCGGCCAAAAGCTACAGGGAAAAGTTCGTGTAGAGGGCGCAAAAAATGCAGTGTTACCAATCCTAGCGGCAGCTTTACTTGCTTCAAAAGGAGAAAATGTAATTAAAGAAGTCCCTAACTTAGCAGATGTTTATACCATAAATGAAGTACTAAAAAGTCTAAACGCTGATGTTACATATATACCAGAAGACAATACTGTATATATAGACGCAACAAAAGAACTTTCAAGTGAAGCGCAATTTGAGTATGTGAGTAAAATGCGTGCATCTATTTTAGTGATGGGTTCATTACTTGCTCGAAATGGCTTTGCACGTGTTGCTTTACCGGGTGGCTGTGCAATCGGATCACGTCCAATTGAATTACATTTAAAAGGCTTTGAGGCAATGGGTGCAAAAATTTCATTTGGGCACGGCTATGTGGAAGCGAAGGTAGAGGGTCGTTTACAAGGTGCGAATGTGTATTTGGATTTCCCAAGTGTTGGAGCTACAGAAAATATCATGACAGCTGCGTCTTTAGCAAAAGGAACAACAGTCATTGAAAACGCAGCAAAAGAACCTGAAATCGTAGATCTTGCAAACTTTATTAATAGTATGGGTGGGCGTGTGATCGGTGCAGGTACGAATACGATTCGTATTGAAGGCGTTGACACATTATATGGGACAGAGCATTATATTATTCCAGACCGTATCGAAGCCGGTACATTTATGGTAGCTGCTGCGATTACAAAAGGTGATGTAACGATCGAAAATGCTGTGCCTGAGCATATGACAGCTTTAATAGCGAAAATGCGTGAAATGGGCGTAGAAATTACCGAGCTAGATGAAGGTATTCGCGTGCGAGTTCCGCAAACATTAAAAGCCGTAGACATTAAAACAATGCCACATCCAGGTTTCCCAACGGATATGCAATCACAAATGATGGCCTTAATGTTAACTGCTGAAGGTACGAGTATTATTACAGAAACTGTTTTTGAAAACCGCTTTATGCATGTGGAAGAGTTCCGTCGCATGAATGCCGGTGCTAAAATTGAAGGACGCTCTGTGTTTATCGAAGGGCCTGTAGACCTACAGGGAGCTGAGGTTATGGCAACAGATTTACGAGCTGCGGCTGCACTAATTTTAGCTGGCCTTGTGTCAGAGGGCATGACGCGAGTAACAAAGCTGCACCACTTAGATCGCGGCTACGTAGACTTCCATGCTAAACTAGCATCACTAGGCGCAAATATCGAACGTATCACAACAATGGATGTTACATCAAAAGAAGAAACAACACTAGAATTACCCGCAAACTAACTAACTTAAAACCCCATTTGCTTATAGCAAGCAAATGGGTTTTTTTTGATTGTATGAAAGCAAAAGGAATATCCCGCGGAACGGAGCTATAATTCCGCGAAGCAGGGAGAGAATTCCGCGAAGCAGGGAGGTAATTCCGCGGAGTGAGGAGGTAATTCCGCGAAGTGAGGAGGTAATTCCGCGAAGTGAGGAGGTAATTCCGCGAAGTGAGGAGGTAATTCCGCGGAGTAGAGAGGTAATTCCGCGGAACAGAGCGATAATTCCGCGGAGCAGCGAGGTAATTCCGCGAAGCAGGGAGAGAATTCCGCGAAGTGAAGAGGTAATTCCGCGGAGCAGAGAGAGAATTCCGCGGAGCAGGGAGAGAATTCCGCGGAACGGAGCGATAATTCCGCGAAGCAGAGGGAGAATTCCGCGAAGCAGAGCGATAATTCCGCGAAGCAGGGAGAGAATTCCGCGGAGCAGCGAGGTGATTCCGCGGAGCAGGGAGGTAATTCCGCTGAGCAGGGAGGTAATTCCGCGAAGCAGAGAGAGATTCCCGCGAAGCAGAGAGGGAATTCCGCGAAGCAGCGAGGGAATTCCGCGGAACGGAGCGATAATTCCGCGGAACGGAGCGATAATCCCGCGAAGCAGAGGGATAATTCCGCGAAGCAGGGAGGTAATTCCGCGAAGCAGCGAGGTAATTCCGCGAAGCAGAGCGATAATTCCGCGGAGCAGGGAGAGAATTCCGCGGAGCAGCGAGAGAATTCCGCGAAGCAGGGAGAGAATTCCGCGGAACAGAGCGATAATTCCGCGGAGCAGGGAGAGAATTCCGCGGAACGGAGCGATAATTCCGCGGAGCAGAGCGAGAATTCCGCGGAGCAGAGAGAGAATCCCGCGAAGCAGAGGGATAATTCCGCGAAGCAGGGAGAGAATTCCGCGGAGCAGAGAGGTAATTCCGCGGAACAGAGCGATAATCCCGCGAAGCAGAGAGAGAATTCCGCGGAGTAGAGAGGTAATTCCGCGAAGCAGGGAGAGAATCCCGCGAAGCAGAGGGTTAATCCCGCGGAACGGAGCGATAATTCCGCGAAGCAGCCAGAGAATTCCGCGAAGCAGCGAGAGAATTCCGCGGAGCTGCGAGGTAATTCCGCGAAGCAGGGAGAGAATTCCGCGGAGCAGGGAGAGAATTCCGCGGAGTGAGGAGGTAATTCCGCGGAGCAGGGAGAGAATTCCGCGAAGCAGAGGGACAATTCCGCGAAGCAGCGAGGTAATTCCGCGAAGCAATCCCCCTGAACAAAGCAAAACAACCGCAGGAACAGAGTAATCCCCTTAATCCAAAGCAAAATCCCTTAGCACAACGCTCATAATTTAAAGAGCGCTCGCATATTATTCCTTATGAAAAATTGGATAATGAGTATTGGCGTTATTTGTTTAATTGGTGCATTATATATACTTCCTGTTGCATTCAGTGAGAGACGAGCGGATGACAGTGCGAACGACTCTCTACAAAAGACCGAAAATGCCTGTGAAATATTCATAGAAGTGGAGGGACAAAAGGATAAAATTCCTTTAGAAACGTATATAGTCGGTGTTGTCGCTGCGGAAATGCCTGTATCCTTTAACAAAGAGGCTTTAAAAGCACAAGCGATTGCAGCGAGGACATATGCTCTAAAAACGACAAATTACGGCAAGAACGCCATTGCACCGACTGTGGCAAGGCAAGTTTACTACAATAAAGAACAACGAAAAGCTAATTGGACTAGCAATTTCCCGGGAAATGAAAAGAAGATTGTCGAAGCGATCACTGAAACAGAAGGACAAGTTCTTCTATATAATAATGAATTAATTACAGCGATGTTTCACTCGACGAGTAATGGCCAAACGGAAAGTGCCTATGGCTACAGTGGCAATGACTTGCCATATTTACAAAGTGTTGCAAGTACTTTCGATCAAGCCTCTCCGAAGTTTGCAACAATAAAAGAATGGACGTTGGCACAATGGAATGCGTTATGGTCAATTAAATGGCAAGCATCCGATTTTGGTCGCATGCAATTGTTTCTAAATGATTCAGGACGTGTTGACCGGCTACAGTTAGGGGATAATGTTTGGTCAGGGAGAGAGATTCGAACACTCTTACAATTACCATCAACAGACTTTAAGATTTCCTATAATGCGAAAGTTGGGAAGGTACAAGTAGCGACGAAAGGATACGGTCATGGAGTAGGCATGAGCCAGTACGGTGCAGATGCGATGGCAAGCGAAGGAAAGACGGCTTCAGACATTTTACACTATTATTATCAACAAATTGAGATAAAAAAAATAGATGCATGTTTAAAATAGCTTCTAGTTGTTCACACTGCAACTAGAGGTGATGAAAATGAGAGAGGATAAAAATAGTAAAACTTCTCAAAATGAAAAAGGACAATTGCAGAAAAAACCTTGGTTTTGGCCGGCGGTATACGCGGGTGGTGCGTTAATGTTAGCAGGTATGTTATTTGGTTACAATAGTCTTGTATCGAAAGAAGAGGCGCCGCTACCAGATTTAGCACAAGTAGACCCAGGTCCAGTAGTTGAAACAAATGCAAAAACAGAAACAATGAAGTATCCATTCAAGGAAGCTGAGCTTAGTAAAGTACAAGTTTCACAGGAATTTTATGAAGTGGAAGCCAACGAAGAGTCGCGTGAAAATGCATTAATGGTATTTAATCAAACATTTACAACATCGTCAGGCATTTCTCTTTCTATGAATGGGGAAGAATTCGAAGTAGTTGCTGCGTTAAGTGGTAAAGTACTAGAAGTAAAACTAGATGCATTCACAGGCAATAAAATCGTGCTAGAGCATGCAGATGGTAAGCAAACGCATTATAGCTCTGTGAAAGATATTGTCGTGAAAGAAGGCGACGAAGTGACACAAGGTCAGGCACTTGGCAAAGCGACTGACAATGAGTGGAATCAAGCAGCCGGTGTTCACATGCATTTTGAAGTACTAGAAAACGGTAAATACGTAAACCCGAAAAAATTCCTAGGATTTTAAAAAAGTCAGCAATTTAACGAGAAAGTGCAAATCGTGTTCTGAATAGCTTTGTCCTCACATAAGGTGAAGAAATGCGCAGACGTGCATCTGATGCCAAAGCCATTTTGTGAAATTGTGTGGAAAGGACGAAGAACGTGCACGAGCACATTCGGAAGCGCTGCATACGCCTCGGTGAATTATTGATTGAGACGCGTGAAACTGTGCGTGTCCTCGCGAAAATGACAGGTTACTCAAAAAGTACGGTGCACAAAGATTTAACAGAGCGATTACCAACAATTCATGAAGGATTAGCCGATCAAGTGAAAGAGATTCTCGCCTACCATAAAGCCGTACGTCATATTCGTGGAGGAGAGGCAACGAAAAACAAGTGGAAAGAAAGAGCGAGTCAAGAATGATTCGTTCTTTTTTTGTCCATTTCTAGTTGTGTCCATATAATTGTAGGAAAACAAGCATAATGACTAAATTTAGGTGAAATTACCAATGGGGTATGATAAAATATTCTAGATAAATAGACAATAGGAACGTTATGTAGTTTTAACTGGCGGGAAGGAGAAATCAAAAAATGTTTTCGAAGGATATAGGCATAGACTTAGGAACTGCGAACGTATTAATCCACGTAAAAGGTAAAGGAATCGTGTTAAATGAACCTTCTGTGGTGGCGATAGATAAAAAGACAAACAAGGTGCTAGCGGTAGGAGAAGAAGCGCGTCAAATGGTGGGGCGTACGCCTGGTAATATTACTGCAATTCGGCCATTACGCGATGGCGTCATTGCAGATTTTGATGTTACAGAAGCGATGCTTAGACATTTCATCAATAAGTTAAATTTAAAAGGATTTTTAACAAAACCACGCATTTTGATTTGCTGCCCAACAAATATTACAAGTGTTGAGCAAAAAGCGATTCGTGAAGCTGCTGAAAAATCTGGTGGTAAAAAAGTATATTTAGAAGAAGAGCCAAAAGTGGCGGCAATCGGTGCTGGTATGGATATTTTCCAACCAAGTGGCAATATGGTCGTTGATATCGGTGGCGGAACAACAGATATCGCGGTACTTTCAATGGGCGACATCGTAACAAGTGAGTCTATTAAAGTGGCTGGTGATGTTTTTGATAATGATATTTTGCAATATATTAAAAAGGAATATAAATTGCTCATTGGTGAACGTACAGCAGAAGCAATTAAAATAACAATCGGTACAGTGTTTAAAGGTGGCCGTGACGATTCAATGGATATCCGCGGTCGTGATATGGTAACAGGCTTACCACGTACAATTACCATTAACTCTGATGAAATCGAACGTGCATTACATGAATCGGTAGCAATGATTGTACAATCGGCTAAAAACGTATTGGAAAAAACACCGCCTGAGCTATCAGCAGATATTATTGATCGTGGTGTTATTATTACAGGTGGTGGCGCACTACTACACGGTATGGACCAGCTGTTAATAGAAGAGTTAAAAGTACCAGTATTCATTGCAGAACATCCAATGGATTGTGTGGCAATTGGTACAGGCATCATGCTAGAAAATATTGATCGTGTTCCAGCTTCTCTATAAAAATACAATGAGGTGATTCCTTTGTTTAAAGGATTTTATACAGTAGCATCAGGTATGATTGCACAACAAAGACGAACAGAACTACTGACAAACAACTTATCCAATGCCAATACGCCTGGATTTAAGGCAGATCAGTCTACAATCCGTTCATTTCCAGATATGCTAATGTCCAGCGTAGGTAAAACAAATGCGCCTGCCAATCAGCAATCGGGCTCACAGTATATGAGTCAAGTTGGTGCATTAAATACCGGAATTTATATGCAAGAAACATTACCAAATTACATACAAGGTCAAATCTATAGCACAGATTTAACGACAGATATGGCCCTAATTGATGGATACTTACCCCAAAATGAAGATGGTGTCACGGGTTCAATTTTCTTCCGTTTAGCACATCCAGATGGCGGAGAGGCGTATACGCGTAACGGGAATTTTACATTAGATGGTCAAGGTTATTTAGTCAATGCACAAGGTCTTTATGTGTTATCTGACACAGGGCAACGCATCCAACTACCAAATGATGATTTCCGTGTGGATCAGGACGGTGCTATTTTTGTTAATAACCAGCAAGTAGCGCGTGTAGGTGTATCGTTTGCTGCCAATCCGAACATGCTAGTTAAACAAGATAATGGCTTACTTCGTACAGAAAATGGCGATGCGCTACCTACCGCTTATGGTGCAAATGGTGTATCGTTTACATTAAGCCAAAATTATTTAGAGAACTCAAACGTTGATTCAGGTCGCACAATGACAGACTTAATGACAGCATACCGTGCATTTGAAGCAAATCAAAAAGTGTTGCAGGCTTATGATCGTAGTATGGAAAAGGCTGTTAACGAAATCGGCAAGTTATAATAAGCGAACAGGAGGCGTTTTCACATGCTACGAACAATGATTACCGCAACAAATACAATGGGGCAATTGCAAAATAAATTAGATACCATTAGTAATAACATTGCCAATAGTGGGACGCATGGCTATAAAACACAGCAAGCAACGTTTAACGAACTAATGTATCAACAATTCAATAATGATAAACAGGACCCTACTGTGCGCCAATCACCGGTCGGTATTCGTTATGGCTCTGGTGCAATGCTTGGTCAAATTCAAACGAATTATAAGCAAGGTTCATTGCAATCAACAGATCGTGACCTGGACCTAGCTTTTACAAAACCAAAGCAATATTTCAATATTTTAATGCCAGATGGTGAAAATGGAACGAAAACAGTGTATACTCGTCAAGGTGACTTTTATTTATCACCTTTAAATAATGGAACGGTAATGCTTGTTACTTCAGATGGCTACCCAGTAGCAGATGCAAATGGACAAGCTATAACATTACCTGATAACGTAAAAGGATTTGCTGTACGCGATGGAGGCTCGTTAGAAGCAACGTATCCGAATGGAGATATTATTCGTACGGATCTTGCTGTAACAGAATTCCAAAAGCCACAGCTAATGGAGCATGTTTCAGGTACATACTTAGGCTTCCCAAATAACTTAGCAGAGCTAGGCTATACACAAGCTGAAGTTGTAACAGAATTACAAGGAGCAAATCGTCAGCAAATCGGCATGCAAAGTGGTGCACTCGAATTATCGAATGTTAACTTGTCGAAGGAAATGACCGATTTAATCGAAACACAACGTGCTTATCAATTCAATGCAAGAGCTGTTACACTAGCTGACCAAATGCTAGGGCTCATTAACGGCATACGATAAGTGCATGTTTGAGTAAGAAATGAAGGGGTACAATATCTATGACAAACGATTCACGTCGACGTTCTGTGCCGACACAAGAAACCGATACGCCACCAGATGAAAAGGGACGTCGCTCAAATGGAGAGCAACGCGAGGTTCGATGGGTGCAAATACGGCTGATTCCGATTTGGTTACGTGTTGTACTTATTCTTGTTTTAATCGTTGTTGCCGCTATTTTAGGAACAATGGTCGGCTACAGTGTGATTGGTCAAGGAAAAGCAATGGATGTCTTTAAGATAGAAACATGGCAACATATATTTGACATTATGAATGGTAAAGAATAATAATATTCTTTACCATACTTTGTGTTTCACATAAAAAGGCGGATACTGTAATATACCGTAAACGTGTAAATATGGACGCCAGGTTCATATTATAAGTAGAAAGCCAATTTACATACCTAGAGGGGGAAAAGAAATGTTAACAGCAGAGCAAATTCAAGCAATCTTACCACATCGCTATCCATTTTTATTCGTAGATCGTATTGTGGAAATAGAAGAAGGCAAACGTGCAGTAGGTTTTAAAAATGTATCAATTAATGAAGATTTCTTTAATGGACATTTTCCAGGATACCCTGTTATGCCAGGCGTATTAATTGTAGAGGCATTAGCACAAGTTGGTGGCGTAGCCTTATTAAAGTCTGAGCAATACCAAGGTCGATTAGTATTTTTAACAGGCATCGATAACGCGCGCTTTAAGCGTCAAGTTGTACCTGGAGATCAGCTTCGATTAGAAGTAGAATTCACTAAATTACGTGGTTCAATGGGCAAAGGACACGGAATTGCGACAGTTGACGGCGAGCTTGTTTGTGAGGTAGATATTTTATTCGCAATAGGGCCAGAACAACCAAAACAGCCTTAATTTGCAATTATAGGCTATAAGTTATAAAATAAGCTTGTCGAATAGTGTTCTGATTGTCAAATTTTTTTGACAGCAATTAGTAGTTTAAATGCGATCGTATTGTGAATTGAAATACATGTAATTTTAGGTTTTTTAAAAAGTAGGAGGATTATATAGATGTATAAGGAATTGTCTTCAGGTGTTAAAATTAGCATTACGCGTTCGATTTCAACATCTTTTGAATCATACTTAGCAAGTATTGGTTGGGAAGAAGAGCGCTTTTCTATGGAAGACTTCATTGCTAGCTGGCAGTCTTATTTTCAGGAAAATGCCGCTTGGATCGAAAAAATCCCAGCCGATGTTTTGATGAGTACTGAATTCCATGAAGAAATGGCACAAAAAATCGATGAAGTAATTGCAAAAATTTTAAATGAAGAACCAACCGCTAAACAAGTCGAAACCATTGAAGCTTTACAAAAACAACTTGGTACCAATTATACTTATAATTGTAAAGCAGAAGCAGCATATATTGAGCAGTTGCTGAAAGAAAAACAAAAATAGTTTTTGTACTAAAAAAATCGGATAGTTCCCTCCTTTCCCGGGCACTCTATGTAGGATCACAAATGCACAAGGTGTATTTGCTGACATAGTACTCAAGAAAGGAGGTTTTTTAATATGTGGAAAATGTCATTTTTAACCATTATCCTTGCTACAGTATTCCTTGGAGGTTGTAACTGGGGTAACAATGCTGCAAATGAAACCCCAATGACTGATTTGAATAGGGACGTTCGAGAAGGTGTGAACGATGTTGAAGATGTTGTCGATCCGGATAGAAACCATGATGTTTACGATCGTAACGTGAACAACGGTACAGTAAACGATGGTACAACGAATCACGGTACTGTACGTGAAAACACTGTGATGCCTGAAGCGACAACACCTGGATCAAACGCGGACGTAAATGGCTCTAACGGCTATGACAACGTACCTAACGCAAATGGTGTAAATGGTGTTGAAAGAAACAACAACAACACAATGAATAACGACCGTAATAAGATGACTACCCCATAAATACAAAAGTGATTCCGTTAAGTCGGAATCACTTTTTTCTTTGCGCGATTATGCGAATGAAGTGATTCTACGGAAGCGGGGGTGAATCCCGCGAAGTGAAGGAGGATTCCGCGGAAGCGAAGGTTAATCCCGCGGAAGCAAGCGTGAATTCCGCGAAAGAAGAGAAGAATTCCGCGGAAGCAAGCGTGAATCCCGCGGAAGAAGGGAAAAATTCCGCGGAAGCCAGCGTGAATTCCGCGAAAGAAGCAAAACTACATACGCAGAAAGACAACTACCTCCAAAATTGCATCAAAAAAATGGTTTCATAAATTCTATTAAATTGTCAGGGAGATGGTATACACGATCTTTAGTAGTACCAGTGCTAGGGAAGTGAAATTTTCGCAACAAGCGATTGGCTGCATCGCTTGAATCAATACCAAAAAACGCACGTAATTGACTATTGGTAATCCTACGACTTACTAGCAATTGATAATCTAGCAATGCTTCTGCAAAAATTTCTGTACTTACATAGTGACAAACTACACATCTCCAGACCCCTCTATAAAAAAACATTTGTTTTTTATAATGACATTTTGGGCAAAGAACACCGTGGCGGAAGCGCGAAGAATCTATGTGAGTAAGTACTTCTTGTGGTTGATGTCGGGCTTTAATTTGTTGAACAAAATAGGTTAATTGTTCATCTGATATGACAGGTTTCGTATACTTAGTGAAAAGATGTTGGATATGACTCTGCAATCCAGAAACATGGAAAATAGGAACTGTATTAGGATGATTCGCAATGATTGCGGATGGATTAGAAAAAATGACGGCACCTTCAATGGGGAAAGAATAATTTTTAAAAAAAGTTTTAAAGAATTGCATATGACGTTGAATTTGCGTTATTGCATTAGGAAAACCTTCAACTGTTCCATCAGATTTTGTTCGAGTACATTGAAATGTAGCACCATCAAAATCCAGACGTCCGTTGATATTTTTGATTTCCACAACTAATATGAAATGCCGACAAACAAAGAGCGTATCCACTTGATGGAAGTGCTTGGCTGTATTCTCTAGCACTATATTATGCAATACAAAAAAAGTATTTGGACATATTATTTCATACCATTCACGGTCAACTCTTTGTTCTCCGGCAAAACCAGCGTAAAGTCTCCGAAATTTTTCAGTATAATAGCTTAACTCAGGATCTCCTTCGTTTAAGCGTCTAAGTAAAGCTTCAAGCCATAACAATTTTAAAGGCTTCTTACGTAAGACAAAACTCATCTGTATTCACCCCTTTTTTACACAATATTTTATCCAAAAATCACAACTTGTCCAGACAAAAAAACGATACGTCATACAACGTATCGCCCGATAAAATCAATCATTTTTCAGTTTTGGACGTTCTTTCATTCCTTTAGAGAAGCGGTCTAGCAAGTCAACTTGCGCAACACCCTCTGTAAGCAAATCTGCAAGTAATTGTTCCGCATATTTTGAACGCTTAATTTTTAAAGTTCCTTTTAAAAGCACGGAAATATGCTCGCCAATTTCTTGTACAGTATGAACAACGACGCGAAATGGCGCTGGTTCATTATCAGGAAATGAAATAACGGCCCGTACATTTACAACGGTACCATTCACTAATAACTCATCAAAAATCGGCCGATATTGCCGATCGATAAACAGTTCAAGAATCCAAGATTGATGGCTGTTTTCTTGATTAATAATAATGCCATCGACTAAAGGAAATGCTTGCATGCCATCTTTCGTGACAAGGTCAAAGGAAAGCATTTTAAATGTTTTCATTATGTATCCTCCTAAGTCGGTCATTCATTTTAGTATAACATAATCAATTACAGCTTGTTGTAGTTGAGCCGGATACTTCAATTTCTTGTGAAATATGCAAAATTTGATATTTCAAAAATGAGCTAAGCTCCTTACAGCCATCAAGATTTGACTAGGAAAAAAATCGTCACCATAAAAAATAAAACATATGGAAAAAACAATTTTGTGCTGGAATTACGCGCTAAATATTAAAAATTCAGCTTTGCCAGTGGCGAAGGTCATCTTGTAAGATAAGGGCAATTAAAAGCAAAGGAGGTGAATCCATGAACCAAGTCGGACTGGTTGGAAGATTAACAAAAGATCCGGTGTTACGGCAACTATCAAGAAATCGAGTGCAATCTCATTTTTCCCTTGCCATTAATCGCAATTACAAAAACAGTCGAGGAGAAGTGGAAACTGACTTTATTCTTTGTACAGTATGGGGAAAACTGGCAGAGCATATTGTGAAGTTTTGCGGAAAAGGCTCGCTCATTGGGATTAATGGAAGAATTCAATCAAGGTCGTTTATGAATGAAGAGAGCACTAAAATTTACATTACAGAAGTGGTGGTAGAAGATGTCCGCTTTTACAGGCTGAAGCCACCAGATAGTGACAGTAACACAATGACGCCAGCAAAATCCACCGAGCAGGAGATTCTAAAGGATTTTGTGTTACCAGAGAAAAAGATGCAATTACCAGTAGTATAACCGACTATGGCCATACATACGGAGCAAGGTAAAACATTTATTCAATCCGCCATTCTCCTATAAAATGTTAAGCTTTGCGCCGTAATGAATTTTTACATGAGAAAGGATAGATGTGGACTAAAACTAACACGAATCATTGCTGAAGACCGCACAGCAATGACCATTTCACACAACTAAATAAGAAGTAAGTAGGAAAGAAGTAAAACATTGTTCACTTATATGTTGCTAAAAGAGCGCCAAGAACGTTAAGCTCTTGGCGCACTTCTAAGATAATTTGTAATCAAGTGACATTAGATCACGAAGTTCATCATCATCCAACTCTGTTAACCACTGGCTCGACTGAATAAGTTCTTCCGATAATGCAGATTTCTGCGCCAGCATTTTATCAATTTTTTCTTCAATGGTACCGATTGTTACAAACTTATGCACTTGCACAAATTGTGTTTGCCCAATTCGATAAGCGCGGTCTGTTGCTTGATTTTCAACAGCAGGATTCCACCAACGATCGGCATGTAACACATGGTTTGCGGCTGTTAAGTTTAATCCAGTACCACCTGCTTTTAATGACAGAATGAAAATAGGGAACTCACCTGCTTGAAAAGCCTCGACTAAACGGTCACGTTGCTGTTTAGGCATCGCACCGGTTAAAAACGGTGCATCAACGTTATAAATTTCACTGAAACAATGCTGTAGTAATTGACCCATACCAATATACTGCGTAAAAATAAGACATTGCTCACCATTATCCACGATTTCCGCTGCCATGTTTACAATACGCTCTAATTTGACCGAGCGTGTTAGCATCGTTGCCGCATCCTCAAAAGGTTCTTTTAAATAAAGAGCAGGATGATTACATAATTGCTTCAATTTACTGAGCATCTTTAAGACGCGGCCTTTTTTCTGAAAGCCGGTTAGTTGCTCTAGTTGGTCAAGCGTTTCTAAAATATAGCCCTCATACAGTGATGCTTGCTCCGCAGTTAATGCGCAGTATGCATGAGATTCTTGCTTATCAGGTAAATTAAGCTGTAAATTTGGATCCCGTTTTGTACGACGAAGTAAAAACGGTTGGATTTTTGCACGTAGTTTTTGCTTATGTGACGATGATTCATCACGTTCAATAGGTAAAATAAATTCCTCGTTAAAGCGGCCAAAGCTACCTAAATAGCCTTTATGAATAAAGTCAAAAATCGCCCAAAGCTCCGATAATCGATTTTCAACAGGTGTACCTGTTAAGGCAATATGGTGGCTACCATGTAATTTACGAATCGAACGAGATTGCAGTGTTTGCATATTTTTAATATTTTGCGCTTCGTCTAACACAACCGTTGCCCAATCAATCATTTGTAAAAATTCCGTATCCTGTGACACTGTTCCATAAGTAGATAAAATGACATGCGGTTTTTCTTGTTTAACAAGCTGAATAAAGGCATCTTCCTTTGTTCGATTCGCTTGATAATGCGTATGCACAGTTAAAGAAGGGGCAAAACGTGCAAGCTCTTTTTGCCAGTTTCCAAGCACAGAAGTCGGGCAAATAATAATGGTCGGCTCTTTAGCATCCAATGTTTCATAGACATGCAGTAAATAAGAAATAAGCTGCACCGTTTTGCCAAGCCCCATATCATCGGCTAGACAAGCACCGAAACCTTGCTCACGCATAAAGACAAGCCATTCAAAACCTTCTTGCTGATAAGGACGTAAACTTGCATTCAATGATAGAGGAACTGGTACTGGTGGCAGACCTTTTTTCTCATGAAGCTGCTCCATATAAGATTTTAATGATTGTTGTAATTCAAAGGCAAACAGTGGATCGTCACGTAATGCATCATCCGCATCTTCTTCTTCCTCGAGCATCGCTAATTCTTCTGGGAGTTCACGGAATAAAAGTTCACGAACAGTCCAGCTTTCATCTTCAGCCTGTTGCATTAAAGCACGCATTTCATGCATCCAGTTTGCATCCACTCGGAACCATTCCGTACCAATACGAATGAATTCACGTTTTTCATCGACAAGCTTTTTAAATTGCTCAGCTGAAATGGACTGACCGTTCATTGAAAATTGCCATTTAAACGTTAAAATATCATCAAGTCCCGCAACTTTTTTCGTTGATACATTACCTGTGCTGACACGTACACGCATTTTGGATTGTTTTAAATCTTTTAGCCAAGCGGGAAGCACGACATCAAAACCGAGTGCCTGTAATCGTGCTAAGTCTTCCCGTAAAAATTTGCGAACTTCTAAATCATCAAGTGTTATATGAATGAAAATATCAGATTGTAAATGTTCATTTGACAGCAGTTCAACAATTTGGCTTTGCTGTTGCTCAATATCAAGGGCAAATGGCTGCCATTTTGCCGGTAAAGCATCCGCTAAAGGCAATGATTTTTTGCGTACAGCAGGTGTCCAATAAGTTTTCGTTGTAGCCGTGCTAAGCACCGTTTCCAACAGCCAAACATCTGAATCTTCCTCTGGCTCACTTAAACGTAACGATACCGTTACTGCACCAGCTTGACGATCCTTTTCTAATGGCCAGCCACCGCGTAAAAAGAATGGGAGTAACTTCGGCACATCAGACACGACTAATCCAGCATAAGCCAGTTTTTGCTGCACAGCTGTTTCAAGTAATGTCGTATCGACACCTTCAATAGAAAATGACAATGAAGAAAAATCATCTGCAATTGCCACATGCGTCCAAAGTGTAGGTTCTTGCCAGTATTGCTGTAATAACTGCACCTGTTTAATCGTGTCATTACTGTCAGCATCCACACCCTCCCAATGAATAAATGGGTGCTGGTAGAGCGGCGAAAAGATATCGAGAAGCTCTGCAGTTGAAATATCAATTGCATAATCAGTTCGATTGGTCATTAAACCATACGTATTTGCTTCATAGTTAAAAAATAACGAAGAAATCAAGGTTTCAACTTCAAGTACTGTACCACTTGCAGTAAAGCCCTGCACCGTGTAATGGTCATTGGATGCGGGTTCAATACGTAACTGCTGTCTTTTTGTAAACGGAGACGGGACATTTAATATAGTCATACTAAGTTTCCTTTCTCAATTTCTTCCTGTAATGCACGAAGTCGTTTATATTCTGCTCGGATTGTTTGCATGTATGTTTCAAAATAAGCTACTTTACCTGCTCTTTTTGCAGCACTACGCATACTTTTCCAAATCCGTACTGCTTGCTTATAGTTCATACGAGACTTTTGTGTAATCTCTGCCATTGCATAAACATGATACAAAGGTAAAACGGCTGCCGGAGCGATGTGTAGTACATCTTTAAGACCACACATTTCTAAATAAGAGAATGAGGAAAGATTTAATTGGTGTAAAGCTGCCCATTCACGATAGCGTTCTTTTCGAATAAGGAAGAACGAATAGGGCTGTAATCCGTATACACCGAATGCGCTATATAGCGTTGTTTCTTCTTCCTCAGTTAACTGAATATCATCATATAGCAACTGGAATTGTCGCACATATTGCGCGCGCTGTACGACTGGCACCGTTTCCTGTAAAAATGCTTCAGCAAAAGGAAGCATAGCTCGTAAAATAGCTGCTTGTGAATGGGACTCGCCAGCACGCTTAGCAAATGTAGCTAACTCGAATAAGTCTTGCATCTGTGGTAAGGCAATGTGTGCGATACTTTCCTGTAATAATTGCTCTTTTTGTAGCAACACATAAAATAAAAGCTTTAATGATTGCAAAGAAATTTCGGGTGAAACATTTTCAAGCGTATCAATAAGAGTAAGCTCTTTTTCACGTCTAGGCCTCTCATAAAAAAGCACTGCCCATAGCAGCATGTAAATTTGTAGTCGATTGGCGAACAGCCCTTGTCGTTCTAGTAATAAATCACGAACGATTTCTTGCAGTGAGTCATAAAATGGATCGGTTGCAAAAAGTCGAGAGCGATTTGTTAATTCCGTCAAAATACTTTCAAATGATTGTACGCTTTGATCGATAAAGTATTTCATATAAGGTGAGTCTAATGAATGACCTTGTGTATTGTTTAAATGTCGCCATATTGTGTTAAAGATGGACAGTTCAATAAAAAGTTTATAGAGTGGTTGCCATTCACGTTCAAACGGCATATGTTTTCGAAGCCGTTCCAATGCGTCGGTACGAATAGCGGAAAGTCCATAGCCTTCCAAAATGCGACCAGCTGGCAATAGCCGTTTCATGACTTCATCGACCATCAACTGCCAGCTTTCAGGGCTCCGTTCATCAGCCAATGTTTTTAATTGCACTGATTTTTGTGCGCGCCAAGCAGCTGACCAGTTTTGCACTGAATCAAAGTATTGATAGAGAGCAAGTAGTGCGCCTACCTGATGACGACACCATTTTAGTTGGGGACAGTTACAGCTTAAAGTCCCGTGAGCAAAATCAATTTCTACAGTTGCAGGTCTCACATCCTGTACGCTTGCATATAATATAGAACTTGCACCATTAAAACGTTCAAATACGATAGATTTGTTACGTACAGAAAAAACTGCACGACGCACAAGTTCCTCGTCTTCGCTAGAGGACGGATGGAGCTCCTGCTCAACTTCTTTTAATTTTGCAAGAATAAATTGTTGATGTTCCTTAGCTAGTTGCGAAATAGACAAAGCCATAACCTCACTCCTCTCAATTGCATTGGCCAATGACTTTAGCTTTAATTTAGATGATATAAAATGTCATCTTTCGTATAAAGGAAAAAAGACTGTCTTTCCATTATACGATTAAAATGCGGACATGATAAGCTGAATGATTAGAAAGAAAAAAATTGAGAAAGAAGATAGTTAACAACTAGGTTATTATGTGTTAAAATCTGAATAATCAGATAATAAGGAGGGATGAAGGATGATGCAAGTTCAATATATGAAGCCGTTTTACACGAAAATTACTGGCGATAAATTGCGTCTCGTATTTGCTTATCAATATTTCTCAATATTAAAAGAGGATGAGATTTTTCATTTCATTCCGATTGAAGGGAAAGAAATGATCATCAACTTGCACACACAACAAATCGAAAATTTATCTGAGGTATTTGTGTTCCAAAAAGGAAATCGTTTTATTCGATTACCACTATATCAACTGTTACTAATTACGAATGTCCATGAACATTTAACACCTATTCTTGAAAGCGCTACACCAAAGCCACAGTTACCCCTTGTCTCTTCTGCAACTGTTGGTGAAATTGATCAGCTTATAACTGAAATTGAGAAAAAGAATATCGATTACTTAATTGACCAGGCATTAACCGATTACAATGAAGCGCTCTTCTATGAGCTACTACATCAAAAGAGCACACAATTCGGAGGTTTCGAAAATTGAATACTAGGTACAGCCAATGAGCACCCACTTTTCAAGAAGAAGAAGCGGGTGCTTTCATTATAATTTCAATTATTTGGGTTTGTTTCCAAATTCACTTGAAAGGCTTTGACTCATACCGATATAAATAAAAATACTTGTAGCAAGGGGGTGGGGAGATGCTAGGTAAGTGGTCTGCCACTGGGATGTCGATATTAAGTAATATGAATAAGCATTATAATGCAATGAGCAAGTCGATGTTACGCATTTCTTCCGGCTATCGTATTAATAGTGCTGCGGATGATCCGGCGGGACTCGCAATTTCCGAAAAGATGCGCGCACAAATTCGCGGTTTGAATATGGCAGCGAAAAATATACAGGATGGAATATCCATGGTGCAAACAGCAGAAGGTGCATTGAATGAAACGCATGCCCTTATTCAAAGAATGCGAGAGTTAGCAGTCCAAGCATCCAACGATACACTAACCGATAGTGACCGTGAACAACTTGATAAGGAATTTCAAGAGCTGAAAAAAGAAATTCAACGTCTTTCAAAAGATACCGAATTTAATACAAAGACTTTATTAAACGGTGATTATGCAACAAATGGCCTTAAAATCCAAGCGGGTGCTAATGCCGGTCAAAGCATTGAGCTATTCATAAATGATATGGGAGCCGGGGCGCTTGGTTTGGACGACACCACTTCAATTGCCACACGGGACGATGCCAACAAGGCCATCTCAACAATGGACGAAGCACTAAAGCGCGTATCATCAGAGCGTTCCCGTCTCGGTGCCTATCAAAATCGACTAGAGCACGCTTACAATGCAACCGTGAATACAGCCGAAAACTTAACCGCCGCAGAGTCGCGAATTCGCGATGCCGACATTGCCAAAGAAATGATGGACATGGTGAAGTCACAAATACTCCTGCAAGCAGGCCAATACGTACTATCACTGCACATGCAACAAGCCCAATCTATTTTAAAATTACTAGAAAGCGGAAGGAATCCCCGATATTAAGGGAGATTCCTTTTTTGTTGGATTAAGGTTGAGCTGAGAGAATTGCTTTAGGCGAGTACTGTTTATTTCAATGTGAATGTATCAAACCTTATTGTCACCAACAACTAACTTTTAAGATATCAATATTTATTGACCCATATTATTAAAAAGTAGTAAAATTAGTACGTAAGTAGTAAAGGGACTGTTTTAAAAAAGTCATTCGAGTTACAACTCTCGAATTCTCCCCGTCGGAGAGCTAAAACATGAGACGTGACCAAAAAGTTGTATAGTAATATATTTTAATTAACGGATAATTTCCTAGATATTTGAATAGGCTAGAAGGGACTTCTTAAAAAAGTCATTCGGGTTGCAACTCTCGAATTCTCCCCGTCGGAGAGCTAAAATATGAGACGTGATTTAAAGTTGCAGTATATTAAAGAAGAAAGCCCTGATTAATTATAATCAGGGCTTTCTTTTGTATATATCAAATTAACTATTTAGGGGATAAACAATGATCTCATCAATTAAAGATCTGTACGATTTAGAAAATAACCCAAAAATTAATGACCTTTCGTTGATTTTATTGGCGGAGTTTTATAAAGAATACCTGAATCGTTATTGTTTTCAATATAGAATTACAGATCAAACAGGTGAAGATAAAAAAGAATATACAATTGATTTAAGGTTTGATCTTGAGAACTTTTGCCATTTATTGGGCGTTGAGAAAACCGTTAAACATGTTAAAAATGACGTCGAAATTTTGCAATATAAAGGCAAAATGGGATGGGACAACATTGAGAATAGTAAAATTACCTTGGCTTCCCTACGTAAATCAACAACCAAAGGTAACTTTAATAAAAATAAAGATAAATATGTATTTTTTTATAAGCTACCTAAATTAGCAGAAGCACCAAAAGCTGTATTGTTTAATAAAGAGAAAGTTTTAGGTAATCCAACAAATATTGATTGTGAATTCCTGTTTTATGACCAATACCACAATGCAACTATTCATTTGGGAATAGTGTATGATGAAGAATTATCCTATTATGTACCAAAAACTTTTTTTGTAGAGCGAATAACAGCAAGCAAAGATGGATTACGTTTTATTGGAAATCAGCAAGTAATTACTGTTAGAAAGATAGACAAAACTGCATTGTAAAATAGGGAGCATATCATCAAAGTACAATTTTTGAGATTTTTGTTATTGCTGATGGACCCATGCAAATCTCGGTTATACCTGTTGATATATCAAGTTTAGTAAGCGTTAACCACGTCAAATTTTTATTTTCAATCAAGCTATTTTTTCATGACTTTTTAGCTGTTATAGTAAAAAGAAAAGGAGTGAAAAGTTATTGATTGTTAAAGCATTTGCACCATCACAACTGACATTAGGATTGCAAGCACTTGTTCGTCGATTGCTTCCTTCACATCCGCAGTTTCCTTCACTACAACAGGAACTCAAAAATAAAGAAGCGGGCGATTTTGCAGAACAGTATGTTTTGCATGAGCTAGAAAAATTACCACAACTAAGTGACTGTTATATTTTCCACAATGTGATACTCCCTACGATATTCCCCATGCAAATCGACATTTTAGTAGTGACAGCAAGCGGCATCATCATTTTAGAAATTAAAAACATCCGAGGAACTGTCCATTTTAAAGAAGACCCACGTCAATTAATACGAACTTCCGATACAGGACAAGTCCAAGCTTTTACACATCCTGAAATTCAGCTGGAGCAGTATATCCAAGCAATGCAACATTTTCTTAGCGAGCATAATATAGTGACACCGATTTACGGGGCTATTGTCTTTCCTTTTAACAACGTAGAAATTCATCGCGAAGGTAGAGGGCTGCCGATACTCATGGGCAGAGAACTCCCGATGTTTGTGCATAAGGTTATAGCGAAGAATAGGGGGATAGCTACGAACGACATAACAAACATTATTTTGTCACAATTACAACACAGAAAGCCATTTCCTCTTTGCCGCTATTATCAGCTTGAGGTCAGTGCTTTACAAAAAGGCGTCTATTGCGAAAACTGTCATCACTTCGGTATGGAAAAGATGAAAAGAACGTGGCTCTGCCGCAGATGCCAGCATCAATGTATGGATGCACATGTACAAGCTCTAAAAGATTATTACATGCTCGTTGGCGATACGATCACGAACAGGGAATGTCGGGCGTTTTTGAAAATTGAATGCAAACATGTTACAAAAAGATTATTGAAAAATACTTTACGAACAAATAGCAATGCAGGCAAACTTACGAAGTACAATTTGTCGGGTTTATTTGAAACGCCATTATATAGGGGGCAATCGCCACAAAACGCGAGAAAATCGCCACTAAATGTTACTGAATCGCCATTAAACGAATAGAAAACGCCATTAAAACCCAAACAATCGCCATTAAAACCAACCCAAAACCATCACCAAAACCCTACGATAAACCCGACAATCTGTGTATCGTTCACTGAAAATACTGTAAAATAACAAATTAATTCACACTTTCCCTTGAAAGATGTATACTATAATGCAGAACAAAAATGCGAAAATGCATGTATTACCCTGATAAAAAAATTTACTACTCGTTTTTGAAACGGAAGGAAGAATAGAGAATGACGAAATCAATTTGTGTCGTTGGACTTGGCTATATCGGATTACCAACGGCTGTAATGTTTGCCAACCACGGCATAAAAGTACATGGGGTGGACGTAAACCCAGCAGCAGTAAAAAGTATTCAAGAGAAAAAACTTCATATTGAAGAGAACGGTTTACAAGAACGCCTAAATAAAGCAGTGGACGAAGGATTTTTAACAGCGTCAACAACACCACAAGAAGCGGATGTTTTCATTGTGGCTGTGCCATCGCCAATCAATCCTGACAATACAGCGAATTTAGAATATGTACGTCAAGCAACGGCATCGATTGTGCCTTATGTAAAAAAAGGAAATTTAGTAATTCTTGAATCGACAGTACCACCGAAAACAGTAGAACACGTAATGCTACCTGAGCTTATCAAAGCAAACCTTGAGTTCGGCGTTGATTTATTTGTAGCCCATTCACCAGAGCGCGTTATTCCTGGTCGTATTTTTGAAGAACTAGTGAACAACGATCGTATCGTTGGTGGGATTGATGAAAAATCTTCGCAAATGACAAAAGAGCTTTACCAAATATTTGTGAACGGTACAATCCACTTAACAGATGCAACAACAGCGGAATTAGTAAAAGTAATGGAAAACACATACCGTGATGTCAACATTGCGTTTGCCAATGAGCTAGCAAAAATGGCTGAAAAACTAGACGTCAACATTTGGGAAGCCATTAAATTTGCGAACTACCACCCACGTGTCAATGTTCACTTCCCAGGTCCGGGTGTAGGTGGACACTGTATCGCAGTTGACCCATGGTTCCTAGTTGAGCTAGGTGGCGAGCAAGCACAAATTATTCATATGTCACGTAATACAAATGACAGCATGCCAAGCTACACAGCACAAAAAACACAAGCTATTTTAAATGAAAACAAAATCGCAGGTGGCAAAGTAGCAGTGCTTGGACTAGCCTTCAAAGGCAATGTTGATGATATGCGTGAAAGCCCATCAACAATCGTGATCGATGAGCTACAAAACCTTGGCTTAGAAGTTATTTCTTACGATCCACACATTAAAGAAAACAAACATGCAACACAAACGCAAAGCTTAGAAGAAGCAACGAAAGACGCAGATATCATCGTTGTATTAACAGATCACAACGAATTCAAAGCATACGATGCGAAAGAAATCACAGTGAAAAACAAAATCGTCTTCGATACGAAAAACTGCTTAAACCGTGAAAAATGGCTAGAAGCTGGCTTCCAGTTCCACTTACTAGGGGATGCGAAAAACCGATGAAAGAAACAGTACTTGGCATTAACGTCAATACGGAAGGCTACGATGAATTAATGGATATGGCATTCGAGCGCATTGAAAAGAAACAAAAAGCGCTCGTTGTGGCCATCAACCCTGAAAAAATTATCAAAGCAAAAGAAGACCCAGCACTAAAGAAGCTTTTAAATGAAGCAGAATTTCAAATTCCAGATGGTATTGGCGTTATTCTTGCTTCGAAAATTCAAAAAGGGCAAATTCGTGAACGTGTTACAGGCGTCGATATGATGATGAAGCTTTGTGAAGAAGCGGCAAAACGAGGCAAGCCGATTTTCCTTTATGGGGGCAAGCCTGGTGTAGCGGATGCAGCACAAGCAAAGCTAAAATCACTATTTCCTTCTATTAAAATAGTCGGTACACAGGACGGCTATGAAAAAGACGAACAGAAGGTCATTGATCGTATTAACGAAGCCCAACCGGATTTACTATTTGTCGCAATGGGCAGTCCAAAACAAGAAAATTGGATTAACGCCAATCGTGATCGACTACACCCAACAATTTATCAAGGTGTCGGCGGCTCATTCGATGTGCTGGCAGGTACAGTCAAGCGTGCACCAGAAATTTTCCAAAAGTTTGGTCTTGAATGGTTTTACCGATTAATGAAAGAACCTAAGCGTATCAAGCGCCAAATCGCACTTCCACTTTTCTTATTGGAAGTGGCAAGGCAAAAACGTCAATAATTTTTAAAAAATGGTATTGTCGTTTACAATTGAAAGTGTTAGACTGTAGGTGTATAGGAATTTCCTCTATGAAATAATAGAATTCCCTGCAAGGAAACAACGGTTGGTAGCCCAAGCGAAAAAAGCTCAAGCATTTAAATGCTTGAGCTTTTTTCGTATGTTCATTTAACTTAATTATCCATTATTTTATAGGATTCTAGAAAATATCAACAATTAATTGCTAGTTAATTAGATTTTGTGGTAAAAGTTGCATATTTTCACTTGAAAAAAGTCGCGTAATAGTTAACAATGGTAAAAGAGAGTTCGATGTCCACTATTTTCCGGAAGTGAATTAGTAATTTTCCCAAAATATGATTGACAACTTTTAGGGATGCAACTATACTTTTATGTGTAGTTGTTTATTTACTACATAACTATGTAGTAGAAACATAATTTTTTTAACTTAGAGGAGGAAATTTTTCTATGGCTAACCAACCAAAGAAATACAAAAAATTCGTAGCTACGGCTGCAACGGCAACATTAGTAGCATCTGCGATCGTACCAGTGGCATCTGCAGCAGGCTTCACAGATGTAGCAGGAAACGACCACGAAGTAGCAATCAATGCATTAGCTGATGCAGGTATCATCAACGGATACGCTGACGGCTCATTCAAACCAAACCAAACAATTAACCGCGGTCAAGTGGTTAAATTATTAGGTCGTTATTTAGAAGCTGAAGGCCAAGAAATTCCAGCTGACTGGAATACAAAACAACGCTTCAACGATCTACCAACTTCTGCTGAAGCTGAATTAGTGAAATATGCAGCACTTGCAAAAGATGCTGGCGTATTTAACGGTTCAAACGGCAACTTAAACGCTACACAAACTATGCAACGTCAACAAATGGCAGTAGTTTTAGTACGTGCTATTAAAGAAATCGCTGGCGTAGACCTAGTTGCTGACTACAAAAAAGCTGGTTTCGTAACTGAAATTTCTGACTTAGAAAAAGCTTACTCTGCTGAACAACGCTCTGCGATCGTTGCTTTAGAATACGCTGGTATCACGAACGTATCTAACTTCAACCCAGGTAACAGCGTAACTCGCGGACAATTCGCTTCATTCTTATACCGTACAATCGAAAACGTAATCAACGCTCCAGTTGCTGGTGTTGTAGGAATTAAAGCAATCAACGCTACAACTGTTGAAGTAACATTCGACGAAGAAGTTGAAAACGTACAAGCTTTACACTTCTTAATCTCTGATCTTGAAGTGAAAAATGCTGCTGTTAAACAATCTAACAAAAAAGTGGTTGTATTAACGACTGCTGCTCAAACAGCTGACAAAGAGTACACTGTATCTCTTGGCGAAGACAAAATCGGTACATTCAAAGGGATTGCTGCGGTATTACCTGAAAAAGTTTCATTTGTAACTGAATCAATCCAAGGCATTTACGGTCAACAAGTAACTGTTTCTGCTAAAGTAACAGTTAAAGAGGGTCAATCAGCTGAAGGTATCCCAGTAACATTCAACATCGACTCAAATGCTGATGCTGCTGGCGGTCAATTTGCTAAGGATTATGTTGCTGAAGCTGTAACAAATTCTGATGGTGTTGCTTCTTATACTTACACTCAATACAACCCAAGTAATTCAAAAGATTCAGTAACAGTTTATGCTACTGGTAAAGCTAATGTACGTGCTTATGCTTCTGTATACTGGGGTAACGAAGCTCGTTTAACAGTTAAAGATGTAACAGAAGGTAGCACTATTGCTAACTCAAACACTAAAGTTTATAAAGTAACTTCTAAAGAAAATAAAAATGGTTATGTAGCTGTAACATTTAAAGAGAATGTTGGTGTTACTCCTGACAAAGTAACTAACGGAGCAAAATTCACTGATGCTAATGTTTACCGTGTAAATACAGATGACACATTAACTAGCGTGGGTTACAATGGTGTACCATTTGAAGTAACTACAGGTGGTCATCAAGTAGCATTAGTTAAATTAAATTCATCGGGTGAAGGTAACTTCACGTTAACTGGTGCTGACGCTACAGTTACTCCAGTTGTATACGCTGGCGTAGCATTAGATGGTTCAGGTGCACTTGCTCTTAAACAACCTAATCTTACTTATGATGGTACAGACTTACAAGCAGTTGGTTCAACAGTTAAATTTGAAGTTAACCAAACAGCTGAAATTAGCTTAGTTGCTAAAGGTGTACAAAAGGCTGCTGCACGTAATGTAAATGGTGGTAATGGTTTTGGTGGACGTGAATATACTGTAACTTTAAAAGGTAAAGATGGTAAAGTAGCTCCTAAAGGCACTACTGCGTACATCTACTTCGATAAAGCATCTACAGGAAATTCAAACAGTGCTGATCACTCAGTAACTTTAACACCTGTTGTTGACGGTAAAGAAACTACACCTGTAACAGTAAATACTACTAATTCTAATCGCATCCTTGATGCAATTCCTGTAACTGTTAATGAAAAAGGCGAAGCTACATTTGTAGTTCGTGGTGCTGCAAATGACTATGCAACTCCAATCGCAGTTTACAACAATGGTAAAGATGCTGCAGTTATCGATAGCTCAGATGCAAAAGCAACTGGTGAAATCGTATACTTCGGTGACGTAGTAGTAGGTGCTTCTAAAGTTAAAATTACTTCTGCAGCAACTGGTAAAGAGGTAACTTCAATCGTGGGTACAGATTCAGCAGTTATTGAGTACATTGCTGTAGACCAAAATGGTTTCAAATACTACAACAGCACAAATGCTGCGTTTGATTCAACATTCACATTTGTTGATACATTTGCAAACTACAATGTAACTGGTGGTACACTAGTAAGCTCTGAAAATAACCGTAAAACATACAAAGTACAAGCGATTAACGGTGTTGCAAGTTTAACTGTTTCTTCAACTAGCCAAGGTACTGTGAACTTTACAGCTTCAACTACTAACAACATTTTATCTGCACAAACAGGTGCAGTAACATTTAACAACCTTGCTGAAGCTGATACATTAACTGGTACTGTAAAAACTGTTGATACAGTTAACAAAAAAGTAACTTTAGTGGTTAACGGTGTTGATGCAGAACTTTCATATAAAGATGCAACTCTTTACTACAAAGGAACTACTGTAGGCGTTGATGAAGACTTCTTTGAAAGCAAATTAGTTGCTGGAGCAAAAGTAACTTATAACAAAGCTACTAACGCTTCAAAAGCTAAATTCAATATTTTTGAAGATTCACCGAATGTTAGTGATGCAGTAAATAAAGTAAACAACTCATTATCACGTGCGAATGTTCTTACAGCATTAACTGGTGTTTCTGCATATGAAAAATTATCACTAACTGCAAAACCGATGGCTGTAGATGCAATTTGGTCTTCATTACAAGCTGGTAATACATTTACAACACCATCTTTAAATGCAGCATTAACAGAAAATAACTATACTATTACTGTAGCAGCAGCATATACGCCAGCAGTTCAAAACGTTACATCAGTTGGAGCAACAGCTTCTTATAAAGATGCAGCTGCAAAAACATTTACTGTAACGGCACCAACTGGAGCAACAGCTGAATCTTATAATGGTATTAAAGTTGCATTTAAGTTAAATACAACAGCAGCTGCAACGACTACTACAATCACTAGCAACTATGATACTGCATCAAAAACACTTGAAATTTTCTTACCAACAACTGTTGGAACACCTGATCCGATTACTGGTGTAGCTCCTCGTTCATTTAATGCAGCAGCAACATTAGAATTTGATGATTTAGCAACAGCATTTGCAACAGCAACTTTAGCTGATGGTACAACTGTATTGACTACTGGTGGTACTTTAACAGCTGGTGATGCAATTACTGCTGACTTAGTTGGTCAAGTATTAACATTAGATAATGGTGTAAATGGTAATGGTGGAGCAGTTAGTGCGAAAGTAGCATTAACATTCTCTGAAGCAATCACATTAGCTGGAGCAGTAACTGGTGTAGCCTTTGACGTAGATGGAACATCTGCAACGCTTTCAAATCATACAGTAAAATCTCCAACTGTATTAACGTTTGATACTACTAATGTACTAACTTCAAGTTCAGTAATTACGAACTTAACGGGCATTACATTACCAGCAACTGTTAAACCAACAGGCGCTACATTAACTCAAAACAAAGTATTTGTATACTCAACAACAGTAACTATTAATAAATAAAAATATTAGTGCCAGCTATATAGGTACTGATAATCAAATGAAGCCTTGTAGAGAGTTCTCTCTACAAGGCTTTTGATGTATAATTTGTCCCCTTGATATGCAGTTGATCCAGTAGATCTTTATCAATGGACAACAAAAAAACTCCAATCGTACAATAAAATCAGGTCTAGTCAACCGACTTTGTACGAAAGGAGTTTAAATGAATAGTAAGAGTTTAGCACATACAACATGGAATTGTAAGTATCATATTGTCTTCGTACCGAAATATAGAAGACAAGAAATTTACCGTCAAATTAAAGCGGAAATTGGAGGAATACTGCGACAGCTGTGTGAAAGAAAAGGTGTAGAAATTGTTGAGGCCGCAGCTTGTCCCGATCATATCTATATGTTTGTAAAGATTCCTCCGAAATTAAGTGTTTCAGCTTTCATGGGTTACTTAAAAGGAAAAAGTAGCGTTATGATTTTTGACCGACATGTTAATTTAAAATACCAATTTGGAAATCGCCAATTTTGGTGTCGAGGATACTTAGTGGATACTGTCGCTCGAAATCGAAATGTGATTCATCGGTATATCAAAAGACAATTACAAGAAGATATACGCTATGATCAACTGTCGATGAATGAAATTATTGACCCTTTTAATTGTGAATAAATTAACCGAAGCAAAAAAAATACGGTTGGCAGACCTCATACCATGTCGAAAGACATGAGGTAGTAAGCTAGCGTTTCACGCGCCGAGAAACCCACCAGTTTTACTGGTGGGTTTTTGATGCTTATAATCATTATATTTATTTTAAAAGTTGAATAAATATTCGATGTTCTTTTGTCATTTCAACTTTTTCATAGCTGTTCTCAAGTCATCTACTTTCAAATGTTGATAGCGTGCAGTGGAACGGGAATCGGTATGACCTAATAAAGTAGCGATATAATGTTGGTCTACGCCAAGGAGTGTTAAATGTGTTGCGGTACAGTGACGGATAACATGGGGTGTTAACCGTTTTGTTATATTGCATTGTGAACCGATTTTTTTCAGTTTGATACGGATTTCGACACCGCTAATAGGCATATTTCTGCTTACAGGAGAAGGAAATAAATAGTCTGAGCCGTTATCTTTTGTTTTGTGTAAATAAGCCTTCAATATTTGATGCAATTTTGGATGCAAGGGTAAATGAAGATCTCGTCCGCCTTTAATCCGAGGGAAGTATATTTTATTATTTTTTATATCTACGTTTTCCTTTAGTAACGTTCGAGCAGCTGTTATTCTGGAACCTGTATAATATAACAAGCTGATTAATACATAGTAAAACTCAGAGTATTCTTTGGCTGTAGCCAAGACTAATGCCATTTCATCCATATCTAATATGTCGGGTAAAGGGATGTAAACATTTCGAGTAGATATGCCGGTTGTTGGGTCGACTTTAAAGTCCAACTCGATAACAAGATATTTGAAAAATGCTTTTAAACCGTAAAAATACCGATTAATAGAGTTAGGTTTATAATCTTGGTTACCTAGAAAATCTAGATATTCTAAGATATCATCTTTCGATATTTCTTCTGTTAGGATGTGACCATCATATAATTGGTAAATAAAAGATGAGAATTTTTTTATATCATTGTCATAGCCGATAATGGTTTCTTCTGAATAATACTTTCTTTTTAAATGTTGTAGAAACTTTTTTGAGTACTTTGGTAAGTCAAAGTCTGAATGGAAAATCAAAGAGATAACAGCTCCTTAGCTAATGTTTTCTTGTATGACTTGTAGTGCATTATGCTGATCGTAATTATGAACAAACCACTTTAGTTTTGTATCACAGTAGTTTAACTCAAAAGAAAGTAACTCTTTTGTTATTAAATATTGATGTTGTTGCCGATAGGACATATTGGGACTTAGCCATAATATATTTAATATTTTCTGAGGTTCACTAATGTGCTGTAAGTTTTCTTCTGTCTGATAGAAAATGGAGCAATCACCTAACCAACTTTCAAAAATTGTGCGTTGCTTTCTGTCGCTATATAATAGCTGAAGATGCAATACATTATGCTCTATAACTAATTGAAAATATAATTGCTCATGGGCTAAGTTAATATAGCCCATGTAGTTTTTTATATCTGTCTGCGGTTCTTCACTTTCTGAGAACCAATCATTTTTTATTTTCGAAATGTATTTTTTTATATCCGCAATATCGTATGGCGTTAGTAAATTGTAAAGTGTCTGTTGAATTTGCTCCTTAAAGTCCTCAATAATTGAAGAACGAAAATCCTCATTTAATTTCATCAATAAACTATTTAATTCCATCATCTCATCTGTTAATAGGGGAGGCTCTACTATTTGGCTAGGGTTTTCTATTTGTAATTGTAGTTCAGCTAATTCTGCATAGGGCACTTCAAAAAATTCCGCATACTTTTTCAATACTTTTTCAGAGGCATTTCTTGAGCCTTTTTCAATAAAGCCTACATAACTATGCGAAATGCCTAATAAATCAGCCAAGCCTGCAATCGTTAAGCGATGCTTATGGCGGAGCTTTTTTAAACGATTCCCTAGAGCGATGGCTTGGCCTTTTTTGTTCACCATTTTTCCTCTCCCTTCTATTCGAATTGAATTTATCTTCCTTTTGTATTTTAACGGTTTAATTACTTGTATAGAAAAAAGACCCCATAGAGTCAAACTAATTAAAGTTCTTCCTATAGGGCCTAAATTTACTTATTTCTCGACCAAGCTAGTTTATCAAGTAATGTTTCGGTTTATTGAGAAATACCAGTAATAGTAATTGGAGTCTTAAATGTTTGAGTTTTTACAACAGCTTCAATACCAGTTAATCCAGTAATAGTAGTACCAGCTAAGATATTAGCATTAGTACCAAGAGTAATTGTAACTGTTTTCTTGTCTTCAGATAAAGCAAACGTAGCACCAGTTCCTAAAGTTGAAGCATTATTAAATGTTAATGCAGTAGGGGCTGTAGCAATAGCTTCAGAGAATGTTAATACTAATTTTCCTGGTACAGCTTCAGTTGCTGGCGTTGCACCAGTTAAAGTGATTGTTTGACCAACTAATTTTGAAGCATCACCAGTAAAACCTGTAAGTGTTACGCTTAATGCGCCATTGTTGAATTCTTCAATTTTAGTTTTAATGTTTTCAAATGTTGCATTTGTTTTATCAATTGTCGCAGCACCTGTTACAGTGTCATATGAAGAAACAGGTAATTTTACTGTTAAAATTTTTTGAGTCCTATTATATGCAGTTGTAACAGAAGTCCCTACTGTAGTATTTGTCTCAAATACGATTTTAAAGTCATTGTAAGCAGTTTCACCTGCAGCAGATTCAATTTTTAATAGGTTATCGACAGTATTATCTGTATAAATACCAACTGCTTTTTCACCATCCGCTTTAATTGTAGCAGCAGTGTATGTTGCATTTACATCAACAATAAAGTAAGTCTCAAGAAGTAGATTTAATGACGCAGGAGTTGTGAATGCTTGACCAGTGCTTACAAAAATAAAGATATCATTTGCAGCTTTCGTTTTATTTTCATCTGTTAATTTAGCATAATTAGCTAAACCTTGAATAGCTGTTCGAACTTGCTCAACTGTAGTTGCGTTGTTGACTCTTTCTACTATTGAAGCAGGGGTTGTGCCAGTGCCATCGTTTACACTGATAATAGTAAATGTTACTTCATCTTCTTTTACTTCATAAGTAGCACGTACGGATTTACCTGCATTTCTATATTCTTCTAGTAAAGCGATGAAAGCATCAGCGTTAGCGATTCTACTGTTACCGATAGTAAAGTATTTATAAGCTTTACCTGATTCGCCAGCATATGCTACAGCTTTAGATTTTCCAGCAAATTTAATTTCTTTATCCTTTTTATTGATGGATGTAAGATCAAGAATGCCTGTATATGGGTTTGTAATTTCATCTGCGTTCGTGAATGTTGCTGTTGCTTCTTTAGCAGTAAATGCAAATTCTTTGTTGCCGTTATTTTGTTTCGCTACACCTGTCGCAATAACTTTTACAGAAGAAGTTTGACTGTTTACTGTAGTCACTTCAATTTCACCATTTGGCGGCGTAGAGACTGTATATACACGGTTTGGTGCGATTTCTACCTCTCCAACTTTTACATTATTTGCACCAGTGTTATGAACAGTGTAAGAAACATGGCTAATTGAATAACCAGAGTTTGGCATTACTTTACCGCTTTGGTTTGTAAGTTGTACTTTAAATATAGCTATATCTCCACCAACGAATTTGTCCGTTTCAGTAGCAGTACCTTTTTTGGACGATACTAGTTTAGACCCATCTACATATGGTGCTTGGAAGTATGACATTTGTCCAACTGCAGATGGTTCACCTTTATCTAGGTTAGCATTTTTGCCTGTTTGGTCATTGATGTCAATCCAAGCAATTGGTGTAGCGTAAGAGTTTTCAGTATTACTTGCGATGATAAAGCTTGCTTCACCTTTAGAGTCTGTTGTAACAGTAATTTTGTCAGCATCATAAACTTGTTTACCGTTTTCTACTTTTACAAATTTAGCAGAAGTGACTGTAGAGATTACGCCGTCAATGTTTTCGTTAAATGCAACGTTAACGATTTCATTAGCTGCTGCTTTTCCATCTTTGTTTTTCACAACTAATTTATATTTACGGCCATTTTCAACACCAGTTGCCGCAACTTCGCCACCATCACGCGTTAATTCAAGTGTGTATGCTGCTTGAATAGCACCGAAGGTCACTTTTCCAGCAGATGCTTGTAATGTATCAGCAGTGTATTTTTGAGTGTATCCAGTTGTTGTAACTGTACCATTTGCATTATTTACTGTTACTGGAGTTGCTTCAAATACTACTGGCGTTACTTGCGCATTAGAACCTGAAACCGTGAATGTAGCTTCACCTTTAGAGTCTGTTGTAATTTGTGCAGCTCTAGTGTTGTTTTCGCTCGTTTGAACTACCGCAACACCATTAACTGTAACGTTTTGTAGTTTATCAACAGTGACGTCAATGTTTTCTTTTACAGAAACGTTTAATACTTTACCTGATACTGGTCTACCTGTTTCTGGATGTTTGTAAGTTACTTTATAAGTTTTATTTGCACCGTTGTTAATAGTTGAACCTTCAGTTACTTCAGTAATTGTTAGAATCGTGTCAACACCCCAGAATACATAACCAGTTGAGAATTTAGAACGATCACCGTTGGCGTATACCGTTACAGTATCATTCGTTGCAGCGTATCGAGTGTACGTGTAAGATGCAACACCGTTTTCATCTGTTACAGCTTCCACTGTTACTGGCGTTTTCACGCCATTAGTAGAACCTGGGATGAAGAATGTCACTGGGACACCAGCTTTGGATTGACCTTCAACTACAGTTACTTGTGCTTTCACAGTTACTTGTTGACCAAGTTTACCTTGCACTGATTTTTCAACGATATCCACTTTCGTAGGTACAACCGCAGCAATCCCTTTGAATGTACCGATTTTGTCTTCGCCAAGAGATACAGTGTACTCTTTGTCAGCTGTTTGAGCAGCAGTCGTTAATACAACCACTTTTTTGTTAGATTGTTTAACAGCAGCATTTTTCACTTCAAGATCAGAGATTAAGAAGTGTAAAGCTTGTACGTTTTCAACTTCTTCGTCGAATGTTACTTCAACAGTTGTAGCGTTGATTGCTTTAATTCCTACAACACCAGCAACTGGAGCGTTGATTACGTTTTCGATTGTACGGTATAAGAATGAAGCGAATTGTCCGCGAGTTACGCTGTTACCTGGGTTGAAGTTAGATACGTTCGTGATACCAGCGTATTCTAAAGCAACGATCGCAGAGCGTTGTTCAGCAGAGTAAGCTTTTTCTAAGTCAGAAATTTCAGTTACGAAACCAGCTTTTTTGTAGTCAGCAACTAGGTCTACGCCAGCGATTTCTTTAATAGCACGTACTAAAACTACTGCCATTTGTTGACGTTGCATAGTTTGTGTAGCGTTTAAGTTGCCGTTTGAACCGTTAAATACGCCAGCATCTTTTGCAAGTGCTGCATATTTCACTAATTCAGCTTCAGCAGAAGTTGGTAGATCGTTGAAGCGTTGTTTTGTATTCCAGTCAGCTGGAATTTCTTGGCCTTCAGCTTCTAAATAACGACCTAATAATTTAACCACTTGACCGCGGTTAATTGTTTGGTTTGGTTTGAATGAGCCGTCAGCGTATCCGTTGATGATACCTGCATCAGCTAATGCATTGATTGCTACTTCGTGGTCGTTTCCTGCTACATCTGTGAAGCCTGCTGCAGATGCCACTGGTACGATCGCAGATGCTACTAATGTTGCCGTTGCAGCCGTAGCTACGAATGAGGGTGGGGTGATTCCTGTTCACAATACAAAAAATGTAAGCCACAAGCCTCGCGCCAGCGAGGCTTATGGCTTACTGTGCTGAGCGGAAAGCCCCGCCAGGGCGGAAAACACTTTCGTCCTTTTCGCTCAAATTGCTTTCCATAGCCTTGCATCCACTATATTCATTTGGTAATAGATTTCTATAAATAGTATAATTTACATTACGTAAATAGTGTATTAACACTATTATGGTTTCATATATATGTACTGTAGAAAAAGCGTTTTACTAGTATTGATGGTACGGAGTATGTGAAAAAAGCCGCTTGCGGTGTAAGTTCAAACCGAAAGTCGAGATAGGGAGATAGTAGACTTCCTTCATTAAGAAGTTGGTCTTGATTTAAGCAAATACTTAAAGAGGAGCTAAACGACAATGCCAAAAAAGAAATGGAACAAGTCTTTTAATGCTTTACTAGCATCAACTTTAGTTGCTAGTGTATCGATTCCAGTAATGCCTGCTCAAGCTATCGCTGCCGGACCAGCAGCTGATTTGATTATCTCTGAATATATTGAAGGGTCGAGTAATAATAAGGCAATAGAACTTTATAATGGAACAGGTTCAACGATTGATTTAAGCCAATATAGACTTGAACTTTATACAAACGGTGGGACGTCTCCTACAAACAAACAGACGTTAAGCGGAACTTTAGCACATAATGAGACAGTTATTATCTATAATGCTAGTGCCGTGGCAGCAATCAAAGAGAAAGGTGGATTTGCATCTGCGGTTACTTCGTTCAATGGCAATGATGCGATTGTCTTGAAAAAGGGCGAAGAAGTAATTGATTCCTTTGGTCAAGTAGGCTTTGATCCAGGGAAAGCATGGGATGTAAATGGTGTATCCACTGTTGATAAAACATTGGTTAGAAAAAGTGCGGTTACGTTAGGTGACAACAATCCAAGTGATGTATTTGATCCTTCAGTAGAATGGCAGCAATATCCAATCGATACATTTGATCATTTAGGCAGTCACTCAATGGATGGCGGAGAAGTAGGGCCTATTACAAAGGTAGGTGCAGTAACAGCTTCTACACCATCAGGAACTGTTTCGGCAGGTACTGCGATTACCTTATCTTCTGCAACTGCTGGGGCAACGATTTATTACACAACAGATGGTACGGAGCCGACAGTGGAAAGTGCGATTTATTCACAACCAATTATTATAGATAGAACAACCACGCTAAAAGCAATTGCAGTAGCAGAAGGACTAGAAAATAGCGATGTCCAAACATATAGTTACACAGTTAGTGGACAAGCAGATGTGTTATCGATCGCTAATGCAAGAACAGAAGCGAACGGTACAACCGTAACAATCAAAGGTATCGTAGCAGGGAAGCTGAAAAATACGATTTCAGTGCAGGATGGCACAGGTGGTATTGCCGTACGTCCATCTAGCCTTAATGTGGACATTGGCGACGAAGTAACGCTTAAAGGTAAATTAGCGGATTATCGAGGATTACTGCAATTAGACGCAGCCCAAATCATCGATAAAGTGGCGGGTGTTGGTGCACCCACTGCGAAAGTCGTAACAGGTGCAGAGGTCGAGGAAGCAAATGAATCGCAACTCGTTACCGTAAAAAATGTGACGTTGACGAACGCTCAAACAGGAAGCGGCTGGGCAAACTTCACCGCGAGTGATGGTAACACTTTCTTAGTGCGTGATGAAACTGCTACGCTTGGTTTAACAGCAGGTACAACCTATGAATCGATTACGGGCATTGTCCAACAGTTTGATAATGATTACCAAGTGATTCCGCGTTCTGTTAACGATATTGTCGTAGATAGTAAAGCATTAAAACCAGCAATCGCATCTCCTGGTAGTGGAACATTCGTTGGTAAAACGACTGTTACTTTATCGACATCTACAGCAAATGGTGAAATCTATTACACAGTAGATGGTACCGATCCAACTGTAGCAGGTACGAAATACACAGCGCCAATTGACATTACGGCAAATACTACATTAAAAACAGTTGTGAAAGCTAGTGATGGTACGTTTAGTGAAGTGATGACCTATGACTATAACATTACCGATGCATTGCAAATCCATGATATTCAAGGGGAAGGGCATGCTTCTCCATATGCCGGTAAAACGATTGAGGGCATTGAAGGTATCGTAACGTATTCATTTTCTTTAAATGGTAGTTATTATTATACGATTCAAACGCCTGATGAATTAGCGGATAATAATCCGAATACATCGGAAGGTATTTTACTTTATAGCGGGAAAAATGCTTGGCCAATTCAAGTAGGGAATTTAGTATCGGTCAAAGGTAAAGTTGATGAATATGCGTACGATGGCTATAGTGATGCCAACCAAACCGATTTAAAAACAACGCAAATCAATGTACGCAATGACCAAGGTGGCAAAGTCGAAGTGCTAAAAAGTAGTGTAGCCTTACCAAAAGCCATTCAAATTGATAAATTAAAAATGTCATTTAGCCAAATTGACAGTGACAATTTGCAAGTTTTCAACCCAACAATTGATGCCATCGATTTCTGGGAAAGTATTGAAGGCATGCGCGTGGAAGTGGGCAATGTTAAAGCTGTCGGTCCACAAGAACATGGCGATTTAGTAACGGTTCTGGAAAGTGAACCAACAAACACCCTTCATGGTGGCGTGTTATATGAAGAAGGGAAAACAAACCCGAATCGTATCCAATTTAGATTAGAACCGAACGGAACAGCTCGTGATTTTGAAGTCGCAACAGGTGATAAATTCAATGGACCGATTACAGGTATCGTTGGCTACTCTTATCAAAACTTTAAAATTTATGTGCCATTAGATCAGATGAAGCAAGCACATGTAAAAGGTGCGGCAACACCTGAGACAACAAAAATTGTTAAAGCAGAAGATAAAGTAACAATTGCATCGTATAACTTAGAAAACTTCTCTAATAATAAATCATCTACTTCTGATGACAAGGCGCGTAAATTAGCGCGAGCAATTGCTGTTGATATGCAAACGCCAGACATTGTTGGGGTAACAGAAGTTCAAGATAATAACGGTGAATCTGCTGGTGATTCAAAGGCAGACCAAAGTTATCAACGTTTAATTGATGCTATTAAAGCGGCAAGTGGTGTTGAATATAAGTTTGTCAATATTGACCCGGTGAATAATGCAGACGGTGGTGCACCTAACGCAAATATTCGTGTTGGTTTCCTTTACAATCCAGCAAGAGTGAACTTGAAGGAAGGTAGCCCAGCAGGAGATGCAACGACTGCTGTTGGTTATCAAGACGGTCAATTAACGTTAAATCCAGGTCGCATTGACCCGACAAATGAAGCTTTTAATAATAGTAGAAAACCGTTAGCTGCACAATTTGAATTCCAAGGTGAAGATGTCATCGTTATTGCTAACCACTGGAATTCTAAATCAGGCGACACGCCATTATTCGGTGCCATTCAACCACCGCAATATAAAAGTGAAGTGCAACGTCAAAAAATCGCCAATATTGTTTATGGCTTTGTAAAAGATATTAAAACAAAAAATCCAGATGCCAACGTTGTATCATTAGGTGATTTTAACGACTATCAATTTGCTGCACCGCTTAAAATTCATGAAGGCGAATTAATGACAAATATGATTAATAAAGCCGAAGACGCGGATCGTTACACATATTTATATCAAGGGAATTCACAAGTATTAGACCATATTTTAGTGTCTAATAACCTGAAAGACAAAACATTGATTGATATTCTTCATATTAATGCGGACTTTACAGATATGGCAGGCCGTGCAAGTGACCATGATCCTGTTATGGTGCAAGTGGACTTGAAAAAAGGTTCAACTGTGGAGCCGATTGTACCTGAAATCACTTATTACTATGAGAACTTTAAGAAAAACATATTAAACATTACAAAACCTAGTGTGGCATTGCATTTAGATGCGAATTCCTATATTACAAAAGGCGTACATCTTAAAGGGAAGTATGTAGAGTTACACGGTGAAGGCTTTAAAAACACAGATGTCATTATTACACCAAATCATCCAGGTTCCATTGTAGATTTAAAAGGCAACATTTTTAAAAAGATCACAATTGAAGGTAAAAATGTTAGCGAAATTCGAGGCGCGGACAATATCGACTTTAAATTGATTGAACTAACGAAAGGTGCAACGTTAGAGAACATAAAATTCACGAATTCCAAAGGGGACATCATTGTACCTTTTGAAAACAAGCAACCAGTCGTAAAAAAACCTATTTCAAACCAGACAGTAGCTGTAGGCACAGCAATTACAATTGATTTAACGGAACATTTCGCTGATCCTGATAATGACAAACTGACATTTACAGCGACAAAAGGGTCAATCAATGGCAATCTATTAACGCTTAATTTAGAAGCGGGTAGTCATATTGTAGGTGTGACGGCATCTGATGGTAAGAAAAGTGTTACGACTAACTTTAGTGTTAGCGTAACGGCTAACAATGACTACTATGCAGCTGCATACGACAAAGAAGGGCTAGCATTAAAAAAGGCGCTACACGATATTATTTCCAATCAAAAAGTACTGTCATATGACGATGCATGGGATGCATTAAGATATACGGATGAAGACCCGAATAATGTCAATAATGTACTGTTATTTTACTCTGGTAAATCAAGCCCGAAAACAAATAACGGTGGCAATGTAGGGAACTGGAACCGAGAGCATACGTGGGCAAAATCACATGGTAATTTTGGGACGAGCAAAGGGCCAGGAACAGATATTCATCATTTACGCCCAACGGATGTCTCTGTGAATAGCTCAAGAGGGAATTTAGACTTTGACAATGGTGGTAGCCCAGTCGCTGGCTGTAACGGTTGCAAAAAAGACTCCGATTCATTCGAGCCGCCTAATAATGTAAAAGGTGATGTCGCTCGTATCTTATTTTATATGGCAACTCGTTATGAAGCAGGCGATAAAGTGGACCTTGAATTAAATGACAAAGTCAACAATGGTACAAATCCTTACCACGGGAAACTGTCGGTTCTTTTACAATGGCATCAACAAGATCCTGTAGATGACTTTGAAAAACGAAGAAACGAAAGAATTTACGAAATCCAAGGCAACCGCAATCCATTTATCGACCACCCGGAATGGGTAGAAACGATTTATAGTAATAAAACAGCGTTGAAAATGGTGAACTAAAAAACAACCAGCATGCTTTCAGTTATTTATAGCTGAAAGCATGCTGGTTTTTATTTTCAAAGGTCATTCTTTCTATAAAAAGAGGTACAACTTATAAGTATATGTTTTTATACCTTTAAATATACATGTTTAAATTAATAATTATAAAATAATTAAAAAACGACTATTTGGTACAAGAATCTGTACTCGTTACTTTACTTGTTGGTAGTTACTCTCTATACTTATTAAATGGAGGGATGAAATTTTGAGTAACTATAAGATAGGCGAAGGAGATATTAACGCAATTGTCGCGAGAAATGTAAAAAATTATATTGAGGCTGTTGGTAAATCTCAAAAATGGGTCTATGAACGAAGCGGAATACCGAAAGCTACATTTTATAATTTATTAAAAGGAGAGGGAGATATAAATAAAAGTATTCCAAAATTAAATAAATTATTCCGTATCCAAGATCCGTTTTATTTTTACAATGAAAATATTCAATTACCAAGAACCTTGGAAGAATTAGAAGCAGACTCTATTAAGAATTTTTCAGCAGCAAGTTTTAATGGAACCGACAGTGAAGCATTTAAAGAAACTATGACTATTTTAGATGACATCATTAATATAATTCATACAGTAAAAACGGCTAAGGAACTAGGTTAATTAGATATTTTATTCTTTTATAATATGATGGCAAAAAAATTAAATATATTTAAGGTGAATTATTTATCTATTAAATGCATAAAATAGATTGTGTCGAATATTGTAACAATATATATCTTAATATTTTTATATGAATCATAGTTTTAATAATGTTTCAAATAATCTTAAGGAAGTGAAAATATGATTAATAAAGAAAACGTTATTGAAATAATAGAAACCAACAAAGATTACTTACAACAGGTCCAAGTATATGTCGATAAAACGCAAGAAATTGGAATAGCTTTTCGATATTCACCTATCGAAGCAATTAAAAATTTTTTAGCTCGAAATGCCAATTTAATTATGTTTCCGAGTGATGATTTACAATACGGCGGTTTAGTTACTTATAAAAATGGTCGTTATTTTATTCATATTAATACGAATCAACCAAAGACATATGAAAACTTTATTTGGGCACACGAATTTTACCATTTTCATTTTGAAGCAGATAAAATTAAAGCATCACATATACGTACATTTGCTGATGGTAGTTCACCAAATGAAAATGAAAGAATTGCGAATTTATTTGCGTCAGAATTATTGATTAACAGTTCGGTATTAAAGGCTATATTTGCGGAAGTAAGGGAAACATACGCTGGCGATAAACTTGAAAATCAAGTAATCCGTTTAATCCAAACCTTTAAATTACCTTATAAATGTCTTGTTATTAAGTTAGCTCAGGATGGGTTAATAACACTCGATGAAGCAGTAGACATCATTGATTATGATTACCGCAACCATTTGCCTAGCGATTTTGACAATTCTATCCTAACGCCTAGTAGAAGTGTGCAATTTGCTAGTTTAAGTGAACTATTGAATGATCCAGTTGTGAAAGAAAATTTACGAGCCAGTGATTATCAGAGCATTAATACCACGTATTACTCGCATATGAATCATTTAGGAGGGCTCCGAGATAAAGAGAAGGAGTGAAGATTTAAATGGATTCAATAAGCGCCATTTATGAAGGAACAATCACACCCTATGTAAAAAAGGGGTTACCCAATTTACCAGATTTAACATTAGCTATGCTTGATACAAATGTTTGGACAAACGTAGCAAAAGCGGCAAGGCAAAGTTCTGCTTATCATGTGTCTGTAATGCAACGCATGGTCAAGGGAATTGATTTAATTGTAGTACCCGAAATCATATTAAAAGAGTGTGCTGGTTCAGGAAGACAAATAGGAATGATTGACACTCGTTTTAATGAGTTATATGAACCTGTTTTTAAAGCTCTTTCCGGAATGGTAGACATTCATGTTGTCACTTTTACAGATATGGAAAATATGATGGTAAATAGTAATGGTGGCAAGAAAGATTCTGCATTTCGTAAGGCTTTATTAATAGCGAATGAATTGTTTGAAACTAACAGTGATGTTAAGGCCGCATTAGCAACTGTTAAGCAATTTAGCGAGATTGAAGGTGCGTTAACCGTTATACAGAAGGATGCGGGGGAACGGGTGATTTTGTTTTACACTATGTTGTTTTTAAACGAATATTGGTCTGTTGATGTTTTTACAAATGAGGTTGAAGTCTATACAGATCGCACGATTATTGCTCTTAAAGAAAAATTAAGAGAAGCAATAGGGAATTTCCAAATTGAGGACTTTTATGAAGCGTTTCGAATATCCTCCTATGATGTTGTCTTGTTTGATGTATTGGTCGAACATGATACACAATGGTCATCGGATATGAAACGGGATTTCGTGACGCAATGTCGTGATAATAAAACAAGAAAAATCCGGGTTCATTCAAAGATAGCGAATTATGCCAATGTGGAACATTGCGCTAATAATAACGAATTTTTAATGTATTACTCTACATGGAAAATAAATTCTATGTCGATCGTATTTTAATAACTTACATCGTTTCACACACACAAAAGCACTCAAGCCTCTTATGGTTTGAGTGTTTTTGTGTCTTGAGCCAAAGGTGACAGGCACACTTATTGCACGTCTAATAATTTCTTCAAATAGCTTCGACGGATCATGAAGAAGCTTGCTATAAATAATAGTAAAAAAATGCTTATGCCGATAGCGGTCATTTCATAAAAGGTCGATGAAATCACATCGCGCATGGCCAACATAACGCACACGAGTAGGATGCTTGCTAATGTAAAAGGGATAAAAACGAGCATGGCCAATTCTTTTGTGACGACAGCACTTACTTCTCGCATAGAAAGGCCGATTTTGCGAATGCCTGCATATTTTACTTTTTCACCTTCAAGTGATGTTTGTAAGTAAAAGTATAAAATGCTCATTGCTGCACTTAAAAAGATCAAACTAAGCATAAAGCCGATAAAGAACATGATACTTTTTACAAACTTCTCTGTAGCGTATAAATCAATTTTTGAGCCGATCAAATGTGTATCTTGATTAGAGTTAATGTTAGCTAATATGTCGTGGGCAACATCAATGTTGTTTGTCCAATCTTGAAGTTCAAAAGCAAACACTTTGTAGACTGGGAAATCAAGCTTCTCGTAAATGGCATCGGGCACGATATAATAAACATTTTGAAACCCGGTTAGTAAAATATTTTGTTCTTGTAAGCCCGCAAATTGCAGCTTCGGTACTGCGTAGTCATGGATAAGGTCGATCGCAGGACGTACGCCTTGATGGCCAGCAGCCACGTAATATTCATTATCTTTTAATGTAATATTTTCATGAAAAGCGAGTGCATTATAATTGCTAACAGACATAAACGCAATTCGTCGTTGTTCATCTGTTTTGAATGCCGAATAATAAGCATCGTACGGACCTGCTTTAGCTAAAGCCGATTGGATATAGCTAATATCTTGTCGTTCTTGTGCGAGTGTATTCCCCGGAAGGGAAGTATATTGAAAACTATAAGGGTACAAGCTTTCCGTTTTCTCTTTCACATTGTAGTAAGAGCTGTAGAGGACACTTGTACATAAAAATACACCGAGCAGTAAAATCGTCAGTAAATAGATTAAGTGCGCATTGGAACGACCCTTTGCCTTTAAGTTAGAAACAACAAGCATATTGGTTTTTCTATAATAGGAAGGGCGGTGTTCCTTTATGCGAATAGCCCATAGCATGCCTTGTGTAATAATGAAGTAAATCGTGAACAGTAAGCTAACGATTAAGGCTATATAATAAATCATGCCTAATGATTCAACCCAAGTAAATTGTAATTTTATCGCAATGACTAAAACACTACTTACGATTATTGAGAGCACCAATTTCACAGGTGAGGAGGCAATTATTTTTTCGGTTGTCACATCTGCTTTTAATAGTTGAATTGCTTCTTCTCGATTAATAAAGCGAGTAATAAATTTAGAGACGATTACAAACAACATGCAAAAGAGCACGACGGTTAACGACATGGCTGCTAATGGCACATACATCCCAAATTCATCTGCTTGCAGTACACGTTTTGCAATCATTAAAAATAACGGTGAAATAATAAGCCCTAATGTGATGGCTGTAACAATAGCAGCACCACCAATCAGCATATTTTCTCTGAAAATCATTGTGCGAATTTGCTTCATGGATGCACCGGTAATCATAAACGTGCCGAGCGTCTTAGTTTTCTTTTTTAAAAACGCAAAAATCGAGTAAACGATAAAGACAAATGAGAAAATATAAATAAAGAAACTCGCGAACATCATCGTAATGCCTAGCGTACTATTTTTATCAATCGCAGCTAGCATTGGATGAAATGCTGTAATAGCAAATAGGAAGAATACTAAAATGGAAAAGACGCTACTTAAAAAATAAGAAATATACGTCCATTTATCACGTAAAATGTTTTGCACAACGATATCATTAAATTTCATGCTGTCCACCACCTAAGAACGCAAGTGTGTCCATAATTTCTTGGTAAAATTGCTGTTTATTTTTGCCTCGACGTACTTCGTTATAGAGAGCACCGTCCTTAATAAATACAACACGCTGGGCAAAGCTAGCGACATAAGCATCGTGGGTCACCATTAAAATAGCTGTTTGCAAATTATGATGGATGGATGCAACTAATGACATCACATCATTGACCGCTTTGGAATCCAAGTTCCCTGTCGGCTCATCCGCTAGCAATAAGCTTGGCTCATGAATAACAGCCCTGGCAATGGCCACCCGTTGTTTTTGCCCACCTGAAATTTCAAATGTCCGTTTCTTTAAAATCCCTTCTATACCCAAAAATTGAGCAACAGTAGCTAAACGTTTGTGCATATCTTTTATAGCAACGGAGTCTAATGCTAGTGGTAATAAAATATTTTCTTCAACTGTTAATGTGTGAACAAGGTTAAAGTCTTGAAATACGAAGCCTAGCTCATTGCGACGAAACTTTGCTAGTTCGTCGTCATTCAGTTCGTATGGATTTTTAGCATTGATTGTTATGACGCCACTAGTTGGACGATCAATGGTCGAAATGCAGTTAAGCAATGTTGTTTTGCCACTACCGGAAGGACCCATCACAGCAACAAATTCATTGTCAGCTAATTGAAAATCGATGCCCTTCAAGGCTTTATAGACAACTTCTCCAGCATACTCCTTATGCAGCTGTTGGACATGTAAAATTGTGTTTGACATGTATTCGTCACTCCTTGTGTATCTGTTGTACGTTAAGTATAGATACTTTCGTGATTTGCATATATCGCTATACATGACAGCAGTATGACAAAATTGTCATATCGCTTTTTTTATACTGTTTGTGAAATCGATAGTAATAGTTGTAGCATTATTTGCTGATTGTAACTGGAATGGATGATCTAAAGTTGTTAGAATGCGTTTCACTAAATACAGTCCGATACCAGTGGACTCTCCTTTCATACGCCCTTTAGAGCCTGTGTAATACAAGTCAAATATGCGTGCCATTTCATTTTCTGGAATGGTGTCGCCGTTATTTGTAATTCGTAAATGTCCATTTTCATAAAGGATATGGACCGCAGAATGACGTTCACCATATTTAACAGCGTTACTTAATAGCTGATAAATAACGACCTTTAGCCATTTGCGATCGGAGTAGAGCAACACGTCATCTTGGATTGTGCATTTTGGAAATAGCTCTGCTTCAATAAAGTAATCTTTTAAATCATTAATTACTTCCTGCACAACACGCTTTAGCTGTATAGGCTCTATCTTTAAATCGGCCAATAAATTCGTCGAGCGGCTGTATGTCAGCAGTTGATTTAACGAAAAATTTAACTTGTCACATTGGGTTTTCACTTTTTGCCATTCAACGAGTAAAGACGCATCTTTCCCTTGGTTGGACTGTATTAGAAGTTGGATTACGGAAAGGGGCGTTTTCATTTGATGTACAGAGTGTGAAATGAGCACTTGCTGCTCCTGTGAAAACTGCTTGTGCTGCTCTTCTTGGGCTAGCAGTAAGTTTTGTACCGTTTGCAATTGCTGGGCATATGCTTTTTCGTACGGAGCAAGTGGACGGTAAATAACCTGTAAATTATTTTTATCGATATGTGCATACATTTTTTTGCGGCGTACATAACGCACAGACAATACGAGCATTAACAATACAGTCGCTAAAAATACAAAATAACCGTAATGGTTGTCAAAGCCATCAAGCACTTGCATTGCGATAGGAAAGCATATAAACGTCAAGAGATAGAGAACGATAATGCTTAAATGGTCTTGTAAAAATAGCTTCATATCGATTTCTCCGATAATTGATAGCCGATGCCACGAATTGTCGTAATTTCTAATGACGATTGAATGGCTTCTAATTTTTTGCGTAGCCTTACAATATTGACGGTAAGCGTATTTTCTTCAACAAATGTTTCATCATCCCAAATGGCACTGAGCAGCTGCTGTCTCGTCACGACATTCGGGTAGGCTTCAAAAAGTATTGTACAAAGTCGTAGCTCTTTGACCGTTAATAGTTCTTCCTTGTCGGTAGTGCTTAATCGGACCGTATCGATGTTTAACGTTGTATTGCCTTTTTGAATGATACGAGCTGGTGCATCCATCGCATATTCACCATATGTGCGACGAATTTGTCCATTGATTTTGGCTAACACCACTTCGAGCGAGAAAGGCTTTGTAATAAAGTCATCCGCACCGTTTTCAATCCCATACACTTGATCGGCATCGCTCATCCGAGCAGACAAAATCATAATGGGACAGTTCGAAACTTGCCTAATTTTCCGCGACCAATAGTAGCCATCAAAGGCAGGGAGGTTAATGTCCATTAAAACGAGGTGCGGTTGAAGTGCTTGAAACGCCTCGAGCACTTTATCAAAGTCGTGCACAATAGTACCTTGATAGCCGTATTTAGCAAGTTGGTTTTTTAATGTTTGCGCGATATCCATGTCATCTTCAACGATTAATATTTTATACATTTTATACCCCTCTTATAGCTAGAAGCTTTCTTCTATCTTTATCACGAATCGATTTCAATATACGCCAAATTTTACATATTGGCTATTGTAAACGAAAGCCATTGCTGTTTGCTAATTAAGTAGATTACAAGTATCACCATTGCAAACATCGACAAACTATGACATGCTTAAAAGAGAGAAAGTATTAGGAGAATGTTGTAGTGATAAAAGAATGGGATTTACTACGTGTGGTGGCATGCCTATCTATTTTACTATTGCATACATCATCGTGGATTATTATGGAGGTTGGGGCAGAGCCGGAGCAGCAGTTTTACTTGTTTTTACGCATTGCACTTTGCTATGCAACACCGACGTTTATCGTGCTATCCATTTTAATATTGTCGAATCGTTATCGTGAGCGACTACCGAGTAATTTTTGGTCGAGTCGTCTTCAATATATTTTTGTGCCTTTTTTAGTATGGGCTTTTTTAGATGCGTTATTAGTCGAGTCGATTTATCGAAAAGGTTTGCTGTGGGACAAGTACTATCATAACGTAGTGTCTGGTGAGTTTGTCGGCTGGTTTGTCGTCGTCATTATGCAACTATATGTGATTATAGCGCTGATGAAGCGGTTTAAGTGGTCGATCGCTTGGTTTTTACCTATTAGTGTGTTAATTACACTTGTGCATCATGCGGTCATTCAGTTACCATATCCTATTTTTGAGGACAATGTGATGGTAATTCGTTTACTATTTACAGGCTGGCTTGGCTATTTTGCTGTGGCTTATGCACTCGGTGTTTATTATGAACAGATTGCGGAGTTAGCAAAGAAATACCGCGGTGCAACTATAATATTTGTGTTGCTATCTATGGTGTTCGTATATATTCGTGTACAACTTGGCTACACAGAAGTGCATTCAAGACGACTTGATTTAGTGCCGCTTGTGGTAAGCATTGTACTTTGTGTAATCGCCTGGGGACAGTTGCTGCCATCGACGAAGGTCGTTCGTCTCATAAGTCAATATGCCTTTATGATTTACCTTATCCATTGGGAAGTGCTACGCCTATCTACAAGTTGGTTCGTGACGCATTTTGACAGCACCATAACGCGTGTTCCACTGCTTCTGCTATGGACGCTTGTTGTGTGTATCGGACTGACAAAGCTGTTGTCATTCCTACCATTTAGCCAATATGTTGTTGGCAAGCTGAAGAAACGTTAAAAGCAGTGATTTCTATAGTAGAAATCACTGCTTTTTTGTAGTTGGTAGTGTGCCGCGATTCGCGGGTAGATTAGGATGAATCGCGGGTAAACCTGAGAGAATCGCCGATAAATCCGAGCGAATCGCTGATAGAACCCCGAGAATCGCGGGTAGACCCGTGCGAATCGCGGGTAGACCTGAGCGAATCGCGGGTAGACCTGAGCGAATCGCCGATAAACCCGAGTGAAACGCTGATAGAACCTCGGGAATCGCCGATAGACTCGTGCGAATCGCCGATAAACCCGAGTGAAACGCTGGTAGACACTAGAATCGCCAGTAAATTCGTGCGAAACGCCGATAGAACCTCGGGAATCGCTGATAGACTCGTGCGAAACGCCGATAGAACCTCGGGAATCGCCGATAGACTCGTGGAAATCGCCGATAAACCCGAATGAATCGCTGGTAGACACTAGAATCGCCACTAAATTCGTGCGAAACGCCACCAAGCCAGTGGAAAACGCCACTAACACAGTGTGAATCGCCACAAAACTTGTGCGAAACGCCACAACCCGGAAGAAATCGCGGGTAAACCTGAGAGAATCGCCGATAAATCCGAGCGAATCGCTGATAGAACCCCGAGAATCGCGGGTAGACCCGTGCGAATCGCGGGTAGAACCTCTGGAATCGCTGATAAACCCCTTGGAATCGCCACTAAATTCGTGCGAAACGCCACCAAGCCAGTGGAAAACGCCACTAACACAGTGTGAATCGCCACAAAACTTGGGCGAAACGCCATCAAACCCGTGCGAAACGCCACAACCCGGAAGAAATCGCGGGTAAACCTATGCGAAACGCCGATAGAACCTCGGGAATCGCCGATAGACTCGTGCGAAACGCCGATAGAACCTCGGGAATCGCCGATAGACTCGTGCGAAACGCCGATAGAACCTCGGGAATCGCCGATAGACTCGTGGAAATCGCCGATAAACCCGAGTGAATCGCTGGTAGACACTAGAATCGCCACTAAATTCGTGCGAAACGCCACCAAGCCAGTGGAAAACGCCACTAACGCAATGTGAATCGCCATCAAAGCTGAGCGAAACGCCACAACCCGGAAGAAATCGCGGGTAAACCTGTGAGAATCGCCGATAAACCCGAGCGAATCGCTGATAGAACCCCAAGAATCGCGGGTAGAACCTCGGGAATCGCCGATAAACCCAAGCAAATCGCTGATACCCCTTGTGCTACTTTTTACTCCGGCATTAATTTTAAATTACGATCATTGTAGGCAAGAATAACATAGTCCGGTTGCATGCTTTGCAGATAAGGAATGATATCTTTCTCTAAATAACGTAAGTCTAAAATGGTTAAAGTTTTAAAGTGACTGGCTACATGAAATTGGATGGTGTTAAAGTATGAATCTTTAATGACGACGAGGTGCTTATCGCTGTCATAGTTTTTATTGACGATTGTGAGCTCGGCAAAGTCACGGCTGTAAGCTTCGGCGTAGTTCACGACTGTATCGGCACTCATTTGTTTGGCGCGACCGTACACTGCTTCATACGGTGCAGTGACGCCATCTTCAATCGTACCGTCGTAAATTGTAAATTGTGATGCGAATGAGTCTGGCTCGTTGTAACAGATTTGTTCATCATTATCGACGGTCATATACAGAATTTTATTCCATGAGCCAGCGAATTGATTTGGTAAACAAAATGTCTTCTCTTCATCATATGGAATGGGTGCTATCGTTTCGCCAAGTCGTTCGCTTAGTGTGTGAATAAGTGCCTCATAACCAGAGTACGCACCACGGATTGTCCAGTGATGATCGGTTTTATAGAAGTTGCGCTCCGCAGAAAAATCATCCTGCATTTCATCATAAAGACGAACATTGTCTACGCCAGCAGCTGTGACCAATTCGTGCAGTTTTGTATTGTTGGCAATCCCCGCATCTTCAGGCATATAGCTTGGACTAGGCTCACGTGAGTAAGTTGCCTTTGCGGGTAGTGAGTAAAAGGTAAACGGAATATTTCTTTCTGCTAGCCCCTCGCTTAAACGCTGTAAATCAGAGGCAAAGGAAGCTAGCTCATCTTCCGGTTTGGCTGCGGCTGGCTTGGAAATAATCCAGCCGCTTGTATCATCTACTGCGTACTTATCGTTTAAATACGTTTTGCCTACAAGGCGCTGGAAATTAACGTAATTACGCATCCATGTATCACGTGCAGGAAACTGATCGGAAATATAGGTTTCGACCTGTTTGGACCAATCACCTGAAAAGATTTCCTGTGGACTAGGCGTGATGTTGGCAGATGCTAATGCACGGTTTTCCATTTCTGATTGCGGGCGATCCACAGTTAATACGTGCACGACGAAGCCACCGAAAATGATGCAAAAAAATGTAATTGGTAATAGATACGTTTGAATTTTTCGCATGATGTCCCACCTAAAATCTAAAGTAAATGAATGGATTATGTGTTGCGTTCACTAAAAACATCGTAATGAATAACAAAAGAGCACCATAGTAAATGGTTTGCGCAATGCGTAGGCTCCAGTCAAATGACAGGGAAGTGCTAGCCTTTTGCTCGCTCCAGTTGTGATAAATCTTATAAATCGGCATCGCAAAAATAATAGCGATAACAAAGTAAATAGCATAATCCTTTGTCAGTAAAATCGTTTCATAATTGTACAATGGAGCATCTGTTAGCCCAAACATTGTTTTGATAAATGCAAACGCGTATGTAAAGTCATTCGCTCTAAAGAAAACCCAGCCAATCATGACAATAATCAGAATATACATATGTCGTAATATACGTGGGATACGCGTTAACCATTTCAGCAGTACCCATTTTTCCAGGCAGATTAATAGCCCATAGTAAAAGCCCCATGCCATAAAGGTCCAGCTAGCCCCGTGCCAAAAGCCAGTTAGTGTCCATACCACAAGTAAATTGCGATATAACTTCCATTCGTGGCTTACACGACTACCACCGAGCGGGAAGTAGACATAATCTCTAAACCAACTGCTAAGTGAAATATGCCAGCGACGCCAGAAGTCTGTAACAGATTGTGCTATATACGGATAGTTAAAGTTTTCTTCAAATTTAAAGCCAAAAATACGAGCTAACCCAATAGCCATATCACTATAGCCTGAGAAGTCGAAGTAGATTTGGAGGGAGTAAGCTAAAATCCCAATCCACGCAGTACCCGTTGTTAAATCCCCACCAGATAAGCTAAATACATGATCAGCTATTTCACCCATTGGATTGGCAATCAGTACTTTTTTCGCCAAGCCTTGCACAAAGCGGCGTGTCCCAATCATCCAATCTTCTGAAGTAGCAAGACGTTTTTTTATTTGCTCAGCGACTGTTTGATAGCGAACGATAGGTCCGGCAACGAGCTGCGGAAATAAAGTAATGAACAGTGATAAATCCAAGAAATTGCGCTGTGCTTTGACGTCTTTGCGATAAACATCGATGACATAACTGAGTGCTTGGAACGTGTAAAACGAAATTCCAATTGGCAGTGGCACAGCCTGCCATTCAATCGGTTGCGCTAAATAATTGTTAAGTATATCTACGAAAAAGCCCGCATATTTGTAGTAGCCTAAGATCGCTAAATTACTGACAATGACTAACCAAAGGAGCGTTTTGCGCTTCGATTGTGAAGCGGTGTTTTCAATAACGATACCGAGCACATAATTGAGCACAATGGATAACATCATTAAAAGCACATACTTCGGTTCACCCCAAGCATAGAAGAACAAACTGGCCAACAGTAAAATCGTATTGCGTAACATCTTCGGTGAGATGAAGTACAAAATAATTACTAATGGCAAAAAGACATATAAAAAAATAAGACTACTAAATACCATTTCTGTCAAATCCCCATCTCTGTAAATGATAGAACTTCTTAAATCGGATAGAATGTCGCGAATTGCTGGTAAACTCGGGCCAATCGCCGATAGAATGCCATAAATCGCCGGTAGACTATAGCGAATCGCTGATAGAATGTTATAAATCGCCGGTAAACTCAGCTATACCGCGGATAGGAGCTCAGTAACTGCAGATAGAATAAAGTCTACTTATCTAGATTCTGGTTTCCAAAAAAACTTAATCCATTTTTCCAAGGGAATAAATGAATAAATTACCTATATTATTGTAACGTAAATTCATGAATTGTTCACTATTCCATTAAGAGGGTAATTTGGCTTAGTAAAAAAAACCTGGAAGGTAAAAAGTCTCAGCGACTGTGGGTAAATTGGTATATTTTATGCATAAAATCTATGTTTTCTACCTAATTATTGGATGGAATCTAATATATATATTAACTAATATTTGTATTTGTAACCAGTAAAGTATTACCGTTACCACATCTTTCATTCCAGATATTTCACATGGAAATATATGTTCTACTTCTCTTATAATAGAATCGTAGTCATAAAAGTGGCTAATTTATCTAGGAGGTTTTTAGACATGAAACAAAAATATAGCAAATGGGTTGTCGGCGCAGCGTCAGCAGCTCTAGTAGCATCAGCAATTGTACCAGTAGCTAGCGCAGCAAGCTTTTCTGATATTGAATCAAGTGATCACAAGGACGCTATCTTAGCATTAGCGGACGCAAACATCGTAGGCGGATACCCAGACGGTACTTTCAAACCGAACGCAGTGGTAACACGTGGTAACGTAACAAAATTCTTAGGTAAATGGTTAGTATCAGAAGGTTATGAAATTCCAACTGATTACAAAACAGAAGCTCGTTTCACTGACCTTCCAACTACAACTCCTGACCAAGAATTATTACAATATGCAGCACTTGTTAAAGACGCTGGCGTATTCAAAGGTTCTAACAACAAATTAATGCACACAAACAACATGTCTCGTGAACAAATGGCAGTAGTATTAGTACGTGCTATCAACACTGTTTACGGTGTAGATTTAGTAGCAGATTACAAAGAATCTGAATTCAAATCTGCAATCACAGACTTAGACAAAACGACAGCAACTGAAAACCGCGAAGCTATCATCGCGTTAGAATATGCTGGTCTTACAAACGTTAAAGCGTTCAACCCTAAAAACTCTTTAACTCGTGGTCAATTCGCATCATTCTTAAACCGCACAATCACTAACGTTGGTGAAACTGCTTTAACTGTTAAAGAAGCGAAAGCTGTAGATGCAACTACATTAGAAGTAACTCTTTCTGATGACACTAAACATACTGTAAAATTAGAAACTCCACTTGAAGCAAACAAAGCTACTAAAGTAGAGTTCGAAATCGAAGGTAAAAAATATTCTGCTGAAGTTACATATGAAGTAACTGAAGTTAAAGTAGAAGCAGTAAAAGCAGTAAGCTCTAAATCTATCGAAGTAGTATTCAACCAAGCAGTTGACTTTACAGCAGCAGACTTCACAGTAAACAAAGGTACAGTGAAAGCGAACGTAGCTTCAGTTGCTCTTTCAGAAGACAAAAAAACAGCTACAATCGAATTAACTTCTAAATTAACTGAAGGTGAGTACACAGTTACTGTAGCTCAAAAAGATGCTGATGCATTAAAAGGCTCTGTAAAAGTAGAAAACGAAAAAGTAGCTAAACTTGACGTATTATCTGACGTTGCAGCATTCACTAGCACTGCTAAAACTGCAGCAACTGTAGGTGTTAAAGTTTCTAACCAATATGGTGAAGACATCACTAAATTAAACCACTCTGACGTAACTGTAACAGTTGCTGGTGCAGCTACTGCAGGTTCATTAAATGCTGATGGTACATTAAACCTTACTTTAGCTGCAGGTGCTAAAGAAGGCGATAACGTTATCATTACTTTAGTACACGCTAAAACAGGCGTAACTGCTCAAACAACAGTTAAATTATCTGCTGTAGCAGCTATCTCTGAGATCACTTTCGGTGAACTTTACAACAAAGACGGTAAAACATTATCTCAAGATACAGATTTATCAAAAGATAAATTCTACTTACCAGTAACTACAAAAGACCAATATGGTAACGTAGTATCTAACTTAACTACTATCAACAACGAAGTTTTATTAACAAACTCTAACCCAGGTGTTGTTACATTAAGCGCAGTAAAAACTGTAACAATCAACGGTAAAGAAGTAAATGTAGTAGAAGTAACAGGTACTAACCTTGCAGGTACTTCTAACCTTATCGCTGTTTCTAAAACAACTGGTAAAAGTGCAACTACTACTGTAGCTGTAGCTGAAGGTGTTAAACTTTCATCTGTATCAGTTTCTGCACCAACAGAAGTATTATCTGCTAATAAGGATGCTTTCTTCCCATTAACAGTTGTTGATACTCAAGGTAAAGAAATTAAAACATTAAAAGAATTAGCTGCTGTTAAACAAGATACATTAACTGAATCAGCTGGTTACGACATCGTAGAAGTAACTGGTAAAACTGGTTTATTTGTAAAAGTTCCAGCTAACAAAGTAGAAGCTAACAAAGCTGTAACAGTTGTTGTAACAACTTTATCAGGTAAAGTATCTACTCAAACTATCGTTGCAAAAGCTGAAGCAAAAGCAACTGTAATTACTGGTTTATCTTCTAAAGTAGCAACTGCTCTACGTGCTAAAGACACTAACGGTGTAACAGTTAAAAACACTGACTTAGTAGTTGAAGACCAATACGGTCAAGTTATTACTGATACAACTGTATTAGGTGCTATTCAATTTGAAGCATCAGTTGAAGCAGGTTCTGCAAGTGAAAAAGCATTCGATGTAACGAATACTTCTAACACTTCAGCTAAAATCGTTGCTAAAACAGGTACTACTGAAACTTCAGGTAAAGTAAGCTTCAAATTATTAGATGGTGCAACTCCAGTTGAATCAAGTGCATTAACAAAAACATTCTCTATCGTTTCTGATGCTCAATTTGCTTCTTACACTGTAGAAGATGTTCCAACTATCTATGCTGATGCTACTAACGGTAATAAAGTTGTAGATGCTTACAACAAAGCTATCGTAGTAAAAGCTAAAACAGCTTCAGGTGAAGTAGTTGAATTAACAGAAGGTACTGACTTCACTGTAACTGGTAAACCAGCTACTGGTGACGTGGTAACTTTTGCAGATAAAGAAACTACTGCTAAAAAGACAGTAACAATCACAATCAATGCAACAGGTGAAGAGTTAACGAAAGAATTAACATACTCTAACGTTGCTCCAAAAGTTGCTAAAGTACAAGTTGTTAAAGAAGGTACTGCAGCTGCTGCAGTAGCTGATTCAACTAAACTTGAAGAAGCAAAAGCTGTTGAATTCACATCTGCAGCTGCATTTAACTTAACTGGTTTAGCTACATTAGTTGACTTTGTAGTAACAGACACTTATGGTGTTGCTGTAGCTGCTGATGAATCTGCTGGCGTAAAAGTAACGCTTGCTGATGGAACTTTAGTAACTGCTAATACTTTAACTTTAACAAAAGTATCTGGTGATGTAGAATTTGCTAACAACGGTACATTAACTGCTGAAGTTTCTAAATTCACTGCTGGTTCTGAATTCAATGCATTAGTTAAATTCGGTGGCGTTGCTGGAAACCTTGTAAAAGTAACTGCTACAAACGTTTTAAACTAATATAAATAAGTACTAATTTCTTAACAATTAGCTACTATGTAAACTCTAGTCGAGCAATCGGCTAGAGTTTTTTGTTTATAAAGCATGACATCTATGGGAGAACATGAAACTTTTCCTATTAATCCCACGTATTATCATAGTATGATAGATAAAATGTGTAGGGGGTTGAGCGGATGAAGCGAAACAGTTTATTTCATGGGGCAATGGTTGCGGCATTAGCGACAAGTGCTATTGTCGTGGTGCCGACAGCGCAGGCGGCTGAAGGGTTTAGCGATGTGGATATGTCGAAAGAGTATGGTGCAGCGGTAAAAGATTTAGCCGGGCGAGGCATTATTAATGGTTATGCAGATGGTACGTTCAAGCCGTTTGCGGATGTGACACGTGGACAAGTTGCTAAAATTTTAGCGAACTTATTGGCGCTAGATACGCAAAATGTGGTAGATCCGAAATTTACGGATGTTCAACAAAGTGATGAATACTATGGCGCGATTGCGGCATTAGCCAGTGAAGGAATTGCTTCCGGTTTTGCGGACGGTAGTTTCGGTATAAATCAAGCCATTACAAGGGAGCAGTTAGCGACGATGTTAACGGCTGCTTATCAACTAGTAAATGATACAAATGATTGGACACTACCGTTTACAGACATTGTGAAATATTCTGATGCCTATTATGCGGTTGGTCCTTTGTTTGAACACAATATTACAAAAGGAATTACAGCGACTACATTTGGCTTAAAAGAAACAGTGAAGCGTTCGCAGCTAGCCTTATTTATTCAGCGCATTGAAACGATGCAAGCAAAACGTGTCATGCAAAAGTTTTCTGCTCGTGATTTAGGTGCAAGTCAATTGGATGCTTATTCTTATGACAATGTTGCGACAGATGGTGAACATGAATTTTTCAAAATTCACCATACAACGAATGGCATAGCGGTGGAGGCATTGCGAGAAGGATCAGGCTACTTTATGTTGATTGGCTACAATATCGATCAGGATGAAAACTATGAGGTCGTCGAAACCCAAAAGTATAAAGTCGTTGTAACCGAAGTTGACGGCAAGCTTCAGCTTAATTGTCAGCAAACGGATGAAATAACACCTGGCACAGCACTGTTGTTTGAAGAGGAGTTAGGTTTTGATCCAATTCATATTCAATTAACGACTGCTAAAGGTTATGACGTGAGTGAAAAAGTCTTTGTGTATCAACCATTTAATTTTGATGGTTGGGAGCAAGAAAGCATTCCGCAAGGCGGCAATTACGAGTTGAAGTTATTGCAAGCAGGGGACTATATCGCGACATTGTCTGATGATAAAGGCCATTCCGTGCGCGTAGGCATTCGAGCGGAAACGGATGGCTATGATATGTACACGTCAGCAGCTCTTGAAAAAAGTAGTGCATTTATTGCAACGAGTGACATTGGCTTTACCGTAAAAGATGTAAGTATTGAGCAATACACTGGGGCAATGATTGATGACAAAATTGTAGATGTTGAACATTCAGCTGACGGTGTAACGCTGAAAAAAGTAGGCAATGGAGATGCTCTTTTTGCCATTCGCCTAAATGGTACAAATGGTGAAAAATTATATGTGCACGGCATGATGTACGAGTTATGCGGAATATCATCCATGTACTATGAATTAGCAACACAGCAAGATATGGAAAATGCATGGTGAATCGCGGATAAGCTCGTGCGAATCGCTGATAAAACCCAGGGAATCGCGGGTAACCTTTGAGAAATAGCTGATAGAACCTTAGGAATCGCGGGTGACCCAGGTGAATCGCCACGAAAACTTCGGGAATCGCCACAAAAACCATGGGAATCGCCACTAACCTTGGAGATATCGCCAAATACTCATGATACCTAATTAAAGCCTTTTGTATGGTAATGCTTCATTTAACCATACGAAGGGCTTTTTATCGTAGCTGTAACATATTTTGTGAAATATGAATATGGATAGAACGATGACTAATTTTCCTCATTTTATAAATATGTCCGATAAGGGAGGACGCTATGAAACCCCGCATTTTAATTGCCAGTCCTGTGCGACAAAAGCCTTCTATTTTAGCTTATTTTCTATTTTCACTTCAATCGTTAGAGCAACAAGAACTTGAGGTGGATTTTTTATTTATCGATGATAATGACGATCCGCAATCAACGGAGCTTTTAGCATTGTTCCAATCCAAAATCGAACGCGTAACAATTTTCAAAAATGATCAAAATAATGACCTATATATGAAGGATGAACATACTCATTATTGGACAGATTCACTTATTGAAAAGGTCGCCAAAATGAAAGACTCTATTATTGAACATGCCATCCAATTACAATATGATGGATTGTTGCTGATTGATTCTGATTTACTATTGGTTCCAAATACAGTACAAAACTTATGGAATGAACAAAAAGATATTATTTCAAATATATTTTGGACGCAATGGCATCAAAATGACGATGCGCTACCACAAGTTTGGATGATGGATGAATATACGTTATATCAAATAAATAATGGAGAAAAATTAGATGCTATTGAAATCGCTAATCGAACTTCCGCTTTTTTAGAGATGTTAAAAGTACCGGGTGTTTACGAAGTTGGGGGGCTAGGGGCTTGTACATTAATAAGTCGACAAGCACTTTTAAAAGGTGTGCGTTTTAAGCAGTTAAAAAATTTATCTTTTTGGGGGGAAGATCGACATTTTTGTATTAGAGCTTCCGCTTTGGAAATACCGTTATTCGTCGATACTCGTTTGCCTGCATTTCATATTTACCGGGAATCCGATTTACTCGGAGCGGAAACATTTAAAAATGAAGTGATTATCCCGTATAAAAAAAACGTAACAGTTAGTTTATGTATGATTGTTAAAAACGAAGAACAAGTGTTAGCTCGGTGTTTATCTTCCTTACAAGGATTAGTGGATGAAATCATTATTATTGATACAGGTTCCACCGATAAAACGAAAGAAATTGCTAAGCACTTTACTAATCACATTTATGATTTTCAGTGGGTCGATGACTTTGCAAAAGCACGCAATTTTTCATTTAGCAAAGCGACAAAAGATTATATTTTATGGCTAGATGCAGATGATGTTTTACAGGAAAGGGAAAGACAACGTTTTTTAAATTTAAAAAAAGAGCTTGCGAATATTGAAGCAGATAGTGTAATAATGGACTATTTTTTAGCAGTCGATCAGCATGGCAATCCGACATACAGTGTGAAACGAAACAGGCTCGTAAAACGTTCTTGTTATTTTAATTGGGTTGGGGCAGTACATGAATACTTGTCCGTCCATGGCACTGTTATTCAAAGCAATATCGCGATTACACATCGCAAAGAACAAGCGCACACAGATCGTAATATGAACATTTATAAACAGCGCGAAGAGCAAGGAAAGCCGTTTTCTGCACGTGATTTGTTTTACTATGGAAATGAATGTAAAGATCAAGCGTTATACGAAGAAGCGATTGAAAAATACAAGCAATTTTTAGCTACAAAACAAGGATGGATTGAAGATGAAATCGCTGCGTATTTAAATTTAGCAGACTGTTATGAAAAGCTAAAAGCGCGGGATAAACAGTTACATTTTTTAGTTAAACCATTAGCCTATGGTATGCCACGCCCAGAAATTTGTTGTCGCTTAGGTGCGAGGTTTTTGCAAGATGAACAATATGAACAAGCCATCTATTGGTATGAACAAGCGACATTCGTGAAAAACAAGGCTATGCAAGGGAATTTAGTTGAACATGCAGCTTGGACTTGGCTTCCGTATAGTCAATTAGCTGTTTGCTATGAACGACTTGGACTGCAGGACAAAGCAGAAGAATATCGGTGCCTGGCACACGAACAATTCTGAATTGTTCGCGTGCCAGGCACTCACACAATTCTCACACAATTCAACAGCAAAAAAGTGTTAGCGTGACAACAGTCACGCTAACACTTTTGCTAATTAAAAAATAATATATTTAACGTAATCTTTCCAACCGACTTCTTTGAAATGGTGCCAGTCAATTTTTTTCACAGGCATTGAACAGAAAGTACGGGCTAAAATATTGCGCTTGTCATTTGGCAGCATTGGTGTGCCTTCATCGAAGTAGCTTGTAAAAATGGTTGAATCTTTTGTTGTAAAGGCAACATCAATATCCTCAAGACGGATTTTTCCATCCTCATCGATAATATAAATGCTCTTAGCACCTTTTACTTTTTTGACCCAAGAAGACTTCACTTTATACGCATCGAAAGCTTCATTCACGACAATCGAAGCTTGGCCAACTGTTGAAAACGGAATATTTTCTAATAAATCATCCTGCTGTAACGTTACTTCATAATTCGTTGGCTGCGGTAGTTTCGCTGTTTTGGCTAATTCATTTGCCCATAGTGTGTCTTCATTTGTTGCAATCATTTGCTTTTCAAGGACAACACCAGTTAGCTCATCTTTAACATGCTGTAAGTCAATATCGACCCTTTGCCCAGCCGCAACCTTTTGCCATTCATCTTCCGATAAGTAAGCAAGCACTGCTTTTTCTGTAGAATAAATTTCAAAAGTTACGGTGCCAGCTTCATCCGTTATATTAGAAATAACGCCGTCAACTGGGCTTATAACACCTTGGCGCGCCTGAATTTGTGCAATTTGTGCATCCAAGACCGCAATTTGACGAGTAGTCTCGGCAATATGGCGATTTAAAATAGCTACTGCCGTAGAAGGTGTATTTTGCTGAGCTAATTCTAATTTAACTGTGACATTTAATTTATCGCTAATTTGATCGGTATTAATAGAACTTTTAGGATTAGCTTTACTGCCAAAATCGGATTCCACGTCGGATAAAGCAGATTCTAAATCGCTTAATTCGCTTTCATAAGCATCACGTTCAGCCTCAAGCTTCGTTAACTCATCGTCAACTTCCTCTGTCTTATAAGTAGCAAGTAAATCTGATGCTGTAATGTTCTGTCCTCGCTTCACATTTACAGCGGACAAGCTTTTGGCATCTGCCGCAATTGTATACGTTTGTGCGGGTGCAACAATAGCATCCTTTTTCACCGTTTCTACGCGGTCACCAGTAGTAGCTCGTTGAAATTCATCGACGAAATACGAACGTGCTACTTTACTATTGTCTTTGAAAACGAAAAAGGCATTGACGCCAACTAGTAGTGCTATCACGATTATACTAATGCTAGTCCAAGGTCTGGATTTAATAAAGCGCATCATCCTAACCCCCTTGTAATCCATTCTTGTAGTGGTAATACGCTAATCAGTCCAACAAAAACAGCCATTAACACTTGCAGTACAATAATTTTAGCTAACAGTGCTTTACGATCGGACGCTTCCTCCCACTTGGAAAGGAACGTAAAGTGCACAATAATTGTGAGCACAGTTGTGACGGTTAATTGATTAATAATAAATAACACAACATCCTTATCGAATACTTGCTGAACAGCAGGGGCAAGTGACAAGAAGGAGAACGTTGTAGAGTAGCCAACTGCGTAGAACACGGCAAATAAAATCGTCTTTTCAATCAGTAAAAATGCCATCACATACAGTTGCACTTTTTGAATCCATTTATAAGGTATGTCCGTTAATAAATATAAAATATATGTAACGCCGTAATAGTGGAAGCAATAATAAATAATTCCCCAAACAATGGCTCCGACCATTGACAGCAAACGGGCTGTATAATATTCATCTTGCTGATTCATTGCAAATAAAGATGTTAAGCTTTCAGTGCCCATTCCCCAAAACTCTCGTATCGCAAAAAGGAGCATAAAGAGTATGAAAACCGTGATGGCTCTTTTTTTATAGCCTCTTATTTCTCCTGCTTCCATAGCCTGTGTAAAGATCGTGGGGTGCGTTAAGCTATGCCAAAACTTGTAGTGATAAAACATATCTAGCTCCCTTTCTAGTAAATTAAATATTAAAGATGTAGTATACACCTAGTTTCACATGAATGACATAGTATAAATGCTAGTTTTTTTAAGGAATTTTCTCAATATCGCGGGACTTTTATGAGCTAAAAATTTACCGTCCGATGCGGGATAAATGCGTCTACCATAATTATATAGTATTCTAACAATAACTTCCTTTAAAAAGTCTATTCTATCTAAAAATAGCAATTATCTGTAAGTTAGTAAAGGAAGTTCGTGAGTTTACGAGAATAGCTTGAAATCAAGTGATGATTACCGATACTTAATATAGTAGATTCGCAATAAATGATACATATCTATGTTCCTATATAACGTAATCAGAAAGGATGAGCAAGTTGAAGAAACCTTTAAAAGTAGGTGTCCTAACAAGCCTTTTATTAACACCAGCGGCACTTGCCAATGTACAAGAAGCACAGGCACAAACGGTAACACAAGCTGAACAAGTCGCTTATGTGAATGCCGTAGCAGCAATAGAAACGAGAAATAAAATGATTGAGCAGTTTGGTAAACTGTCAGAAACATCATCAGCAAATGACATGGTCATTGCAGATGGCGATGTCAAAGTTTTGAGTAATAAGGATTTTAGTATTAATGAGATTGCATTTATTACAGCTAAGTATAATTATGTAGTCGCACAACGAGCTTTCCTTAAAAATTTAAGCGAGATTGCTAAAAGTATTAATACCCTATCATATACAAACAAAACGTTTATAGTCGAAGTTGAGGAAGTTCAGAAAGCTTATGATGAATTCTTAGGTTCTACGTTGCAACCAAATTCCTATCTTGCTGTTCAAGAAACTTTTAAAGATGCAGTCAATACAGCATTAGCCAATGATGCCAAAGAAATTGTCTCGGCAGTTCGCGGCACTTCTCTACAATACGGTTATGACGTGTCTGAACGGAACAACTACTTTAAAAAGAACGGGGCAGATATCGCCAAGCTTACAAAAATGACGGACGATGCTAATGTAGCAAAAGAAACAACGGACAAATTAGATGCTTTTGTGAGCGCACTAGAAAATGTGTCATCAACTGCGACTCAAATTGAACAAGCGGCAAGTGCTGTTACGGAAAGCTTTAACAAACTAACAACAGACCAAAAGAAAATTATTACAGCCTACAATCCGAAAAACGACGCAATAACACCCTATAAAAAATATACAGATGTGCTAGTGAACTTATCTGTTGCAGATAAAGTACGCGTTAGCATTGAACAATTAGTAGCTAAAACACCAGCAGATTTCCCAACAGCCGCAAGTTTTATCAGTGCTGTTACAGCCATTGAATCTGCTTACAACAATTTAAAGGACGAAGCGACAAAAAGTTTAGTTTCCAATTATGGCGATTTAGAACCATACCAAAAGGCGGCCGTTGTGTCTAAGCAAATTACTGCATTGCGTATTTCCAATAGTAATGAGTATCGTGTAGCAGTAGCGGCGGCAAGAACGGATTTTGATAAACTTGCTAAGAAGGAATTTGTGATCAATAAGGCAGAACTCGAATTAGCTGAGGCAAATATAGCAGCTGCAGAAGCAATAGAAACGCTTATTGCGGGCATTGCTACAGCGGACGATAAAATCTCCAAAATTGATGAGGCACGTAAAGCATATAATACGCCGGAAGGGCAAAATATCGACGCAGCAAGTGTCAAAAAAATCGTCAACAATTTATCTGAGTTAACGAGCTGGGAAAGTTCACATAAAGCAGTGTTAAATGTTATTACGTTAGTTGAAAAATTAGATCCTGCGGCGAGAGATTATACAAAAAAAGCGAAAGCTGCTAACACAGCCTATTTAAAATTAGATGCTCAAAAGCAAGAGTCTGTAAAAAGCTATAAAAACAATAGCTTAAAAGACAAAGTAGAGGCAATGAACATCATTGATCCAATACTAGCTTTAAGTACTTCACGCAAAGACTACAAGGAAACAGTAGCCAAATTGCTCGAAGCTTATGCGAAACTTTCACCAGAAGGGAAAGCATTAGTAACGAACTACCCAGCGCTTACAACTGCACAAGGCTATATCGAAACTGCTCAGCAGTTCGATGATAAAATCATCGCTTTAGCGAATGAACCGGATGCTTCATTTGTAGCAAAAGTAGTGGCATTATCTGCTGAATATAAAGCAATGGACAAAAATGCGAAAAAATTAGTGACGCAATATAAAACATTAACGTCATATGAGAAAAACAATGCCAATGTAGTAAAAGTCATTAATTTAATTGCTGCTTTAAATCCAACAAATAAAGACTATACGAAAAAGGTAATTGCGGCGCGTAAAGCATACAATGCTTTAGATACAGCTTCCCAAAAGCGTGTCACAAACTATGAACAGTTAACAGCTGTTGAAGATGTGGCATCGTTAATTGGCTTAATCGAAACATTGAAGCCAACGAGCAAGACATTTTTAAACGATTTAAAAACGGCACGTGCGAATTACGATGCGTTGCCAGAAGAAAAACAGCAAGCAATCATTAACTATGACAAGCTTGTAACGGCAGAAACGGAGCTAACTTCTGCAAGCACAGTTATAGCTTTAATTGATGCGGCAGATCCTGCAGCAGAAGACTACTTAACGAAACTAATGAATGCTCGTGTTGCCTACGATAAACTATCAACAGGGCAAAAGAAGCTTGTTTCAAATATTAAATTGTTAACAGACCGTGAAAAACAAGTAAAACCGATTTTATCTGTCATGGTACAAATAGATAGTTTAGATCCAAGCTCAAGCAGCTTTGTGAGTAAGGTTAGTGCAGCCCGTAAAGCATATGATAAATTGACGAAGGACCAAAAGGCGTTTGTTAACAATATTGCCACTCTACAAAGCTATGAACCATTAGCCAATGTCATCGACCTAATTAGTAGGCTGAAAGCATCGAGCAAAACGTTCCAAGCTGATACGGTAGAGGCGCGCGCATTATATGATGCCCTTAGTAAAGAGATGCAGCAGTATGTCACAAACTATAAGTTGTTACAAGCGGCTGAAACGAGTATTTTAGGTGCAGGAAATGTGCAACGGATGATTGATGAGCTTCCGTATGTTGAGCCACATCAATATGTAAAACGTATTGAGGAAATTCGTGCAGCCTATAATGCATTGCCAAAAGATCAGCAATTAGCAGTTGAAAATTATAAAACATTACAAGACCAAGAAAGACTGATTAAACCAGTTATTAGTGTAATTAATGAAATTGATAAGCTAATGACTTCAAAAAATATGGACAGCCAATATCAAAAAATATTAAAAGCGTATGATAATCTAACAGCTACACAACGCAAATACGTTTATAATGAGCAGCTACTTCTGTCTTTAGATAATGTGATTAAAGTATACAAAAGTATTGCGGCTTTAAAACCAAGCGATAAATTGTATTTTGGGATGATTGAGTCAGTGCGTAAAGATTACGATAGCCTTAACACAACGGATAAACAAAGAGTATCTAACTACTCACTGTTACTTGAAGCAGAGAAAAATATGAACGAAGTAAAGAAAGTAGTAGAGCTAATCGCGAACCTTTCACCAACATCGAGTACGTACATTCAGGATGTAGCGAATGCCGTAGCGGCGTATAAGGCGCTTGACTCCAAAGTGAGAGGACAAGTTATTAACTACGATAAGTTAAAAAATGCAGAAAAAGATATAGCAACCGTGTTAAAAGTAGTGAATGCTATTGCCGAGCTTGATCCAGATAATAAATCATTTGAAAAGAAAGTGGTAGCTGCGCAAAAATTATATAGCTCTTTAACGTTGGAGCAACAAGATTTAGTTTATAACTACCGCATTTTAGAAGAGCATATAAAAGCATTAGGACTATAATAAACAAATGAAGAGAGGGCATGTCCCTCTTTTCATTGTTGAAAGGGGTAAAGGATAATGAAACAAAAGCAAAAGTACTTCTTGGCGTTTTCGACGGCATTAGTTATAGCACCTTGTATTGCAGTCCTTCCTACACAAGCTGCTTCAATGCCATTTTCTGATATAAAAAAAGAGACAGAGTTATATAATGCAGTAAGTGAGTTATATAATAAAGGTATAGTCTTTGGTACAACGTCAACTACATTTAGCCCCTATCAACCATTAACGCGTGGGGAAGCGGCCTATTTTTTAGCGCAAGCATTGCAATTACAGACAGACAATGTTGACAATCCTAGCTTTAGTGATGTCCCTACATCACATCCATATTATGAATCTATTGCAGCACTTGCGGCGAATGGTATTATTCAAAAAGGGAGTCATTATCATCCAGATGCTTCAATTAAAAGAAGTCAAATGGCTAAAATGCTGTCGCTAGGCTTTCATTTACAACAAGCGACATCATTATCTGCACCTTTTACAGATTTTACTAAAGATATGGAAACCGATCGTTATATTCAGACGTTATTAAATTATGGGATAACGACAGGTACTAGCGCTACAACATTTTCACCATATACGGATGTACGACGTGGTCAAATGGCATTATTCCTTTATCGCATTTTACAAAAAAACGATGATGGCTTTTACATTATTGGGGTTGAATAGCATACAACCATCACTCTTAGGAAAGAAAGTACCTTATAGAGTGATTTTTTTTAAAACGTTGTAGGAAAAAACAGGTAATAATGGTATGTTTATATATATAATAATGTGGGTATAGAACAATATTTATACATATAAAGGGAGGTAGCTATGTTAAAAAAAGTATCTAAAATTATCGGATTGTCGCTTATTTTGCTGGCTACACCATCTGCTTTACCTTTACCAACCCTACTGGACGTTGCGTCAGCAGCAGAGGTGGCAAAGGATGTTCCATCTTCCCATTGGGCAAGTAGCTCGATTCAGCACATGTTGGATCAACAATATATGACTACTTATCAGGATGGAACATTTAAGCCAGAGCAGGTGATTACACGAGCCGAAGCAGCTGCCGCCATTGCACGCTCGATGCAATTAACAATGACAACGCCGGCTAATTTTAAAGATGTAGCGGCGGATCATCCGTATTACAAGGAAATTTGTGCACTTGTGGAGTTAGGTATTTTACAAAATGGCGATTGCTTCAATCCTGATGCACCATTAAAACGTATGCAAGTCGCTAAAATGTTAACGCTTGCATATAAAATTGAGGTCGACTCTCACAATAATAGTACGTTCAGTGATGTAACGGAGGGGCACTGGGCAAAAGATTATATTGAATCACTTGCAGATGTCGGTGTTATTAAAGGAATCAATACAAAACAATTTGCCCCTAATCAAATGGTCACACGCGCACAATTTGCTTCTTTAGTGGAGCGAAGTTTGGACTTTTCAACGACGCTGACAAATTTGGAAGTAGCTTATGATTATTTGTCGAAATCCTATATTCCAACAAAGAACTATTCACTCGCGATGTCTAAGGATGTTATTAGGTTAGTGAATATCGAAAGACAAAAAAGAAAATTACAAGTGCTGAGCTTTGATGAAGCTTTAACACAAGTTGCCGTTATTAAAGCACAAGATATGGTCAATCGACACTATTTTGAGCATGAATCACCATACTACGGCATGCCATGGGATTTAGCGACATTATTCGATTACCCTTATACGAGCTTAGGTGAAAATATCGGAAGAAATATTCCAAGCCCAGAGGCAGCTGTAAAAGCATGGATGGCCTCACCGTCACATCGTGATAATATTTTGCGAGAAAATTATACAAATACCGGTGTGGCCATTGCAGTGGATGCCAAAGGGATTTACTATTGGGTACAGTTGTTTTCTAGTCAATAAATAGGGATAAAGAAGCGGGCAAGTGAAGAAGGTTTTGCCATAGAATATCACCTCGCCACTTCGTATTTACAGGGCTTACAAATTAAGTTGTCTCACTGGAAACGTTATTTGAGGCAATCTCTTTAGTGCTACTCCTGCAGGAATAGCACGACGAAAAAGGAGCATCTGTAACCGCAATTATTTTATATTTACTCTTTGAAACCCTCCAAGCTTGGAGGGTTTTATTTTATTATGCTTGTTATGGCAAAAACTTAAGACCTGTCTCCATACTAGTAGCTTGATACGCCTCATTTCTCTATTTTTGATAATATTCGACTTTGCTTGTCTGAATTTGTTGAACGATTTTTAAAGGAACGAACCTTTTTTTGCGAAATTTATGTACATATGAAGTGTGAACTAAAGAGAAAACTAGCAAAAGTAGAATTATAAAACTAAGGATATTTTAATGTAGTATTTTGATGTCTCACTTTATTTCTGAGAGGACGATGTTATGTTAAATGGAGAAAAGCTAGTTCAATCGGTCATTAAGTTGTTTGGCGACTTGTTACAAGTGGAGGTAGCTTATTTTACTTCCAAAGGTGAAATTATAGCCACAGATGATTATAGAAAAAGAAAAGGGGAGCAAGTTCATTTACCTTTTTTCCAAAAGTACTACTCAGAGCCGTTTCAATACGTGCAGAGACCTGGAAAAATGAAAACATGTTCGGGATGTAGGTTTCAAAACAATTGTCCTTCCAAAGTAGAAATACTTATGAACTTAGTCAAAGACGATCGGCATTTTGGTTATTTAACGTTTGTAAGCTTTACTGATGAAGGTGAAAAAAAACTCTCTACTGAACAAAAGAAATATCAATACTTGTTAGCTCGTTTAGGTGAAATCGTTATTAATGTTCTCAATAATGAAGGATCGTATTTATTGGTTGAAGCAAAAAATAGATTTGACACAAAATATGTACTAGGTGATGCGCCTTATTTTCAATTTATAAAAACGAAACTAACAAGTATTGCTAATAGTTCATCTTCAATTGTGATCACTGGAGAAACGGGTACTGGGAAAAGTTTGTTAGCTAAGTATATTCATTCAAATAGTATTACACATAAAGGTAAATTTGTGGAGTTAAACTGTGCTAGTATTCCAGAAACTTTGTTTGAAAGTGAATTATTTGGCTATGATGAAGGAGCATTTACAGGAGCAAGAAGAAAAGGAAAACAAGGATATTTTGAGATCGCAGATAAAGGTACATTATTCCTTGATGAAATTACCGAATTGCCATTGCATCTTCAAGCAAAATTATTATCTGTTTTACAAAATGGTCTTATTTATAGAGTGGGAGCCATTGAACCTCGAAAGGTAAACGTAAGAGTGATTGCGGCAACCAATAGACCGTTAGAGGAAATGGTGAAGAAAGGAGAATTTCGTGCGGATTTATATTATCGTTTAAATGTGATTCCGTTATCCTTACCACCATTAAAAGAAAGGAAAGAGGAATTGGAGTACTTAATTAATACACTTCTAGAAAAAATTCAGCAAAAGACAGGTAAATATATAAACGATTATACAGACGAATTTTTAGAAGAGTTGAATGCTTATTATTGGCCTGGCAACATACGAGAATTAGAAAATGTTTTAGAATACAGTATGGTAATGGAGGATTCATTACAACTAACTAAAGAAAGTTTACCAGCTTATATTATTGAAAATAATCAAATGCAAGATGCTCCCGTAACTCCTAAACTATTAAGAAATATGGAAATGGAACTAATACATCAAAAGCTATCCGAATACGGAAATGATGCTGCGGGCAAGGAACGTGTTGCAGAAGAGCTTGGTATCAGTACAAGGACTCTTTATAGAAAATTAAAAAGTAATTAAAGTCGCATTAAGTATGAGAATTGATGGAGTGCCTATATGAAAGGGAGCGACAATATATAAGAAGACAGGCAAAACGTAAGCCGCAACTCTGCTGACTCGCAGAATGTTGTGGCTTACGTTTTTTTTCGACTTCAAAATTCTGAATTGTTTGTGTGCCTGGCACTCTTATGACAAAAATGGTAGTTGGAATGACATAAGTGACAAAAAATAATGGGTTATTATCTATGAATCTCGTCAAATGAACTTTTTAAACTTGGCATGGTTTTTGCAGTATATAAAGTGAGAAACAAAAAAAGGGGGTACACGTACTTGCTAGATTACTTTGAATTAGATGGGAAGATTGCTGTTGTAACAGGAGGGGCTTCGGGGATTGGTCTTGCAACTGCTAAATTACTAAGTCAGGTCGGGACGAGGACAATTATTCTTGATATCAATCAGCAAAAAGGCAAGGAAACAGAAAAAAACCTTCGAGCGGAGGGGTTAGATATTGAATTTGTAAAATGTGATGTAACGAATTCAGAAGAATGTCAAAGGGTTGCACAATTAATAGAAGAAAAGCATGGAAAAGTCGATGTACTCTTTAACAACGCAGGGATCATTCGCAGAAAAACTGTAGTGGAATTAGATGAATCTGATTGGGATGCCGTTATCAATGTCTCATTAAAAGGGGTGTATCTACTTTCCAAATATTTAATCCCACTTATGCGACATCAAGGTGGTGGAAGTATTATCAACACAGGATCTGGCTGGGGATTAAAGGGTGGAGACAAAGCGGCTTCCTACTGTGCTGCGAAGGCAGGCGTTGTGAATTTAACAAAAGCTATGGCTATTGACCATGGAGCAGAGAACATTCGTGTAAATTGTATTTGCCCTGGCGATACAGATACTCCGTTACTTCGAGGTGAGGCAAAACAATTAAATATTGAAGAATCAAGCTTTTTACGTAGTTCGGCGGTTGATAGACCATTGGCAAGATTAGGAACACCAGAAGATATTGCCAAGGGAGTATTATTCCTTGCAAGCGGTTTATCTGCTTGGGTTACAGGAACTACATTAACCGTTGATGGTGGCGGATTAGCATAAAATTATAGGAGGTATTTAAAATGAGTAAAAAAGTTCATCCATACATTCCAAATATGGTACCTGAAGTAAAACAAGAGATGCTAGACGAGATTGGTGTGCATTCCATTGAAGAACTCTTTTCTTGTATTCCAGATGAATTACAGTTTAAAGGAACAATGAATATCCCGAAAGCTTTAAATGAATTAGAGCTACGACGACATATTGAGGGATTATTAAATAAAAATATAAGCACAAGTGAATATCTTAACTTTCTAGGAGCTGGTTGTTGGCAACATTTTATACCAGCAGTATGTGATGAGGTGAATCAAAGAGCGGAATTTTTAACTGCTTATGCAGGGGAACCTTACGAAGACCATGGTCGTTTCCAAGCTTTATTTGAATATCAAAGTCTTATGGCAGAACTTGTCGATATGGAAGTAGTCAATGTCCCAACATTTGATTGGGCACAAGCGGCAGCTACTTCCATTCGTATGGCTAGTCGTATTACTAAACGTTCCAAGGTTTTACTTGCTAATACAGTTTCACCTGAAAGAAAAAAGATAATGACCAACTATGGTACACCTCAATTACAATTTGAAGATGTGAATTTTAATCTAAACACAGGTTTAATGGATTTAGTCGATTTAGAAGAAAAATTAGCCACTGATGTCGCGGCAATATATTTTGAAAATCCTTCGTACTTAGGATTTATTGAATCACAGGGCCAAGAGATTTCAAATCTTGCAAAAAAATACGGGGCACTTATGGTCGTAGGGGTCGATCCAAGTTCGCTTGGTGTTCTAGCACCACCAAGCCAATATGGGGCTGATATTGTATGTGGAGACCTACAACCTCTAGGAATGCATATGAATTTCAGCGGTGGGCAAGCAGGATTTATTGCCACACATAATAATCCAACATTTGTAAATGAATATCCCTCTCGCTTATTTGGAATCATTCCAACTGTCAAAGATGGAGAGTATGGATTTGGTGACATAGCTTATGATCGTACATCTTTTGCTGATAGAGAAAACGGGAAAGAATCAGTAGGTACACAAACAGCACTCTGGGGCATAACAGCCGGCGTGTATTTATCGTTAATGGGACCAAATGGTATGTACGATTTAGGTCAAGCCATTATGCAAAATAGTCAGTATGCAGTGATGCAGCTTAATAAAATTCAAAATATTAGAGGCTCACGCATCACATCGCCATTTTTCAAAGAATTTATTATCGACTTTAATGATACAGAGTTAACTGTAGAAGAAATTAATGCTCAATTATTAGAGCACAAGATTTTCGGAGGGAAGGATCTATCGAAAGAGTTTCCTCAATATGGGCAGTCGGCACTTTATTGTGTGACTGAAGTGCATACAAAAGAAGATATCGACAAACTCGTAAGTGCTTTATCAAAAATTGTAACGAAATAATGAGATAGAAAGGAGTATTCACATGTTAAAAATTAAAAGACAATCTGTAAATATAGATTTTCATCAAGCTAAATGGAATGAACCCATTATTTTTGAACTGCATCAGCCAGGTGAAGTTGGAGTGGAAGTACCACAGGCTTCTCAAGAAGTTGTAGAAGTTGTAGGAGATGGCGTTTCAGTTCTACCGCAAAATATAAAGCGTTTAAGTAAGCCGAACTTACCAGAAATCGGTCAAGCACGTGTTTTACGGCATTATGTTCGCCTTTCACAAGAAACATTAGGTTCCGATTTTAATGTGGAAATTGGTCAAGGTACTTGTACAATGAAGTACATTCCTAAAATTAACGAGTTACTCATTCGTAATTCTAAAATAATGGAGTTGCACCCATTACAAGATGTTCGGACAGTACAAGGGATGTTAGAAATCATTCATAATATGGATTTAGCAATGCGTGAGATTTCAGGTATGGATGCATTCTCTTTCCAACCGAGTGGTGGTACACAAGCATTGTTTGCGATGGCATCCATTGTGCGTAAATATTTTGAAGTCAAAGGGGAGGCGGAACAACGAAACGAAATTATTACAACTATTTTCTCACATCCTTCTCAGGCAGCAACTGCAGTAGTCAAGGGCTATAAAATTATTACTTTACATCCAGACAAAAATGGATTCCCTGATATTGAAAAATTAAAAGAAGTAGTTTCTGAAAGAACGGCTGGCTTCGTTGTAGCTAACCCGGAGGATACGGGAATTTACAATGCAAAAATTAAAGAATTTACAAAGATTGTACATGATGCAGGTGGAATCTGTTATTACGATCAAGCGAATGCCAACGGATTATTAGGAATTACACGTGCAAAAGAGGCAGGCTTCGATATGTGTTTCTTTAATTTACACAAGACATTCGCAGCACCACATATGTGTGGGGGTCCAGCAACGGGAGCATTAGGTGTTACAGCAGAATTAAAACCGTATTTACCAGGACCGATTGTTGAAAAAAATGGTGATCAATATCTATTAAATGATCGACTAGAGCACTCCATTGGAAAAGTACGTGCCTTCCACGGTGTAGCTCAAACCATCTTACGTTCCTATGCTTGGATTCGAGCATTAGGGCCAGAGGGATTAAAATCAGTAGCAGAAACTGCTGTGCTCAATAATAACTATTTATACAGTAAAGTATCGAAAATTCGTGGTGCAAGTGTTCCATATGTACAAGGGCAACGTTTGGAACAGGTTCGTTATAGTTGGGAGCAGCTGGAGAAAGAAACAGGTGTTACAACAGAGGATGTACAACGCCGTATGACAGACTTTGGTTTACATTATTGGACGAGTCACCATCCATATATTGTGCCACAACCATTCACACTAGAACCAACAGAATCTTATTCTAAGGCTGACTTAGATGAATATATCGAGGCGCTAGAACAGATTTCAAAAGAAGCGTATGAAAACCCTGAAATCGTTAAAAATGCACCACAAAATAGTACCATTCATCAATTAATCGAAGCAGATTATTTAGATAACCCTGCTAAATGGTGTATTTCATGGCGGGTATATCAAGAAAAGGTGAAAAACGAGGTGGAAATAACAAGTTGTAACCATTAGGGGGCGTGTGAATGACAACGAGGCATAGTAGTTTAGTAAAGAAGAGAGTAGTGATTACAGGAGGGGCTAGCGGTATAGGATTAGCCACCGCACAACGTTTTGTAGAAGAAGGATCTGTAGTGGCAATTTTAGATATTAATGCAGAAAGCATTGAAAAATCACTAAAAGAAAATCAAGGAATTGCTAAAGGGTATGTAGTGGATGTTAGTAACCCTACAAGTGTAAATAATATCTTTAAAAAAATTAAAGAGGAATTGGGCGGAGTGGACGTTTTTATAGCGAATGCAGGTATTAGCGTTCGCTCTAAATTCCTAGATATTAATCCAGAACAATGGGAGAAGGTTTTAAGCATTAATCTAAGCGGTGTATTTTATACGTCGCAAGCGGCTGCCAAAATTATGGTGGAACAGGGGAAAGGCGTTATACTCATGACTGCATCTACAAATGGTGTTACGGGACATCCGTTCTATGCAGATTATAACGCTTCAAAAGCAGGCGTTAATTTGTTGGCCAAAACAATGGCATTAGAATTGGCGCCGTTAATACGAGTGAACACTATATGTCCAGGCTATGTCTTAACGCCGATGCAAATGGCAGAGTATACACCTGAGATGTTAGCGGTTGTAAACGAAGGGATTCCGTTAAAACGACATGCAGATCCAAAAGAAATAGGAGCGCTATACGCATTCCTTGCTTCAGATGAATCAGCCTATATTACAGGGCAAACAATTGCCATTGATGGTGGAGAATTAGCTTAATCATAAACCAAGGGGGACGGGTATTTGATGAAAAAAAGTCTAATCTATTTGTTGTTAGTGTTAGTTGCTTCATTGTTGGTGGCATGTGCTGAAAAAGATTCAAATGCAAAAGTTGAAACATCTGCAAGTAACGAAGGCGAAACAAAAGCTGAAGAAGGAAATAGCGCAACATCCGATATGAAATTAGTGAATGATGGTAAATTAACATTTGCCATGAGTGGTTTGCTAAAACCTTTAAACTATAAGGAAAATGAAAAATTGGTTGGTTTCGATGTTGAAATTGGAAATGAAATAGCTAAACGAATTGGGCTTGAGCCGAACCCTGTTACAAATCCATGGGAAACAATTCTTCAAGGATTACGAGGAAAGAAATATGATGCAATTATTGGGAGTATGACAGCTACTGAGGAGAGAGCGAAACAAGTTGATTTTTCAGATCCATATTATATCTCAGGAGCTACAGTTTTTATTTCCAGTAAAAACAATGACATTAAATCTTTCGATGATTTAAAAGGAAAGACAATCGGCGTGATGCAAGCTAGTACTTATGTAGAAGATGCTAAAAAATATACAGATAAAATTAAAGAGTTCCCTAGTGAGATTTATGCATTACAAGACCTTCCCCCAGGACGTTTAGATGCAGTCATTACAGATAAAATAGTAGGCATCTCAGCAATGAAAGAATCTGGTTTAGAAATTCAAACATTAGGAGAAGAAATCAAAAGAGAAGAAATTGCTGTTGCGATTAATAAGGATAATCAAGTGCTATTAGAAGCAATTAACAAAGCCATTGCAGATATGGTTGCTGACGGAACGTATAAAGAAATAAGTACCAAATGGTTTGGCAAAGATTTATTAGAATAAACTAAACTAAAATTATTGTACCTAGTATTATAGATAAATACTAGGTACAATAATTTGAAAATTCTGTTAATTAATACTTGCTTAAAAGAATATCTCTTCTACACCCACACACTTAAAGAGGTTAGGTGATTTATATGGAGTTTTTAACGAATATAGCATCTATATTCCAAAAACATGGGGTTGAATTTTTAAAAGCCACAATTTTGACAGTTGAGTTAACCGTAGTTTCCTTGTTAATAGCATGTATTATTGGTCTAATTTTTGCCTTCTTCAAAGTTTCGAATATTAAGCTATTAGAGAAAATTGCCAACGCTTATATTTTTATTATTCGGGGTATGCCACTTATTGTACAACTAATGTTCCTATACTATGGAATTTCTAGTATTTTTGTTCTTTCTGATTTTGCTGCAGGGGCTATTGCACTTGGCATCCATTCTGGAGCTTATATTGCGGAAATCTTCCGAGGCTCAATTCAATCTATTGATAAAGGGCAAATGGAAGCAGGTCGCTCACTAGGGATGACCTATTTTAAAACAATGAGGCGAATTATTTTGCCACAAAGTTTTAAGCGGGCTATTCCAGCATTGGCCAATCAGTTCATTATCGGTTTAAAGGATTCTTCTTTAGTTGCCTATATTGCGGTTTCAGAATTATTTAACCATGCCTTATCTGCTCAAGCTTACAATTACATGCCTTTAGAAACGTACTTTGTAGTAGGCATATATTATTTAATTTTAGTTCTAATATTCACACTGTTATTCAATAAACTGGAAAGCAGAATGGATGTTGGAAAGGAGAAAAAGCATGATAAAGTTGAAGTCGCTTTCTAAATCATTTGGACAATTGAAGGTATTAAAAGATATTAACCTTGAAATTAATAAATCAGAGGTAGTTGTTTTAATTGGAGCCAGTGGTTCGGGAAAAAGTACATTGCTACGCTGTATGAATTTTTTAGAAATATTAGATGAGGGTACAATAAGTATTAACGATGAGATTATTCATATAGAAAAAACAAATTTAAATAAAGTTAGAGAAAATATGGGTATGGTATTTCAGCACTTTAATTTATTTCCGCATTTAAGTGTTATACAAAACATTACGGAAGCACCGATTCAAGTGAAAAAGCAAAGTAAGGAAGAAGCGAATAAAAAAGCAATGGAGTTATTAACGAAGGTTGGGCTTGCCGATAAAGCAAACTATTATCCTGAACAATTATCGGGAGGACAAAAGCAACGAGTTGCTATTGCAAGGGCACTTGCTATGAATCCAAGTGTAATGCTATTTGACGAGCCAACCTCGGCACTCGACCCTGAATTAGTTGGCGAAGTATTAGAAACTATGAAGAATTTAGCAAGAGATGGTATGACAATGGTGATTGTCACGCATGAAATGGGCTTTGCAAGAGAAGTGGCAGATCGAGTTATTATGTTAGCGGATGGGAAAATAATTGAAGAGGGACCTCCAACAGAATTCTTTAAAACGCCAAAGGAAGAAAGAACAATGAAGTTTTTACAACAGGTTTTATCATAATTATCTTAAGTTAGGAGCTGTTTTGAATGTTAAAAACGTATGAGGAAGTATTAAAAGTAACGAATGATCTTGTAAATATTGAAAGTATTGTAAATACCTCAGGTGAAATTGATATCTCAAAATCACTTGCTACAACCATCTCAAACCTTCCATACTTTCAAGAAAATCCAGACTATGTGTTTACGTCACAAACAGTAGATGATGAGATTGAGAGATATAACGTATTTGCTTTTGTAAGAGGTACAAAAGAAAGTAGCGATAAAACCGTTGTATTAATGGGGCATACCGATACGGTAGGAATAGACGATTATAACAGTCTGAAAGAGAAAGCATGTTTTCCTAATAATCTTCAAGAAGCATTAAAAAACGAAAAGGTTCCTCCGTTAGTTAAAGAGCATTTGGAATCGAATGAATGGCTATTTGGCAGAGGAACATTAGATATGAAAAGCGGTGTGGCAAGCAATTTTTATCTACTAAAGTATTATTCAGAACATCCTGAAGAATTGAAAGGGAATATTGTGTTTTTTGCTGAGTGTGACGAAGAAGATAGTTCACATGGGGTATTATCAGGTTTACAAGATTTGAAAAAAATGAGAGAAAAATATGGATTTGACTATGAAGCGTTAATCAATTCTGATTTTGTAGCGCCGAGGTATGAAGGGGATGAAAATAGATATATTTATAAAGGTAGTGTTGGAAAGCTACTTCCATCTTTCCTTATAACAGGCGCTGAAAGCCATGTGGGGTCTAGCTTTGAAGGGCTCGATCCTAACTATATCGCAGCAGAGTTAACTAGACAAATTGCATATAATCCTGAGCTATGCGATAAATCACTAGGAGAAACTCCTATGCCTCCAGTCACGTTAAAACAAACAGATTTTAAAGAAACATATACCGTTCAAACAGCACTTGCTTCATATGTATACTATAACTTTTTTGTGCAATCTTGGTCTCCTAAAGAAGTGCTTGAAAAACTAAGAGCTCAGGCTGAAATTGCATTTGATAATGTAGTGAAAAATTTAAATAATCATTATAAGAGATATTGTGAAATTAGCGAGCAGAAATATACAAAATTGCCATGGGAAAGAAGGGTTTTATTGTATGAAGAACTAGAGCAATCAATTATTTCACAATATGGTGAACGCTACAAAGAACATATGAAGAAATTTAAAGAAAACCTATTAAATAATAAAGAACTAGATGTACGTATGTTTTCAGCAAGAGTGGTTGAAGAAACTTGGAAATGGGCAAAGGATAAGAGCCCTGCTATCATCATTTTTTATTCTTCACTTTATTCACCACGCGTCGAGGTGACGGGAAAAAATCAAAAGGAAAGAAATCTTTTAATAGCTCTAGATGATGCAATTGCAAAAGTGCAACCACATTATAATAAGCCAATAGTGCAGAGAAATTATTTCCCTTATATCTGTGACATGAGCTGCGTAGCAATAACTGACGATGAAGATAGCATTAATTCTGTCATGAACAATAATCCAAGTTGGGGAACTAAACATTTTGTAGACTATAATGCAATTAGGGATTTAAATATTCCAGCAATCAATATTGGGCCTTATGGTTATGATGCGCATAACAGATACGAAAGAACGGAATTAAAATATACAATGGAAATTATGCCGAATATAACGAAACTAGTAATAGATAAGCTACTTACTTAATTTGAACCACATGTTATTGCCGATAAAAGAGGTATCTGACTAAAGACAAACGCGAATAAATCAGTGTTTGTCTTTAGTCCATTTTATACTGAATTGCTCGAGAATTGTTTGAGTGCCTGGCACTACATATTATATTTTGCGAGAACATTATACAAATACCGGTGTGGCCATTGCAGTAGATGCCAAAGGGATTTACTATTGGGTACAGTTGTTTTCTAGTCAATAAATAGGGAAAGAGGGCACTTAATAGGAGAAGTTGTCCTCTTTATTGTTTAAATGATAAATGCTTGTCACTTTTTCATAAAATTCTTGGCATTGGGTAGCTTTCAGTTTTAGCTCCAGTAAAGAGAATACTTCAATAATTTGTAATATTGCTTTGTTTTTCGTACGATCACCGTCAATAAGGGCAATAATGGCAGAGAAAAATTTAATCATCGTTTGCATGTACATATTATCTACGACGCTTACTTTAATATTTTCTAATTCTGCTAAATAGATTTTAGCGCCTGCGACATCTTTGCACGTAATTTTTTTCTCTAAAATATTGAAAATCATTAACGCAATTTCATTACGATAGCGTGTAAGATTTTGATAACGTTGCAATGTAGTTTTAGCACGTTCAAACACAAGGTCGATCAATTCTATTGAATAGAAGCTCAAACTATTTGCGAATAATGTAATTTCGTAATAACCCCAGCTTTCGCAGTTCATTAAATAATCTTGAAGCAGTTCTATTTCATTAAGATGTTCTTCAGTCCCGCGAAGGTCATCAATTAATAACAATATTAACGAGCGATAATGCAAAAATTTATGATTGCTCGTTAATTTGTATTCATTTTCAACTTGCACGGCAACCGAGTACAACGCACCTACATCTCGATTATAAAAAGCTTCTACATACTTTCTTCGGTAATCCAAGTCTTTATTGCCATCATTATAAATGATGCTGAATTCTTCTAACGTAATGTTTAAGTGGTCTAACATTTCTAAAAATTTTTCAGCTGTTGTATCGCTTTCGCCTCGTTCAAATTTAACAATAGCCGGTCTACTTAGTAAATCTTTATATAGAACGTTAGCACGTAAATTTTTCTGTACGCGCAATTCACGAATTAATTCTCCAATTTTCATGTACGTCTCCCTTTAAAAAAATGTTAACTTTTGTTTACATTTTAACAAATAAAATAGAAAAGATACGATAATATAGAAAATTAAATGGCAGGAGGGAACAATTATGTGGGCAGCATTACAAATCTTAGCAGTTAACACTTCTACTATTGTTACTTATATTTGGGACTTAATTGGTAGTTAAGCTTCAAACAATTTTAGCTAGAAAATTTTCAACTGTGGAATTTTAAATACATGCAAATTGTTAATTGGGAAGTAAGGTAAGGTCTGAAATCGGTATTGTATCGACTCAGGCCTTTTAACTATGCCTTATTTTATTTGCTTAAAAATTTTGATTAAACCTGCCATAGCCCACTTTTAATTGATCAGCAAGCAACGATTAATAAGATATTATGAACAAAACTTCAAATACAGAGATGTAACTATTATTTAATTTTTTAAGATGTTTTTTCATAACAAACGGAGTAAAAGGAGAAAAAATATGAGAAAAAGGATAATGGTTATTGATTGTAGTGTAAATACATTAAAGAAAATTAAAAAATTAGGCTTAAACGTCATATGTATAGAAAATAAACAGAAAATCCACTTAAAAGAATTATTACATGCAGAAGACCTATACTGTGAAATAAATTATAAAGATATTCCTTTATTAAAAAAAGAAGTAGGATATATATTAAATCAATTCCCCGTAGATGCTATTTTGTCATTTTCGGGAGATGGTCAAATTGCGGTTGTCGCATTACAAGAGGAATTTCAATTCAACAGCTATAACCAAGCAGAACAAATAAAATTATTTAAAAATAAGTATAACTTACGTCATCTCCTTAACCGTAATCATTTTAGCTTTGTCAATGTAAAACTCATTCATTCGAAAGAAGCATTAATCGAATTCGCCAATGAAAATGGATTTCCCTTTATCCTTAAACCGTGTATTGGAACAGACAGTACAAACATTAAAAAAATCTCTACATTAAAGGAAGTATACGATTTGCTGGATAGAGAAGATCCAACAGCTCAAATTGCGGAAGACTATCTAGAAGGGGGAGAGATTAGTGTTGAAACGTTTTCTTATCGTGGCAAGCACATCGTAATTGGCATTACAGATAATTATATGGGACAAAATTTTGTCGCATATGGACATAGTGCTCCAACAACTTTAAAGGAAGATTTACTAACTAAGATTGAACGGTTTGTAGTGGATTTTCTAACTTTAACAGGCGTTGTCTTTGGACCGTGCCAAATAGAAATCAAAATTACTGCAGATGGTCTTAAAATTATCGAAGCGCATAGTAGACCGGGTGGCGACCACATTGTTGAATTGCATCGACTCGTTTCCGGCATTGATAGTATCCAATGGACTTTAGATGCCATCTATACGGACGATTGGCAAGAATCCTATTTAAAGGACAAGTATCCTGCAGCAGCTATCCGCCTTTTTAGCTTTCAACCGTATAAAAAAATAGGGCAACTAACTACGAATGAAAATATTATAGCTTCTCTATGTCATATTCAAGTAGAGGACGGACACAAGGCAGAAGACAGCCATCGTTACATTATAGCGAAAGGAAAAAATGTCGAAGAGGCACTTGAGCATTGTAATTCAGTTATTCAACATCTAGACAGTGACTATGTTAAGGCGGGTTGTGATCATTTTCTATAGAAGATATTGAAAAATACCCATCATACTTGGTCAAAAGTCGACTTTAAAACAATAAATGGTGTCGATACGTGGACAGACGCACAAGTAATAAGAAGCGCAACGAACTTTTCTTCGGTACGGCAGGCAGTGGTGCAAAGACGGGACTCCTGCGGAAAACACCGGCACAGCAAAAAAGTGTTAGATTGACTAGTCAATCTAACACTTTTCTCTTTAGCGCGGAAGTACTCTATTGTAACAAAGCATGGCTAATATTACAGCAATGTTACAAAAAGCCGTAATACCCATTAATTAATACCCATATTTTAGCGTTTGTAAACCAAAAAACGTTGTTATATCAACGTTTTTTTAATCATTCGAAACCGTTACACAATTGAAAAATTAAAATACCATCATTTGTGATAGTCTATGTATAGGCAAAAAAAGTTCCTTGAGAGGGGTAACAAACGAATGAAGAAAAAATGGTTATTACCGATTTTTGCATCTTTTATGTTATTTTCAACAATTCAAATAGATAATGCTGAAGCAGCGACTCCTTCTGATGTCACTGAAACAGCTTCAAAATATTTAGGTATTCCTTATGCTTATGGTGGTACGACTACTAGCGGGTTAGATTGCTCGGGCTTTACATCTAAAGTCTTCAGTGATTTAGGCATCAAATTGAACCGTACATCAAGCTCACAATATCAGCAAGGTACTGCGGTTGCAAAGAGTGATCTACAAATTGGCGATTTACTTTTCTTTAACACGAGTGGTAGTGGTATCTCACATGTAGCGATATACATAGGTGACGGTAAAATGATTCACTCTCAAACTGGTAAAGGTGTTAGCTATTCTAATGTCAACGATCCATACTATTGGGGCTCTCGTTACGTTGGTGCAAAACGCGTAGCACAATTTGACGAAGAACAACAAGCTGAAGTAACAAAAGTGGCAACGGCTGAAGTAAAGGAAGCTGCAATTGATTTTACAGTATATGCTTCACGTGCTGAAGTTGCTGTGCAAATTGCAAAAGCTTTAAATTTAGATACATCCGATAAAAACACAACATTTGCAGATGTTAAACCAACTTATGCACATGCAGGGGCAATTGCCGCTGTAGCGAAGTTAGGCATTTTTGCAGGTGATGATCACGGCAAATTCAATCCATCTTCTCCAATGACTCGTGCACAAATTGCTAAAGTTTTAGTTATTGCGTTTGGTCTAGAGCATAAAGGTGATGTGGTGACATTTGCAGATGTTCCTGAAAATTACTGGGCAACAGAATATATTTCAATTCTTGCATCAAATGGTATTACAGCAGGAAAAGACAATGGTGACTTCGGTTACAATGATATGTTAAAAATTTCTCAACTAGAAACTTTTATCGAGCGTGCTCAGCAAGTAAATAAATAATCAATTTCTACTTTGCTTTGGACAAGGGCTACGTCTGAAGTGAAGCAATGCATGGAAGTTCTTTTAAATAACGTATAAATGGAGGAGAGTTTGCACTTGCAGGCTCTCTTCTTTTTATGAATCTTTAGGAAATGGGGTGGTATAAAAAAATGTCGAATAGTTGCAAACAATGATAGTTTTACATGTGAATATTTGTTAAAATGAACACGAGAACACGAGACATGAAGGGAGGAAATAAGACATTGTACTTTAAAAAAATCAGTCTTATCTTATGCGTCTTATTCATTTCAGCTTCTATGTTTACGATACATAGTGCAAATGCAAGTGGTGGTTTTGAAGATGTACCCCCAAAGCATGAAGCTTATGAAGAGATCAATTATTTAGTTAGTTTAGGTGTAATTAAAGGGTATACGGAAAACGGGAAAACGTATTATAAGCCTTATAATAGCGTAACGCGTGGACAAGTTGCCAAAATGGCAGTTGTCGCTTCTGGTAACAAACCATTAACTGTTAGCAAGTCGAGTTTTTCAGATGTAACGGTTGGTACAGAGCTTTCTGGTTACGTTGAACGTGCCATTCAATTAGGGTTCTTTAGAACAAATACAAAGGGACAATTTTTACCGAACAAGCCTTTAACTCGTGATGAAATGAGTTATGTCTTAACGAAGGCATTTAAGCTTGATGTTAGTGAATATGAAAACATTGATTCGCCTTTTGTTGACGTAGGTATTACACACCCATACGTTCAATACGTTAATACAATTTACTATAATGGTATTACAAAGGGTAGTGGTCAAAACTACAATCCAAATAGCCAAGTGACACGTGCGCAGTTCGCACTATTCATTGCTCGTGCAAAAAGCGAAAAGTATCGTTTGGAGCTACCTGTAAAAGGTACTGCTGTTCCAGATACAACACAGGTAATTGGTTTAATTCAAGTAACAACTGATGGCTTGAATATTCGTAAATCAAAAGATTCAAATTCTACTACCAACATTGTAGGTACAGTCAATAAAGGTGGCAAACTATCAGTCTATGCAGTAGAAGGAGACTGGTTAAAAGTAACGTATAAAGGTGCTTATGCTTATGTTTATAAAACGTACGCTCAGTTTTTAGATGCGGACGGGAATGCATTAGGCAAAGTGCAAAAAGAAGTAAAAACAACACAAGGTATTAATCTTTATGTGAAGGCTACTTCGTCTTCTAAAATCATTTCAACAATCAATAGCAATGTCAAACTGCCTGTCTACAAAACGGTTAATGGCTACTATTTAACAGTTGTCAATGGTTTGCCAGGATATATTGTGGCCAATAGTACAGAGGATGTGGAAGTAGAACAACCTTCAAATCCAGATCCAACGCCTCCACCAGTGGCAGGCGACTTACTAGGTCGTACAACAGTTGATAGTTTAAATGTCCGTAAAGAAGCAAACTCTACTTCTACGGTATTAGGTAAGTTAAGCAAAGGCGATTATGTCCATGTTAATAGCATTAGCGGCTACTGGGCTCAAATTACTTTTGATGGTCAAACAGGCTATGTGCATAAATCTTACTTAAAACTATTAAACCAAAGTGGTAATCCACTGAAAAATCGTATTATCATCCTTGACCCTGGTCATGGTGGTAAAGACCCTGGAGCAGTAGTAGGTTCCAATTCAGAAAAAGCTATTACATTAAAAGTTGGTACACTAGTAAGACAAAAACTAGAAGCAGCTGGAGCAAAAGTAATGATGACACGTACAGGTGATACGTACCCATCATTACAAGATCGCGTAGACTTTACTGATGCAAACTTCGGTGAAATCTTTGTGAGTATCCATGTAAACTCTGCATCTAGTACCGCTGCAACAGGTACTGAAACATATTATGCTGTGACAACAGGAGATATGTATCAGGAAGATATAGATCTTGCTACTTTTGTAAATAACCAAATTGTTAATAACTTAAACATGAAAAATCGCGGTGTGAAAGAACAACAATACTATGTTATCCGTAACACGCTAATTCCAGCGATTCTAGTGGAGCTAGGATTCCTTACGAATAGCGAAGACCGAGGCAAAATGACAGACGATCAATATATCGAATTATTTGCTGAAGCTATCTACAAAGGAATTTATCAATACTACGCAAAACAATAATATGAAAGAGCTATATCGTTCAATCTATGAACGATATAGCTCTTTTTTTATAGGTACGTGCTATAAATGGCGCTAAGAGAGTTCTTAACCGCGATTCACACGGTTCTACCCGCGATTCCTGGATTTCTATCCGCGAAACAAGAATTCTATCAACTCTACCTCGAAAGTTATTTAGCGTTTGCATGTAGTGTGCGATTGACAAATTGAGCAAAGTTTTGACGAGTTACCGTATTGCTTGGTTTAAACGTTTGATCGGCATAGCCGGTTGTAATATCGAGTGCATAGAGCGCTTGAATATCTTTAAAATAGATATGTGATGCAGGAACATCTACAAATGTATGTTTAGCATACCCTTGGAGCTTAAAGCCTTTTACAAGTGCATGTGCCATTGCAGCGCGCGTCATCGGTTGGTGGGCATTGATTTTACCATCTTCTAAAGAAAGGATGCCATAGCGTACCCCTGTTGCGAGTACAGCATAACCATAGTCGCCTGGTTTAATATCACTGGCATTCAACGTAGCTGAACTTGAAGCGGTGATACCTAGTGCACGTAACACCATTTCGGTAGCTTGTATGCGCGTTAATGTGCCTTGTGGGTTGAATTTTCCATTACTACCTTTTACTATGCCAAGTGCGTGTAAGTTTTTAATATCATCATAAGCGCCATTTGATGCTGACACATCTTGAAAAAATGGAGCGACTCCAATAGAAGCCTTGTTGGAACCTTTTGTGCGTGTGAGCGTTTTAATTTCTGCTATGGTTGCAAATTTTTCGTCAACATTTTTACGATCATCGCGACCTTCTATAAAGGAAGTTCGTATCGTATAGGTGCCAGCGGCTAAATTTCCGGGCATAAAAATTTGATATTTTTCCGAATGGGTACTAATATCTTTCCGGTCAGCATTCGTTGTTGTCGCATCGGCAGCTAAACCTGGTATATAACGCTCGTGTCCTTTACCGACAACGCGATCGTTTGCGTCAAGAATCTCTACTTTTAACGTCCCACGAGCAGGCACATTGCCGTTGTTCTTTACTGTTACGGTAGAGTAGAAAACGAATTGACCAGAAGGCGCTACATAACTTTGCACACCGTCAGAGGATAGAGAAAGATGATAGCGACGTGGCACTTGACTATCGTGGTCTTCGGCAACCCAATGTAAAGCGTGCTTTAAAAATACTTGAGCATCTAAGTCGCCCCGTGTTGTTGCGTAGGCAATACCGTTTTCATTATCTTGCCAAGCTGCTTGTTCATTTATTGTAATGTAATCATAAATTTTAAATCCGATTTGTACGACTCTGCCTTTGCCGTACTCAATGGCGTGTGCAGCACCAAACGCATTTTTCTTCATAGTTTGTGGCTTGTCGGTATAATCGTAATTTGTAAAATATAAAATCGGTGAAGCAGCGCCACCTTGCCATGGCTTGATTATCTCAACCCACTCATGATCAGATTTTGTTAGACTAAGCGTGCTTTTGCCGAGCTCCTTTGTTGCATTTTGAATAATTGGATGCGTTGTATTCGTATTACTAATGGTGGAATTACCTAACACGATATCGTCGATAAAGCGTGAATGAAAAACTTCTGAAAGGTTATCCCATTCCATAACCCATGAGTCGACATCATAAATTAATGGAGAAAGATCCATTTGTCCAACCTTCGGAAATTTGGCTGATTCGTTTCGGCCAGTTTGGAACGCAAAAATAGCACCGCCACCATTGCGTATGTACATTTTGACATTTTCACGTTGTTGATGATTCATCATCACGGTATATGGAAAGACGATGGCATCATATTGACTTAAACTCTCTAAATGACTTAAGTCCTTTTCGTAAATTTTCTCTACATGGAAGCCTTGTTGCTGATATAAAAGGTAAGCTTTTAGTTCCTTATTGTATGTTGAGCTATAGTCAACCTTCGGAGAGACTGTTTGTCCATTATATGTACCACCTGGGTGCGTAGTGTTGGCATATTTCTCACTACTTTCAGAGAAAACAATACCGATTTTTGCGGTAGTTGCTTGAGCTTGCGTCGGTAATTGCAGTACAACAAGCATACAAGCACAAACAGCGATTAGTGCAATGGCTAATTTCTTCAATAAATCCACATCCTTGTTTGTAATTTATCTTTATCATACATCTAAATATTTACTTGTTAGTAGGGATTTAGGTGAAAATGAAATGATTGTGCTGTTTTATGTAAAATTGACTCAATCCTTTCTATAAGTCTATCAGTATTTATGATATAATAACTTTTGTTTTTGTAGGGAAAACTAAAGAATATAATAGTGGGTAACAACTATTGATTCATGATAGAGGAGGGCAATAACATCTATTTAGATGTATTACATGTATGAATAAACTGAAGCAAGTTTTCGCAAAGGTCAATAAGATTGATACGTTTTCACCGTATTTCTTTTTACCTTTTATATTAGTGCTATATTTCTTTACAAGTCTATTCGATTTCCATCGATTTGAATTATTTAATGTTCGTGTCTCAATTTTGCCAGCGGTATTAGTAGCACTTGTTTGTTATTATATCGGTGTTTATATTATTGATAAATTACAATGGACAATCCCATCATTCGGGCTTTCGTTCTTAGGTAAATATGTGATTCACTTTGTTGTATTACTAACATTAATCGGTTTAGCTTCTTATTTAATGATGATTTTTGGTGGTGGTTTAGGAATTTCCGATGAATCTAATCGTCGTAATCTTGATCCAAAACTAAACTTCTTCAGTCAATTATTATGGTATGGTATTTTATTGTTGTTATCGTACAAAATGATTTTAGAAAAGCATATGACATGGAAAAAAGCATTTGTATACGGCGCAATTTTCGCTGTTGTTATGTTCTTATTCCTATTAATGGGCTATCGTACGCCATTAATCATTATGCTGTTTACTGGAATTATTATTTTCCACTATGTTGTGAAGCGCGTAAAGTTAACTTGGTTCCTGACTGCTTTATTTGTCATCGGTGTTGCTTTCTCAATGTTTGGCTTCTTACGAGTAGTGACAGAAGATACAACGAAGGAATTTAATAATCGCGATCAACCAGATGTAGAATTGACAGAAACAGAAAAAGAAAAACTGTTAACAGTTGAACAAAAAGTAAATTTAACACCTAAATGGATTCGTTCTATAAATGGTGAAAGTGTAACGGGTCATATCGTTTTAAGTAAAATTATTGAGTACACGCAAGAAGAGGGGTACTTAAAAGGTGAAATTCACAAAGGAATCTTTAATACGATTCTTCCAGGTGAGCAAATTTCACCACGTATGAAGGTAACGGAAGTAGTGAACTCATTAAGTGTGGATGAAGGTAAATATATTACACGTCCAACGAGAACAACAACGCCAACCTTTATCGGACAGTTATTCCTAGATGGTGGCTACGCGCTTGTAGCGATTGGCTTCTTATTATATGGTGTATTAATTTCATTAATTTATAATAAAGTAAAACGAGCTGGCATCCGTAGTTTCCACTCAGTTGCTTATGCCTTTGTCATTACACTATTTACAGTGTCGATGCATACAGGCTTACTTGATTTAATCTTTATATTAATGCTAGGTTTTGTAGTTATTGCGTCAGCAATAATTAAAACAGAACAAAGTAAACTACGATACTAACAGGAAGGGCTATCCTTAATTGGATAGCCCTTTCATTTTCGGTATCGCGGAATTCCTATGATATACCGCGGAAAAAAGCCTGTGAATCGCGGAATTCCGATGATATATCGCGGAAAAACGGCTGTGAATCGCGGAATCCTTATGATATACCGCGGGAAAAAGCCCGCGAATCGCGGAATCCCGATGATATATCGCGGAAAAACGGTCGTGAATCGCGGAATTCCGATGAAATATCGCGGAAAAAAGGCCGTGAATCGCGGAATTCCGATGAAATATCGCGGAAAAAAGGCCGTGAACCGCGGAATTCCGATGATATTTCGCGGGAAAACGGTCGTGAATCGCGGAATCCCGATGATATACCGCGGAAAAAAGGCTGTGAATCGCGGAATCCTCATGATATATCACGGAAAAACGGTCGTGAATCGCGGAATTCCGATGATATATCGCGGAATTCCGATGATATATCGCGGAAAAACGGCTGTGAATCGCGGAATCCCGATGAAATATCGCGGAAAAAGCCCGCGCCCCGTGGAATCCCGATGATATATCGCGGAATAAAGGCCATGAATCGCGGAATTCCAATGATATATCGCGGAATAAAGGCCATGAATCGCGGAATCCCGATGATATATCGCGGAAAAAGCCCGTGCCCCGTGGAATCTCCATGATATACCGCGGGAAAAACCCGTGCCCCGCGCGGAATCCTTATGATGTACCGCGGAATCCCGCTCCCGAATCGCAGAATTTAAAAAAGCGCCGTCCAATCATGATTGGATGGCGCTTTTTCTTATTTCACTGTATCGATAAATTTAATATAGTCTTTACTAATGTAAGCTGAGCCTGTATGGAGCTTATCAGATAGTACTTCGTGCCAGCCATTGACGTTTGCGTTAATAACAATAACAGGCATGCCACTTCTTGCATATGTGAATAGCGGGCTATTGCTAGTAGATGGGTCTAGACGGACGTTTAAACCAGTCGTTGTTGTTAAACCGATTGTATATGGATTTTTAGCATCCTTAAAGCCTAACGCTTTTTCAGCACGATAATAGTGACCAGCGATTTTAGCCCCCCAGAATGGGTCGGATGCATACTTAACATTAAAGCCAAGCGCTTTTGAACCAACTACAGCACCATTTGCAAAGTTTCTTCCTGGTGAACCACCCGGTGTAATATAGTTTGGTTGTAAAAACTTATCAACCAGTTCGTTAATGTTAGCAGCGATACTGTCGAATTTTTTGTTCAGTGGGTTTGTGTCATATACATATAAACCGAATAGATTGTTTAAGTTTTGAGCATGGTCACTCATACCATATGCACTTTCATGTTGAGCAAGTGCCAAAATTAACATGGCATTAATATGTGACTTAGCTTCAATCTCTTTTAATGTTTTACCTAAGCCGATGAGCTTACTTTTCGTTGTAGCATCTTTATAAATGGTAACACCTGTACTTTCAACTTCGGCAAGCTTATTCATAATGTAACCATCGATTTCTTCTGCTGTATATTGTGTTGTTGCACGAGCAGGTAAAAATTGATAATAGTTATAAGCTTCTCCTTTAGAAGAGCCATTGCCGTTTGTGAAATAAATGCCATTCCAGCTGTAGTATTTTTCGCCCTGTTTCATGAAGGCAGGTGCTTTTCCGTAAACATAGCTAGAAGAATATTTATTCGTTGTGTAATCGTATAATGTGTGCTTAATTTCGCCATTTTCGTTTGTGTAGTAAGCACGTCCTTTACTTAATGAAAATGGAATTAACGTTACATCTGCTTGTTTTAAATAACCAACTTGACCGGCTAAGCGAACTTTTACTTGTGTCGCATCACTGCTGATGTATTCCATTTCTGTATTACCTGCAACGGCGATTTGGTCTTTAATCGTTTCAGAATAAAGGGCAACATATTTATTTGTTACAACATAGCCTGAAGACATTTTGACAATTTTATCTTTTTGAACAATTACTTGTGTATTTTTAGTGATAGCTTTTTCAGCGGCTTCAAAACTTGCAAAACCTTGATTGCCGACTAATGTACCATTGGCAATTTCCTTAATCGCATACGTAGAGAAGTCAGCAGAAGCATCACCTGCAAGTAGCATTAAACGTTGAATAAACGTAGCAGCTTGTCCAATAGTTGCATTTTTTTCTGGCATAAAGTAACCGTTCGAACCGTTAATAATGCCTAATTGTGCACCGACTGCCACGGCAGCACGATAGTCTTTAATAATAGAAGCGTTATCCTTAAACGTAATCGTTGAAGTACCTTTAGGGATTTTCAAATAATCAATAGCTCGTTCTAGCATAATCGCCATATGCTGTCTTGAAATGGCTGCATCTGGCTTAAATGAACCGTCTGTGTATCCTGTGATGATGCCAGCTGTAGCAGCAAGCTGAATATCGGTTGCATACACATATGTATCTGGAACATCGGTAAACGCCATTCCGTTATTTGCTTCAAGCTTCATTACTTTTGCTAAATAGGAAGCAAATTCGCCGCGTGTTACATTGTCGTTTGGACGGTAACTGCCATTGGCATCCTGGACTAAAGCATCTTTTGAAATTAAATAGCGCAGACCATTTTCATGTGCATGCCCTGAAAGTTCATCAGCGGAAGCCATTTGGGGTTGCCAAAAGAGTAAGCTAACTACTGTCATAAGCAATGCAATGATTGATAGTTTTTTCATATTTTGTACCTCCTAAACTTTAACATCATTTTACCAAAGTTAGAGAGTTGAGATAAGGTCAAATATGTGTATTCTTGTAAAATGCGTCAATGTAAATAGTTTTTTTACCATATATATGAAACTGGAAAATAGCTTAAAGGTTCCATAGCTATTTTGGCATATTTTTGATAACCTAATAGAAGAAAAATATAGAAGGGAAGGTGAGGGCTCTACATTAACTGAGGAGCGCGAAAAAAATGAAAAGAATAGCAAAAATTTTACTAGTGTTAGTTGTAATGATGTCGATTGTTGTTAGTCCACTAAATGCCTATGCATTTCAAACAGTAAAGAAGGATTACCCACTTTCAAAAGGTGTGCAGTATAACCAATATACATACAGCAATACCTATACAAACTCTATTAATCATTTAACGATTAATGTTGGAGATCCAACGACGGAAGTACAACTAGGGATGCCCGCAGCAGTCAATGGAAAAGAATCGACAGTAGCAAATGCGAATCGCCATTCTCGTGAAGGCAATCGTGTAGTTGGTGCTATTAATGCAAGTTTTTATAATATGTCAGAAGGTTATCCGTTATTTTTACTAGCTAAAAATAATGTTATTTTAAACGGCGGTACTGTTTCAAACGGTTCCGACCAATATATGAACGTTCCGACAGCGTTTGGGATGACATCTGATGGTCGTGGTGTTATTGATTATTTTGATTTTGACATAACACTTTCTCATAACGGAACGAATTATGAAATGTCAGGCTTAAATCGTGTACGGAATATTTCTGAAGCGGTTATTTACACACCGCAGTTTTATAGTAAAACAACAGATACAAATGAATACGGTTTTGAAATTGTCGTAGACACTGGGTCACCAATTACCGAAAATACATTTGGACAAACGTTAACTGGTAAAGTAACGCAAATAAAACCATATGGCTCGAAAGATAAATTAACGATTCCTTCTACAGGTTTCGTAGTATCTTTACAGGGCGGTGACTGGCACAATAAGCTAAGCCATGTAGCAGTTGGCGATGAAATGAGTGTTAACTTCTCCATTGATCAACTTTGGCAAAATGCGCAATTTATTTTGGCGAGCGGTCCTTACTTAGTAAAGGATGGTAAACCTTACATTATGATGAGTACTTCTAGCTCTCGCGCGAAAGAAGTTGCACCACGTACAGTGGTAGCGACAAGTAATAATGGACAAACAGTACACTTTATTACAGTTGACGGCCGTCAAAGCCATAGTAAAGGCATGAACATGGTACAGCTTGCGAATTATTTAGTGGCGCTTGGTGTCGACAGAGCCATTAACTTAGATGGCGGTGGCTCCACAACAATGGGCATTCGAAACTACGGCAGTAATAATGTCGTATTAGCGAATCTACCATCCAATTCAGGCAATACGCAACGCCTTGTATCTGCTACGTTGCAGGCAGTGAGTACTGCGCCAAATGGCAAGGCAACACATATGAAATTTACCAATAGTACAAATTATGCAACGCTGTTAGTAGGTGCTTCATCAAGTGTAGCTGTGCAATACGTGTTAGATGATAACTATACAACACTACCACTTGATGGCCATTTATCATTAGCGTCTCAAAACCAAACTTTACAAATTAATGGTATGAACTATACAGCAACACAAGCTGGTACGGATCGAATCTATATCGGCTATGACGGTGCAGCGGTGCAATCATACCAAGTGAAGGTCGTGGATGCGCCAACAACGCTGAATGTTGCACCAAGCTCTAAAACAGTAGGTGCTGGCGAATCTGTTAACTTTACGGTTGATGCAAAAGATGATGCAGGTAAGCCGATTGTCTATAATCCATCGCAAGTAGAATGGTCAGTAGAAGGGAATATCGGTACCATTACAAGTAGTGGTAAATTTACAGCGCAAAATCCAGGTACGACAGGTAAAGTCATCGCTACTTTAGGTACGAAAAGTATGGCTGCTACGGTTACTGTAGCGAAGCCTGCGCTGTTTAAAGACATTCCAAATAATTATGTCTACTATAAAGAGATTGAATATTTAACGTCTCACAATATTATTACAGGTCAAGCCGATGGTACATTTAGACCGAATGACAAACTTACACGTGCACATGCGGCAGTTATTATTAGCCGTGCTTTAGGCTTAAATACAAAAAATGTGAAAAACCCAAGCTTTAAAGATATTCCGGCAAATCACATTTACTATAAGGAAATTGCGGCTGTTGTTGAAGCGGGGATTATGAGTGGTCGCGAAAACAATACTTTTGACCCGAATGCAACGTTAACACGCGCGCAAATGGCGAAAATTGTAGCAATTGCTTATCAATTAAAAGGTACAAGCAGCATTGCCTTTAAAGATGTGCCAAAAGATCATTGGGCTTACACATATGTACAACAATTAGCAGCAAACAACATCACGACAGGCTACGATGGCAACATTTATAAACCAAACGAAGCTATTAGTCGAGCACATTTTGGTCTGTTCCTTTACAGAGCCATTCATAAATAAAAAGGAATTATGCCCTAGCATCATATTTCGTACTGTTAAAAGTGAGGCATAAGAAGTAATATATTTATGCTGTTTATACTAAAAATATTAGCACTAGGGCAGTAGAAAAGGGGAGAATCTCGTATATATTCGAGGCTCCCCTTTTTTTTACTATTTTTAAAAAGAACGAATAACTGCAATTGTGGTATAATCTCTGTATTAAAAAGTAAAAGGATGTTTTTTAATGAAAATAGGCATTGTGGGGAATTACGGCAATGATAATAATGGTGATGAATCAATATTATACGGCATTCTTCAACAAGTAAAACAAACATTTTCGGTAACGAGTGACGACATTACCGTTTTTAGTAATAACACACAACAAACATCCGCGCGTTATGGGGTACATAGCTATCCATTGTATTATAAAAAGGGCAATTTATATAAAACGTTTATCCATACTTATAGAAATAACAAACAATATGTTTCGAATTTTGACCTCCTCATCATTGGTGGTGGTGGTATTTTAATGGACTTTTATAAACGTGAGGCCCATCTATATGGAACATACGCAATGATGGCGAAACAAAGCAATATTCCCTACATTATATACGGATGCGGCGCAGGACCACTAGATACATTCTCAGGTAAAATTAGTATTCGCGTCATGTGTCGTTATGCAGCAAATATCTCTGTGCGTGATCCTCAGTCTAAAAAACTTTTACAAAGTATCGGGGTCAAAAAACCGATTGAAGTAATTGGTGATCCTGCATTTACGTTAAAAGGTGATCGCAAAGACTATGCTGATAAGCCAATGAAAATTGGTGTTTCAGCCGTTCCATACTATAATGCAAACTATTGGCCAGAAGGCAATGTTGCAAAATACGATGCATATGTAACAGGTATGGCGAAAAATTTAGATCAAGTCATTTCTGAGCAAAATGTACACATTACATTTTTTGCAACAAAGTTTCCTCAGGATGTCACCGTAACACATGATATACAAAAGAAAATGCAGCATCGTGCAAAGACAGAAATAATTGAGGAAAATCTTGTACCTGAACGTTTGCTTGAAGTAACAGCAGAGCAGGATATCATCATTGGTACACGCTTACACTCACTAATATTGGCGACCAATTCTGAGACTCCCATTATTGCAGTATCCTATCATACGAAAGTGCAAGATTTTATGTCCTTTGTTGGTGCATCGGATCGTTGCTTACAGATGCAGGATATAGAGGATGATGAGAAAGCTCTATCTAAATTAGTTGGCAAGCTAAGTAGCAATTGGGAGCAGTCAATTGCAGAGACGAAACAAATTGCTACACATATTCATAAAGAGGCCATGTATGGTCAGGAATTAATGAAAAAGGCAGTGACACGTCTATGAAAAAAATACTCGTCATTAGTAATATGTATCCAACATCTGATCATTTATCATTCGGTATTTTTGTGAAAAACCAAGTGACAGCACTTGAAAAGGCAGGACTAGACGTTGAAATAGCAGTGAATACAAACCCAGCCACAGGTAAGAAAAACACCATTGTTAAATATGCTAAATGGGGCATTTCTACGGTAATGAAGGGCTTAAAGCATCGAAAATCAATCGATATTACACATGCACATTACGTGTTTCCTTCAGGTATGTTATCACTACTTTTAAAGAAAGTGTTTGGTATACCGTACATTGTTACAGCTCATGGTGGAGACATTGAACGGATGGCAAAGAAAAATGCACGCATTCGCAATTGGACAGCAAGTATTTTACGCGAAAGTGCACATGTCATTGCGGTAGGCCCTGTGTTAGCACAACAAATTGAGCAAGACTTTGCTATCGAACCTGAAAAAATTTCTGTTATTAGTATGGGTGTCAATCGTGATGTCTTTATAAAAGGTAGCCAAGCGGCAGTACGTCAAGAATTACAAGTGTCGAAAGAGGCTTTCGTCTTTCTATTTGTAGGAAATGTCATCAAGCAAAAAGGTGTAGAAGAATTATTACAAGCATTCCAAATGTTAAAAACAAAAGTGGAACGCCCTATCGAACTAATTATTATCGGTTCTAGAAGAGATGATAATTTTTACCAATCTTTGCAACCATTTTTCAGTGAAGACGTCAAATTCATAGACCCACTAAAACAACAGGAACTAGTAAAGTGGTTCCAGGCAAGTGATGTCTTCGTATTACCATCCCATTTAGAAGGTTTCGGTCTAGTAGCATTAGAGGCATTGTCGACAGATACACCTGTCATCGCTTCTAAAGTAGGTGGGCTTGTTTCATTACTTGGTGAAGGTGCGGGGCATTTAGTGGAGCCTGGGAATGCTATGGCTTTATCTGAGGAGATGCTGCGTGCAGTGAACACGCCAAAGGAACAATATATGAATCGTCAAGCGGTTAATGACGTATTAGAGTTTAATGATGAAAAAAATATAACAGCAAGATGTATTGAAATTTATAAGTCGGCCATTAAAGGTGGGGATGACTTATGAATAAATTTATAAAAGTTGTCGGTGCCGTTGCGATTATTAATATCGTGGCCCGTGTTTTCGGCTTTTTACGTGAAATCATTATCGGAATCCAATATGGGAGCTCTCATACTGCGGATAGTATTTTCACAGCTTACACCATTCCGAACTTTTTATATTTAGTTGTAGGGGGTGCTTTTACGACAGCTGTAATCTCGATTTATAATCGGGAAACAACAGACCGAGCTCTATTTGTAAAACAGTCATTTACGATTGTGTTGTTGACTGTTTCGGCTATGACAATTATTTTATTAGCATTTACAAATCCGATCATGGAGATTTTTAACCATGAAAAAATGAATGGTGATGAGTATAGTCAAAGTGATTTAGACTTATTGAAAAACTTGTACTATTGGATGATGCCATCATCAATATTACTTGTATTATCTTCTTGGTATAGTGGCTTACTGAATGTTAATGAAAAATTCCACTTATCGAGCTTTGCCATTTTAATTTACAACGCGATTTTCCTAGTCATTGCCGTTGGGTTATCACAAATTGAAAGTATTAAAGCACTTGGATACGGTATAAGCGCCTTAGCTAGTGCTGGGATTATGCTGTATTTCTTAATAATCGGTTATCGCAAATTAGATTCACCTAAAGTCGGGTTTTCATTTGAGCATAATATTTCCTCAAAGCAACTTTGGATTATGGTGTTGCCAATTATGCTTGGAGGAGCGACTATTCAATTATATGCTTTGTTACAGCGTATTTTTGCGGGGATGCTTTCTGAAGGGGCTGTAGCAGCTGTGAACTATTCTTCCAAGCTGATGCAATTCCCACAAGCGATTTTAATTACAGCCGTGACAACGGTTATTTATCCGATTTTGAGTCAAAAAGAAGCTAATAATGATTCTGCTTCCATTAAGAGCCTTTATTCAAAAGGGTTACATTATCTTTTATTGCTACTGATACCCGTAACAATATATTCTTATTTCTACTCAGAAAACTTGATTCAGGTGATTTTCCAGTATGGTAATTTCAATGCTGCCTCGACAGCGCTTACTGCACCTGTTTTAGCAATATTCGTGTTGTCCATGTATTTCTTAGCGGCGAATACGTATATTACGCGCTTCTATTATGCAAAGGGCGACTCCATGGCGCCAGTTATTTTTAGTTTAATTAATGTATTTGGTGTCAATATTGCGGTTATATTGCTGATGGTAAAGGATTATGGTGCTGAAGCAATCGCTTGGGGAACATTAATTAGTGCCATTACAAACTTTATTATGCTAGTTGCTTATGCAATACCGAAGTACGACTTGAAAATGGGCATCTTTAGCAAAGAGTTGCATTTTTTCAGAGCGATGCCACCTATGATCATCATTACGATTGTAATGTATTATTCAAGTCACTATTTAGTATTTGAATATAAGTGGTTAACGTTTATTGTCGGCCTAGCTATTTTTATCGCTGTCTTTGTAGGCTCTTACTTATTATTTGGCATAACAGAAGTAAAAGAATATATGGATAAGCTGAAAAAGAAATTAGTAAAACAATAGCAAATGGATGAGGTAATGAAGCATGCTGGATGTAACTTCCAGCATGCTTTTTGTATTGCTTATAAAGGCTATGTAGGTCCATTTTAAGCCTGATTACGGGTGAAGGGGTTTGGAACTTTTGGTTGATATTCGTTGTTTGTAAAAGGCAAAAAAAGTACTAAACATCATATTAATGTTAAATATACATAGTGTAATTTTTGGAATTATATTATAATTAACATTATTCAAACAGTAAAGAGGAAAATGGTAGATTTATTTATGGTATTTAATATTTTTAATACCATAAATAAACAAATTAGTTAATATATATTAGAGTAAGGTGACATGGATGCCAAGAGGTAGGAAGATTAATTCAAATGGTGAAAAAAGTAAACAATTATTACTTGAAAAAGCTGTGGAGCTTTTCTCTGAAAGGGGATATCATGCGACGAAAATAAGTGATATCGTGAAAGCAGCAGACGTAACACAACCTACGTTTTATTTATATTTTAAAAGTAAAGAATCACTTTACAATGATTTAAACTTACAGTTCCAACAAGGATTTAATGAAATAATGCGCAATGAAAATGACGATGTTGAAAAAGGGTTAGAGGGCTTTATTGAAGTACTTGAGCAAAAATTATATTTGCTGTTCCTTTATATCATGGAAAATCCAAAGCTAACGAAAATTGGCTTTTTCGAATCGAAACAGTCGAGGAGTGTTAAATCACAGCTAACACAGCAATTGATGGAGCTCGTTTATCGTCATGATTGTGACCATAAATTTCAACTACAAAATATTGATATAAAAATTGTAGCAGATAGTTTAGTAGGCTCCTTTGAACGTTTAATCTTAACGAATTTACTCGAACAAAAAAGCAAGCCTTGTGAGCTAGCGCGCAACTTAGTACATGTATTCTTTCTTTTAAAAGAACCTCCACGTGCGTGATAGTGATGTCGGTGATGAAGTAAAAACCTCTCCAAAAATAGGAGAGGTTTTTCTATTCGTTGTCTTTGAGCAGGGATGACCATTTTAAGTACCTGACACCCGCCTTGTTTTTTCGTACCAATAAAAAAAGCGTTTGATGTTCGCATGAGGGCGATTATCAAACGCTTTTTTAGTTGGGATAGTCCCGTTTTTTAGTTTGTTACTGCAATATGAAGATAAATGCCTTTTTGCAGTTTGTCACCTGTTGATTTTTGGATAGTTGGATGAACAAGTAGCATATATTCTTGCCCTTTACCTAAAGGCTCAGTAGGTGTAACGATTAAGGAATTATCTTTTTCCACTTTTGTTGTAATTGGAATTGCATCTCCGCCTAAAGCAATGAGCTGTACGCTACCTTCAGGAATAGGTGTAGCGAAGGCTTGTGAGAACTTAACTGTAAACGTTTTTGTAGTAGGCACATTTTTTAGGCTTACTAGCTCTTGATAATCTTTGTATTGCGCTTTAATCGCATCATAATGTGCTTGGAAAATTGGCGGTGTCTTCGTTTTAATGTTAGGCTTCACACCAACTTCATTAATAGTATGACCAGCAGGGCCTGTAAATTTACCGACAGTAAGTTTTAAATAACTGCCATCATGCAATTCATAAAAGCCTTGCATTGCCCCTTTACCATAAGTCGTTTCACCATATAAAATCGCCGATTGTTGATCTTGTAACGAAGCAGCTAGCATTTCAGAAGCACTTGCACTATATCGATTAACTAAAATGCGTGTATCTGCTGGGAATTTAACATTTTGTTGAATAGCACGTACTTCATAAGAGGTATGTGCTTCTTGCAGTAAGTAAGCGATTTTTGCCTTTGGAAATAAGCCAGTTAGCTGTTCTGCTGTGGCAACGTAACCGCCGCCATTATTTTGTAAATCTAAAATAAAAGAAGTAGCACCACGCTGTTTCAGTTGAATCAATGCTTCTTTTACGAGTTGCGCACCATCCTCAGAGAAGGAAGACATTGCTATGTAGCCGACATCACCAAATAATAAAGCAGCCTCTACATTTGGCAGTGTGAATTTTTTACGTGTAATAGTTTTAGTAGAAGTAGTACCGTTCTCGTGCAGTAGTTTAACTTGGACTTGCGTACCTTCATTACCGATTAGCATGGAAGAGGCTTCTTCTATCGAGTTCCCTACGATGGAATGACCATTGATGGCGATAATGATATCTCCAGCCACGATACCAGCCTCAGAGGCTCCGCTTTCTTCGATAACTTGTAAAATGTGAATGCCATCATCATGCTCTTCAATAACAACACCTATGCCAATTGTGGAGAGGTTGATGCTATTCATAAATTCTTCAAATTCTTGCTTCGAAAAATACGTTGAATAAGGATCTAGCATATTAATGATATCTGGAATGGTTTGCGCATTTTGTAAGTTACCATTAATTTTACCGACGTAATTTTCTGTAATAATTTCTTTTATCTCTTCTACAAGTTGTTGCTCATTATTTGCTGCAGAAGCGTTCGATAATGGAAAGATGACAAAGCTCACGATGAACAAGAAAGACCATAATAATTTTTTCATAAGACACCTCGTTTCTCAATTATTTATCTCATATTATACATGAATTTCCATATTGCCGCGAATGACAAAAGACACGTCTATAGAAGAAGACGTGTCTTTATTGAACGATTATTTTGTTTTATGGATGATCAATCCTATAACTGCACCGATGAATGCTGGTACAAGCCACCCAAGACTTTGCTCGTATAGTGGCAATGCATTTAAAATCTGCTCATAGGCAGAGAATGTAATTTTCATTTCCTTTAAACCATCGTACAGACTAACAAAGAATGTTGGGATTAACGCACAAATATAAACAATACGACCACCTTTGAAGAAATGATCAACAAGCGATAACAACATTAGAACGATAGCGAGCGGGTAAATAATTAATAATACCGGCAGTGAAGTACTAATGATTGTTGATAACCCAACATTGGTAATCGCTACACTTAAAAGCGTAAAGACGACTAAGAATGTTTTATATGAAATTCGCGGGAATAGCTTGTTAAAAAACTGTGCATTGGCTGTTAATAAGCCGACAGCAGTAGAGATACATGCTAATAAAATTGTAAGCGATAAAATAATACTACCGAAGCTGCCAAATAGATATTGCGCTGATTTAGCGATAATGACGCCACCATTATCTGATGTGCCAATAGCATCGATACTCGTATTGCCGATATAGCCAAGTGAAATATAGACAAAAGCTAAACCGAGTGCAGCTACAATGCCTGCAAAAATGGTTGTTTTAACTTGTTTTTTCTTATCGTGCATGCCCATACCACGTAATGCTTGTAAAATAACAATACCAAAGACAAGGGCGCCTAGCACATCCATCGTTAAATAGCCTTGCACAAAACCTTCGTAAAATGGCGCATTCGTGTAATTGCCGACTGCTACGCCTGGTTCACCCATTGGTGTCATAAAGCTTTTAACCGCAAGGACCAAAATAACAACTAACAATACAGGTGTTAAAATTTTCCCAACGCGATCGACAAGTTTCGAAGGATTAAATGATAAATAAAGTATTAAGGCAAAGAATACGACAGACGTAATGAATAGCGGAGCCCAGTGTTCATTTGCAGCTTCTGAAAGAAATGGGGCAATGCCGATTTCATAGGATACAGAACCCGTACGTGGAACCGCGAAAAATGGACCGATTGCTAAATATACAATAGAGGTGAAGATAATCCCAAAAATCGGGTGTACTCGACTTGCTAGCAGCTGTAAATCGCCACCTGCTTTAGCTACAGCGACAATAGCAAGTAAAGGTAAACCGACACCTGTTATTAAAAAGCCAATCATGGCTAGTGTAATATGTTCACCGGCTTGTTGGCCAAGTAACGGTGGAAAGATAATATTACCAGCCCCTAAAAATAAGGCGAAAAGTAGTAAACCTACAGCTAAATTCTCTTTGATGAAAATCAAGATGTTTCTCATAAATAGTAAAAGCTCCTTTATAATTGAAAAAATAAAACTTTCTAAAAATTTTAAATACAGACATGTATGTTATCATAGGACTATAAAACTTGCAATTATTATACTAATAGTAGATAGTCGGATTCTGTAGTATTCTATAGGATTCAGAAATTGTTTGAAAAATAGTCAGTTTTTCCGATTTTTGTTTAGCCATTTCTTTAGTATGATAGACACACAAGGACATATTCTACCATGAACGGAGGCTATTTGATATGCTTAAATCACAAAAATGGAGAATTCTCGCTTTAAGCACTATTGCTACTTCATTTTTTGCAATACAGAATGCTCAAGCGGCGACATATACAGTACAAAAAGGTGATACGTTATCCAAAATTGCCCAAGCTCATCAAGTAACGATCCAAGATATCAAAAAATGGAATAATCTATCGAAGGATACGATTTATGTAGCTCAAAAGTTAGAGATTACAAAGCAGCAGACAACGGAAACAGTCAAACCGTCAAAACCAACAACAACTACACCGCCGAAACCGACAACTGCTGTTCATACAGTTGTGAAAGGTGATACACTATCCAAAATAGCGAAGCAATATAATGTGACGTTAAAAGAGCTTAAAGATTGGAATGGCATCGAGAACGACAAGATTTTTATTGGACAAGTGTTAAAAATTTCTCCCGTAGCAGTGATACCTGAGGGTGATACAATACATAATAGTGGCACTGCAGATAAGGACAAACCTTCAAAAGTTACGACAACAGATCCAACAGCGAATGGACAAGCCATTTACAAAAAAACAGTGGAAGTAGCGAATGCACTAATAGGAACACCTTATCTTTATGGTGGGAATACGCCAGAAGGTCTTGATTGCAGCGGATTTATTTTTTATGCATTTAATCAAGGCGGTTTGAAAATCGGCAGAGATAGCAGCGAAGGCTATTTCAATAGCAGTACAACACAAGTGAAAAATCCTGTACCAGGGGACTTAGTATTTTTTGAAAATACGTATAAAGACGGTATTTCTCATATGGGTATTTACCTTGGGAATAATAAATTTATCCACGCAGGCACAGACGGTGTGGAACTTTCTGATGTTACGTACTCTTACTGGTCAACTAGATTAGTAGCTTATAAGCGATTCGATACAGTGAAATAATAAGTAGGCGATTTTTGCATAACGCAAAAATCGCTTTTTATTTGCTGGAAGGTTGGACGTGATATCGCGGGTAGAATGTCGTGAATCGCGGGTAAGCCGTGGCGAATCGCTGATAGAACGTCGTGAATCGCGGATAACCCGTGGCGAATCGCTGATAGAAAGTAGAAATTGCCAGGAAACTGTGGCTTATCGCCACAAAAGTGATACATATCGCCACGAAAGGGCAGGAAATCGCCACAAATAGTTTGCGAACCGCCACGATAGCATGCGAATCGCTGGTAAGCACGGGCGAATCGCCGATAGAATGATGTGAATCGCCGGTAAACAGTGGAGAATCGCCGATAGAATGTCCTGAATCGCGGGTAACCCGTGATGAATCGCGGATAGAACGTCCCGAATCGCGGATAGAACGTCCCGAATCGCCAGGAAACTGTTGCTTATCGCCACAAAAGTGAAGCATGTCGCCACGAAAGGGCAGGAAATCGCCACAAATGGTTTGCCAACCGCCACGATAGCATGTGAATCGCCGATTAATAGGGGCGAATCGCCGATAGAATGATGTGAATCGCCGGTAAATAGGGGTGAATCGCCGATAGAATGATGTGAATCGCCGGTAAACAGTGGAGAATCGCCGATAGAATGTCCTGAATCGCGGGTAAGCCGTGGCGAATCGCTGATAGAACGTCCCGAATCGCCAGGAAACTGTGGCTTATCGCCACAAAAGTGAAGCATATCGCCACAAAAGTGAAGCATATCGCCACAAAAAGGCAGGAAATCGCCACAAACAGGGTGTGAACCGCCACAAAAGCACGTGAATCGCCACAAATGGAGTGCCAACCGCCACAAAAGGGTATGAAATCGCCACAAAAGCATGTGAAATCGCCAGAAGGGCTATGAGAATCGCCGATAGAAGCCCATGAATCGTTTGTAGACATTAAAAAATCCTTCTTTCCGGGGAAAGAAGGATTGCTGTTGTTATTATTGTGTGACGCGTGCTGTCCAGCGTGATAGGTCAGCTTGTTGCGCATCAACAAGTTCAGCAGGGAAAATAAATGTCCAAGGTTTTGTTGAGTTCGGTTGGACAGTTAAGATTGGCTCCATTTTAAATGAACCTTTGGCAATTTGTTTACCTGTTGCATCGATAATTTCTAACGGTAATTGCTCTAAGTTAATTGCTTTGTTGTGACCGTTACGAATAAAGATTGATACATTCAGGTTACCGTTGTCAGCAAGTTTTGCTTGTAGGCCCGTGAAGTTGACTTCTGTTTCACCTAACTTCGGTAATGTTTTAACGATTTTTGCAAGCTCTTCTTTTTGTGCGGCAGGTAATTGCTGCTCCCATGTCGGATCTAATTCTAATTGGTGACCGCGTAAGGAAACAAGGTTAAAGGCGATTTTCCAACCGTCTTCTGGTACTTCGTCTACTTTAATTGTAGATTTTTCGAATTCAAATACCCATGGACGCGCACTTTCAGCTGGGATTGTGCCAAGTGCTTTAAAATCGAATTTTTTCGATGCGACAAGCTCATCGTTTTTATCCATAATGAATAATTCAATTTCACCAAGCTCAATTGCTTCCGCTAATGATGAACGGAAAAATGCACGAACTAGCCATTTGCCTGAACGTGGCTCTTCTTCAATACTAATAGAAGATAGTGAGAGTTGATTTGGTTTTAATGGCTCTAGCTCATTCGCAAGGAAGTTAAAAATGTACTTTTGCTCCTGAGGTACATCCCATTCAGGATGGAATGAAAGTTTCGTCACAACATCGCGATTGTCACCTTTTTTAGAAGATGCGTTGCCTAGTAAATCCTTTGAGTCAATTGTGTTTTCTTGCACGATTTTATCTGATTTTTTAAAAAATGAAAATAAGCCCATTATTGTACCTCCTGTTGTTGTCCTTCAACCATTTTCATAAAGCCTGTAATTTCGATAATAATAGAACGGCGTAATTCTTGGAAATTCTTGCCGAATAATTCAAGTCCTTCGCGTTGGTAAATACGCATTGGATCTTCTTGTTGATAATGACGTAAGCCAATACCTTCTTTTAAGTGGGCCATTGCTTCTAAATGCTTCACCCAGCCGCTATCTAAATAGCTTAACATTACTTGTGGAATGACAGCCATGACTTGAGCATTTTCTGCGAATTTCTCCATATGATCAAGAAGTTCTTGTTCAGAAGGCTGTATGTCGGCTAAAATTTGTTTCACTTTGCCAACTTCACGATTGATTGTAACAGGTGTGATAAATAATGAATTCAGTGAATTTTCCATTTGATCATAAGCCCATTCTACAGAAGGGAGCTCTTCAGGTGCAGCATCGCGCACGGCGAAATCAACTGTTTCGCTCAACATTTTTTTCAGTTCACCCATTAAATCTTCGCCAGCTAAAATTTTGTCACGTAGACCATAAATAACTGTACGTTGATCATTAATAACATCATCTAATTTTAAATTGTACTCGCGCATGCCGTATTGTGACCCTTCTACAATGCGTTGTGTACGGTTGATAAGCTCTTGTACATCTTTGTTTTGAATGACTTCATTTTCATCCACAACCATTTTTGTTAGGAATTTGTCAACCTCTTCTTTTGCATAGCGACGGAACATATCATCTTCAATAGAGAGAATGAAGCGGCTTTCCCCAACGTCACCTTGACGACCAGAACGACCGCGCAGCTGGTTATCAACACGGCGACTTTCATGCTTTTCGGTACCGATAACATACAATCCACCTAGCGCATGTACATCGTCACCTAGCACGATATCTGTACCACGACCAGCCATATTGGTAGCAACGGTAATACGGCCTTTTTGACCTGCTTGAGAAATCAGTTCCACTTCTTGCTCAACCGTTTTAGCATTAAGCAATTGGAATTTTAAGCCTTCTTTCTTTAAATGTTCGGCAACCGTTTCAGATTGCAGAATAGATGTTGTACCGATTAATACGGGCTGTCCTTTTGCGTGGCGTCGTTTCGCCTCGGCAGCGACAAATTTATACTTCGCTGCTTGCGTTTTGAAAATCATATCAGGCTGGTCAACACGCTGACGTGGGCGGTTTGTTGGAATTTGAATAACTTCCATGCCGTACACTTCGCGGATTTCCTTTTCCTGTGTTTTCGCTGTACCCGTCATCCCAGAAAGTTTCGGATACATACGGAAATAGTTTTGGATCGTAATTTGTGCCTGTGCTTTATTTTCTTCTGTAATTGTTACGCCTTCTTTCGCCTCGATTGCTTGGTGTAAGCCATCGGAAAGAGAGCGACCTTCTAAAATACGACCAGTGAACATATCAACAAGCTCGATTTTGTCATCTTTCACGATATAGTCCACGTCACGTTGGAACATAACATGTGCACGTACAGCTTGGATGACATAATGGTAAAGTGTTTGATGTTCTAAATCATATAAATTATCAACATTGAAAGCAGCCTCCACTTTTTCAATGCCTTTATCTGTTAAAGAAGTTGCCTTTGTTTCATCATCAAAGTCGTAATCTTCTTCTTCTTTAAAACGTTTAGCTAGCATAGCGGCAATGCGATGTAATTCATCGTTTGCAGGCATTTTACCAGCAATAATTAACGGCGTTTTTGCTTCGTCAATCAGTACGCTATCGACCTCATCGATAATGGCGAAATGATAGGCACGTTGCACTTTATCTGCTAAGCTATGAGCCATATTGTCACGTAAATAGTCGAAACCAAATTCAGTACCGACACCGTACGTAATATCCGCATTATACGCGTCCTTTTTGGCATTTGGTTCCATCATCGGTACATTTAAACCGACTGTTAAACCTAGGAAACGATGAATTTGTCCTACAAGTTCAAAGTCACGTTTTGCAAGATAGTCGTTGACGGTAATGACATGAACACCTTTACCTTCTAATGCGCGCACATAAGAGGGAAGTGAAGCAACTAGCGTTTTCCCTTCACCTGTAGGCATTTCAGCAATATTGCCTTCAGTTAATACAAGTCCACCAATAAGCTGTACATCAAAATGACGCATACCTAATACACGTTTTGAGGCTTCGCGTACAACAGCAAATGCGTCCGGGATGATTGATGTAATTGGTTCGCCTTGTTCTAAACGATCCTTGAAAATAAAAGTCATTTCTCTTAATTCAGCATCTGACTTGTTGACATATTTTTCTTCAAGTTGATTAATTTGTTCTACTAATTTATAGTAGCGTTTTAATTGACGAGCACTCGTTTGCTCGTTGTTGCGTTTAAAAATTGAGAACATGAATTTACGCTCCTTTAAAGTTGTCTAAATGCTAGACACCTCATTATTCTATCAAATTTTACGAATGATGACTACATTTGACATTCAGTAATGCAAGTAGAATAATAGAGAAAAATGGAAAATGTGAAATGGTGGAAAATGTTTAGAAAAAGTATATTTCAGAGCTTGTTCGTGCTATAATCAAATTGGATTCAAATGTAGATTATTTTTTTGAGGAGGAGAGACATGCTTTACGTGTCTTTAATAGCAGCATTCGTTGCTTCCATTTTGTTAACTCCACTAGTTAAGCGTTTAGCGTTTAGAATAGGTGCCGTTGACGCGCCGAACTATCGAAAAGTACATGCACGCATCATGCCAAGACTTGGTGGTCTGGCAATTTTTCTTGCTTTTTTAATAGGGGTGGCTTTCTTACAGCCGCACAGTGAATTTAGTTTAGCGATTATTATCGGAGCTTGTATTATTGTGGCAACAGGTGTCATTGATGATATGCGTGAAATTTCCGCTAAGGCAAAAATGCTTGGTCAAATTGTTGCCGCACTTATCGTTATTTTTGTAGGTGGTATTCAAATTGACTTCATTAACTTGCCATTTGGTGGGCAATTAGATTTCGGTTTCTTAAGTATTCCATTTACGATCCTATGGATTGTTGGGATTACCAATGCGATTAACCTAATCGATGGCTTAGACGGTTTAGCTGCAGGTGTTTCTTCTATTGCACTAATCACTTTATCGAGTGTGGCATTTACTATGGGCGATATGTTCGTATTAGCATTTGCAGCCATTTTAGCGGCTGCGACAATTGGTTTCTTATTTTATAACTTCCACCCAGCTAAAATCTTTATGGGAGATACTGGGGCATTGTTTTTAGGATTTATGATTTCAGTATTAGCATTATTAGGATATAAAAACTTTACGATCATTTCGTTAATTATCCCAGTTATTATGCTAGGTGTACCGATTTCTGATACATTCTTTGCCATTGTTCGTCGTTTACGAATGAAGAAAAAATGGTCTGATCCAGATAAATCCCATTTACACCATCGTCTATTGGATATGGGCTTTACACATCGTCAAACTGTACTTATTATTTATGGCATTGCGGTGATGTTCGGTTTAGCAGCTATTATTTTCTCAATGGCCAAGGTATGGGGAGCCATTTTACTCATTACCGTCATTTTAATTGCGATCGAAATTTTCGTCGAGATTATTGGACTTGCTGGCAAAAACTATAAACCGCTACTAAATTTCATGCGGATTTTTAATAAATAACATTAAGACTGTAGGCAAACTCAATTTTTGAGTAGTCTACAGTCTTTTTTTGAGCACAGTAACTTATGTTTCACGGAAAAATGGTCGGAATCGCGGGAGAAGAGCTAACAGCGGGCGTACCTATACGGGACATGCTCATGGTAAAATCAATACAAAATTATTGAGGGGGAATAACATGAAAAGAAAAACAAAGGCGACTATTGTTATCATTGTAATGTTAGTCATTTTTGGTGGAATTTTTGGTTACATTAAATTCACTGAACAAACGGAGAAACCTGTTCCTGAAAAAGAAAAACCAACTGTTGTTGAAAATTCTGGGGAACCACTTGTACATAAAAAAGTTACAATGGAAGAACTGCAATATCCTGATAATTTAGTAGAAGAAAAGGTGAGCGAAACCATTCACAGCATGTCTCACCAAAAGGTTCAGTCTGGTGCTCAGTGGGGTCACACGCAAATAACACAAGAAAAAGTTGAACGATTGTTGGCTTTATGTAAAATGAACGATTATGAACATAACGATCTTTACATTCCAATTTTGGAAAGATGGTCGAAAGGTGATTTTTCCAACGCGGTTGACGACCATAATAAAATTTGGAAAATGCATCAAGGCGGAAATGAAAACGCTCCAGGAAAAGCATCTCGTTTGTCGACTCCAGAGGAGGAAGGATATTATATAAAAGAATACTTCGAAAATAATACTGATAATCAAGATGAAAAAAACATTGGCGCTCAGCGATAAGTGCTATTCTTGCTATTGCAATTATTATTTAATCATTGCTTATACACAATGAGATTTATTTTTCTTTTTGCAACTTATCTAGAAAGCAATAACTTTTCAGATATTCGCATACCCAAAATATCGCGGGTAAAGAGCGACAAATCGCGGATAAGTCCGAGCTCCGAGGGCAAACTAAAATGAAAACAGCCTTTCCGCTATCAGTTTCGATAGTGGAAAGGCTGTTTATTATTGTGCAGAGTCGTCGGATGAACTGTCATCGCCAGCTGCATTATCTGTATCGGTATTGTTATTTGTTAAAGTAGAAGAAGTTTTTAATGCAAGATGGTTTTTAAGAATTTGTGATACGTCCTGAACAGATTGTTCGTCTAATTGATAATAGTAAACGCCTGTTGACATATCATCGGCCCCATCTAACGTTAAAGAATCAATACGTGGTTTACCTTGTTTTAAATATGACAGGAATGATTTCATTTCACTAAATGTCATATTTGTTTTCATATTATCGCCGATTGCTTTAATGACATCATCATACTTTGTAATAGAGCCAACTGAAGCTACTTTATTCGTAATTGCCGTTAAAATTTCTTGTTGGCGAATACCGCGTTGAATATCATTGTCTTTTTTACGTGTACGAGCTAGTGCAAGTGCTTCACTACCATTTAAATGCTGTAAACCTGGCTGAAGGTTAATCGTATTACGATCAAACTCGTCCTTTTCGTGTAAAGCATAAGGTACTTCAGCTTCAATACCGCCTAATGCATCGACAACATCGATAAATGCGTTGAAGTTCATGCGCACATAGTAGTCGATTGGAATATCTAGTAAACCTTCAACAGTTTCGATAGTTGATAGAGTACCTCCTAATGCGTGTGCATGTGTGATTTTATCTTTATAACCAGCTGAAGGGATATAAACATAAGAATCACGTGGGATACTTAACATTTTAATCGTTTTCGTGTTGTTATTTAATGTAGCTAAAATTAGTGCATCTGAGCGAGAATGATCAGAACCTTGCCCACGATTTTCACTATCATCGACACCGACAAATAAAATCGACACATTATCATGTACAGGTTCTACTTTTTCTTCTCTCAGTGTAGAAACTTCGCGACCTTCTAATTCTTCATGGGCTGAGTTCGCAGCGTGTTCGGCTTGCTTTGTAATATAGACACCATAGGCCGTAACGCAAATTAGCAAACTAGCAACGAGAAGTAATGCTACTTTTATAATTAAAGAAGCTTTGGAAGACCTCTTTTTCTTCTTTATATTCGTTCTTTTCATAATTGGTATATTCTCCTCTTGAATTTGGGAATAATTAAACAATTGAACTAAAATTTATTCAAAATAGCATAGGGGCATTTTTGAATAATAAAGCTCAACATTAAAATTATACTATGGACCTTCAGGATTAGACAATTAAAACTATTTATTTCACAATAAATTCGATAAATTGCGCGCTTTCAAAAGTGATTGTCGCTTGTCCATTTGTCAGTTCGGTCATCCAATTTATAAACGACTCTTCTTCCTCTTTTAACACGGAAACAACGATTTCAACGCCTTCCAAGTAGCGAATTTCTTCTAAGGAATATGCAGAGTTACGAAGTTCATTTTCTACTTTTCCGAGCCAAGTGTAGTCAATTGCTATTTTCATAAGATGATGCAGCTTACGTTCGACAACTTGTGCAGCAAGCAATCCTTCTGTTGTGGCTTTTCCATAAGCGCGAATAAGACCGCCGCCGCCTAGTTTAATGCCACCAAAGTAGCGTGTGACGACAACGACCGTATCTTTTAAGCCTTGCTTTTTTAATACCTCTAACATAGGGACGCCTGCTGTGCCACTTGGTTCCCCATCATCGTTTGCCTTTTGAATATGATCATGCTCGCCAATTATATAGGCAGAACAATTATGTGTGGCATTATGATGCATTTTTTTGATGCGTTCTATAAACTTCATTGCATCCTCTTCGGTTTCAGCGCGTTCTATATATGTGAGGAAGCGTGATTTAGATATAATAATTTCACTTTCTCCATAGCCTTTAACGGTTAAATAGTTTTCTCTCATACGTGTCATTCTCCTTTAATGTAGGGTTGTATACTATAAATTTCATAAGAAAAAGCATTAATTTTTATCATTGTGATGCTATAATAGGTTTAGACTTCGATTCTATGAAATTGGTCTTTCAAAATATTATGTGATAATAAGGACATTAGACTGGGGAGTACACTATGTTTTCAAATGATACCTTCGATTTAAAGTCGCTTGATGACGTATTCAATCGAATGTTAGAAACAATAATGAGCTCTAAAGACGATATTTTCATTATAAGTGAACAAAGCCGTAGAAGCTTTGAAGATATGCAACAAGAGCTAGAAATTGTTCGAAAACAGATTTCAACTGTCATCGATGAAGGCGATGCTTTAGAAAAAAGCACGCAGCTTGCTAAGCAAAGACTTGTGTTAGTGAGTAAAGCTTTTGATAATTATACCGAAGAACAAGTTAGAGATGCATATGAAACGGCCCATGATTTTCAATTGAAGCTCTCCGTCATTAAAACACAAGAAAAGCAACTTCGCGACAAAAGAGATGATTTAGAGCGACGTCTAAGAGGTTTACTCGATACAATTGAACGTGCTGATCATATTGTTAATCAAGTAAATGTTATTTTAAATTATTTAACGTCTGATTTAAAAAATGTTGGTTTAGCGCTTGAACAAGCAAAAATGAAGCAAGATTTTGGTATACGTATAATCGCTGCGCAAGAAGAAGAGCGAAAACGTTTATCGAGAGAAATTCACGATGGACCGGCCCAAATGTTGGCCAATGTCTTAATGCGTACAGACTTAATTGAACGAACGTATCGTGAAAAGGGCATTGAATATGCCTTGGCTGAAATTGCTGATTTAAAGAAAACTGTGCGCAATGCGCTGTCAGAAGTACGTCGTATAATTTACGATTTACGACCAATGGCGCTTGATGATTTGGGAATTGTGCCGACATTAAAGAAATATTTGTCGACTGTGACCGAATACAATCCTGGTGTGGAAATTCATTTCCAATCTAGAAGCACAGAACAACGTATACCATCAAATTATGAAGTATCCATTTTCCGTTTAGTGCAGGAGTGTGTAACGAATGCTATGAAACACGGGAAATGTAAGGATATTTGGGTGAAACTTGAATGGTTGAACAATGCGGTAAATATCGTCGTAAAAGATGATGGTGTTGGTTTCGATCAGAAAGTAGTGAAAGATCATTCCTTTGGTATATTAGGAATGAAAGAACGTATTGAAATATTAAATGGTACAATCTCTATTGAAAGTGAGATAAATCGAGGCACTACGGTATTATTTAAAATTCCGTTAGAATTAGAGTAAAGAAATGTGTTGCAGAATTTTAGGGGGTAAAGACAAATGACGAAGATTATTATTGTAGACGATCACCAGCTATTCCGAGAAGGGGTTAAACGCATCTTAGATTTTGAAGATACGTTTGATGTAATTGCAGAAGGTGACGATGGCACAGATGTAGTAAATTTATACGCAGAAAATCAACCAGATGTTGTTTTAATGGATATCAACATGCCAGGTAAAAATGGTGTAGAAGCAACAGCTGATTTAATTGCAGAATATCCAGATGCAAAAGTAATCATGCTATCAATTCATGATGATGAAACATACGTAACACACGCACTAAAATCAGGTGCACTTGGCTATATGCTAAAAGAAATGGATGCAGACGAAATCGTAGAAGCAATTAAAGTCGTGGCAAATGGCGGTTCTTACTTACATCCAAAAGTAACGAAAAATTTAGTAGCAGAATTCCGTCGCCTTTCTGAGCATGAAAACAAAGGAAACTTCCATCAAACAGAGATTCGTCGTCCATTCCATTTACTTACAAAACGTGAATGTGAAGTATTACAACTATTAACAGACGGCCAATCTAACCGTACAATCGGTGAGACACTGTTTATTTCGGAAAAAACGGTTAAAAACCACGTTTCAAGCATTTTACAAAAAATGAACGTAAACGACCGTACACAAGCCGTTGTAACAGCTATCAAAAATGGTTGGGTAGAAGTACGATAACTGCATAGTAGTGAAATGAAGGCTGTTTTTAAAAGCTACTTTAACAAAAAAAGTAGTTTTTAAGGCAGTTTTTTTATTGCGCAACATTTTTATTGGATGGACGTCATAACAATGAAAAGCACCTAAATGTTGAAAAAGCGCAACAAAATTCCTACTAAAGCATTTATATGCTACAATATTGCGCGGGAGGTTTTATGATGTTAAAGAAAAGTATTCTGGCAGTGTTAACTTTATTAGTGTTAACTGCATGTAGCAATAAAGAAGATGATGCAACGGTAAAAGAGCGAGAAAAAGTAATTGAAGATGGAACAGTAGGCTATGAAATGATGGGCGGAGAAGTCCAAAAAGCGACGAATGTACCAGCTAATGAGGAAAAAGCAATTTTAGCGGCGTTTAATGAATATATTGCCGCATTCAATGATAAAGACATTAATCGTTATTTGAACACGCTATCAAAAACCCCAAAAGGCTTTAATTATGATGAAGATAAAGAATTAGTAGAAGAAGTATTTGATCAATCCGATACGAAACGCGATGTGTCAAATGTCACGATAGCGAAGTATGACAATCAAGAAGCCCAAGTATTTGCTAATATGACAACACACTCTCTCCAACTTAAGACGAATGTCGAACACGAAAGTGCCGGACGACAAGTAACGGTCTTTGTGAAAGAAGGCGAAAAGTGGAAAGTAACGAGCGTCTTTTACATTAGTGATGATTCGAAATCGAGCACAGGCAATTAATAAAGGGGAAGTCATCCCCTTTTCCATACATAGATGATGAATGTGAAGCGGACGTCCTGGGGTGACCTTGTGTCCTGATGCAATTACGTTATGGCGTAATTCAATTCACATTCATTTCTTTTTAAGGTAAACTTGAAACATAGGAGAGTGGACATGAATGAGGACGGCAATCGTAACAGATAGTACTGCATACATTACGCCAGAAGAACGCGCACGCTTAAACATACGTATGATTCCGTTAAGTGTAAATATTTCAGGTGAGTTATTCGCAGAGGAAGTAGATATTACTGCATCTGCGTTTTATGATAAAGTACGAGGGGCAAAAGAATTCCCTAAAACAACACAACCACCAATTGGTGAATTCGTTGCGCTATTTGAAGAGCTAGCAACGGATTATGACGAAGTAATTTCCATTCATTTATCGAGTGGTATAAGTGGTACATATCAAGGTGCGGTCCAAGCAGGAGAAATGGTGGAAGGTATTGATGTGTACGCATTCGACAGCGAGATTTCTTGTGCTGTTCAAGGTTTTTATGTTTTACGAGCAGCTGAAATGGCGGCACAAGGCTGTTCGGCACAAGAAATACTAGCAGCATTAGCGGACATGAAGCAATATATTCGTGCTTACTTCATTGTAGACGACTTAGCGCATTTACAACGGGGAGGACGTCTATCTTCAGCAGCGGCTTTAATCGGCGGCTTATTACAAGTTAAGCCTGTCTTACATTTTGTGGACAAGGTCATCGTACCATTCGAAAAAATCCGCACACGTAAAAAAGCTTTAAAACGTGCAGAAGAATTATTAGCTGAAGATGCGAACAAGTATGACAACATGGATGCTGTAGTCATTCACGGCAACTGTGAAAAAGAAGCTGAAGAGTGGTTACTACAGCTCGCTGAAACTTACCCGAACGTAAACTTTAAACTAAGCTACTTCGGACCAGTAATCGGCACACACTTAGGCGAAGGCGCCATGGGCCTAGGCTGGACAAAAAAATAGTATAAAAAAGTCTCTACAACTTGTTGTAGGGACTTTTTTGTTGTTTTTATAGAGGTGACCCCAATAGTGATGGGCACGGTGAAGTTGGAACCGCGGGTAAAACTATGGGAATCGCAGGAGAGATAGTGCGAAACGCGGGAGAGACTGAGCAAATCGCGGGTAAGGCTGCGCGAATCGCGGGTAAGACCGTGCGAATCACCAGTAAAACTCGTGGAAACGCCACAAAGCTTATGGGAAACGCCACAAAACCCTGGCAAAACGCCAGTAAACTGTGATAAATCGCCACAAAACTTAGGAGAAACGCCAATAATCGTGAAGACCACGTAGAAAGGGGTGCTACACCCGGTCAAAACGCCGATAGAAGCCCGTGAATCGCGGGTGAAACTGTGTGAATCGCGGGAAAGCCTGCGTGAAACGCCAGTAAAACTCGCGGAATCGCCACAAAACTCGTGGAAAACGCCAGTAATCGTGCAGACCTCGTAGATAGGAGTGCTAAATCCGAGTGAATCGCCGGTAGAACCTCGTGAATCGCCGGTAAACCCGTGGCAATCGCCGATAGAACCCCATGAATCGCCGATAAAACCGTGGCAATCGCCGGTAGAACCCCGTGAATCGCCGATAAGCCCGTGGCAATCGCCGATAAAACCCCGTGAATCGCGGATGAAACTGTGTGAATCGCAGGTAAGCCTGCGTAAATCGCCAGTAAAACTCGTGGAAACGCCACAAAGCTCATGAGAAACGCCACAAAACCCTGGCAAAACGCCAGTAAACTGTGATAAATCGCCACAAAACTCAGGAGAAACGCCAATAATCGTGCAGACCAAGTAGAAAGGGGTGCTACACCCGGTCAAAACGCCGATAGAACCTCGTGAATCGCCGGTAAACCCGTGGCAATCGCCGATAGAACCCCATGAATCGCCGATAAAACCGTGGCAATCGCCGGTAGAACCCCGTGAATCGCCGATAAGCCCGTGGCAATCGCCAGTAAAACTCGCGGAATCGCCACGAAACCCGATCGATTCGCCAGGAAACTGTGGGAAATCGCCACTAAACTCAGGAGAAACGCAGTAATCGTGAAGACCACGTAGAAAGGGGTGCTACACCCAGTTAAAACGCCGGTAGAACCTCGTGAATCGCCGATAAACCCGTGGCAATCGCCGGAAGAAGCCCGTGAATCGCCGATAAACCCGTGTAAATCGCCGATAGAAGCCCGTGAATCGCCGATAAGGCCGCGGAATCGCCACAAAGCCGGTGCAAATCACCACAATACCCGTGAGAATCGCCACAAAGCCGGTGCGAATCGCCACAAAACCCGTGTAAATCGCCACCAAACCAGTGTGTAGCGCCACAATACCTTGGCACCCCGCCGCAGAATTCCTGGGCAAACCCGATACTGAACCCGGCAAAATCACAGCATCCCTTGCCAGAATCAATTTAAAGCATCACAGCAACCCCAGCAGCACACACCACAATCACGAATAAGAAAGGAGAAAGTTCATATGAAATATAAAGGATGGCTCTTGCCACCTGCCATGCGAGATTTTCATGAAGGACGAATTTGGTTACGGGAGCATACAGCATTTGCAAAACAAGATATACAGCGTGCCATTGCTAGAAAATATCTTCATATAATAGAAGGTATTCAAACAACACCACGATTGAAATGCAATCGGTGCCATAATGACAAGCCTCAGTTCTTTACGCTGTTTGATTGTTCGAAATGTCAGCGGCAATGTGTCTATTGTAGACATTGTCTAAGCATGGGTAGAGTGAGCAGCTGTTCACAATTAATGATATGGAGAGGTCCTAAAGCATACAGAAAAAGACAGCATCCACTTCAATGGACAGGCCAGTTGACGGAACTTCAACAGCAGACTGCCGATGAACTACTAGAGAGTGTTAAAGTGTGTAGATCCCATTTGATTTCTGCAGTTTGTGGGGCGGGAAAAACAGAGCTATTATTCCAATCTGTACATTATGCCTTAGAAAAAGGTTTACGAGTTTGCATTGCGGCGCCTCGAACAGATGTCGTGTTAGAGTTATTTCCACGCTTTCAAAAAGTTTTTCCACAAACAATCATTCATGCTTACTATAGTGGGGCGCCAAAGCAAGACGGCTATGCACAACTCGTATTGGCGACGACACATCAGCTATATCGATTTGAACAAGCATTTGATGTCATGATTATCGATGAAGCGGATGCATTCCCTTATTCATTCGATAAAACATTAGCAAGTGCCGTGCAAAAAGCTAAAACGGCACAAGCCCCCATTTACTTTATGACAGCTACACCTACTCAAACATTACTCAATGACTTTAAACATCGATCATTTATTCCTAAAAGATATCATAACAAGCCTTTACCAGTGCCACGTTTCAGTTCGCTCTGGGGCTATGAGAAAAGCCTGCAGCGAGGTAAGCTTCCTCGGAAACTAAAAGAATGGACAGAAGAGCGACTTGCTAAAAATGAACCGTTTCTAATATTTGTACCGAAAATAGAATTGCTGAAAATGGCAACACCACTGTTTCAAAAGCTACACGACCATATATTAGCCGTTCATGCTGATGACTCCGATAGAAAACAAAAAGTACTACAGTTGCGCAATGAAGAAATTCCGGGATTACTCACAACGACCATTTTAGAAAGAGGGATTACGCTTAAAAATATTCAAGTTGCAGTTGTTGGGGCAGAATCAACGATTTTTACAGCAAGCGCGTTAATACAAATTGCAGGACGAGTTGGGCGACATGAAGCGTATGCTGATGGAGACGTCGTGTTCTTCCATCATGGCGTGACGCTCGCTATGGACGAAGCTCGGGAAACAATCATTTATAACAATAAAATAGGGTTCTCACAATGAAGAAAACAGAAATGTTTTGTTTATTATGTGCACAGCCTTTGCACCTAGTCCCGAGCTGGAAATCCCTTTTATTTAGCCACTTCCCATCATGCATTTGTGATAAATGTTCAGCACAATTCGAACGTTCATCTATGCCGACAGCACTTTACCAATATAACGACGCGATGAAAACCTATTTGCATCAATATAAATTTCTCCAAGACGTAGCACTGGCTAAAGTATTTCGGCAGGAAATCCATGCGCAACTAAAACACCAAACAGCAACGATTATCCCAATTCCTATGCATCCACAGAAGCAACAAGAGCGTACATTTTCACATACGGAGGAACTGTTAAAAGCGGCCAAGATTCCTTATACACAGCTATTAGAAAAAACAACAACGGAAACACAAAGTTCAAAAAATAGAGCACAGCGCTTACAATCGGCTCCACTTTTTCGATTATTGCCCGATAAGCAAGTTGAGCGTAAAGATTACTTGCTTTTTGACGATATAGAGACTACAGGGACAACATTACGGCATGCCCAACAGGTTTTACTAGAAGCGGGTGCCCAAAGTGTTCGAACCTTCACATTAATTAATGGATGAAAATGCTAAAACATCATGTATAATAGATTACGGTTTTAAGATACGTATAATTAGATAGTGATCTTGCAAGAGGAGGAAGAATAGATGGCTGAGGTTCGAAATTGTCCAAAATGTAATGAGTTTTTTAATTATACAGGGGTCAGAGACGTATGTCATAAATGCGCACAATCAGAAGAAGAGCTGTATCAAATCGTCTATCGTTTTTTACGCAAGCGTGAAAATCGTGCCGCAACAGTAGAACGCATTGTGGAAGCAACTGGAGCTGAAGAAGAACTATTATATAAATGGGTGCGTAAAGGTCGTTTGCAACCGGCAATGTTCCCGAACTTAGGCTATCCGTGTGATAACTGTGGTCATTTAACAACGAAGGGCAAACTATGTACGAAATGCCAAGATGAATTAAAATCAGACCTTCGTACATTTGAAGCGGCTAAGGAATTCCGCGAGAGCGTTGAACAACGTGATAAAGTAACCTACCATGCTGACCGCAAAAAATAACGATTTTACACCTTACAAATGGCTGGTAAGCGAAAGTGTGTTAATTTTAAACAAAATTAGCACACTTTTTTATATTTGAAAACTTAACATTGTTGGAGACAATCCGAAATAATAGTAAGATAAGCTTTTAAGACAGGGGGATGAACATGAAGATTACATCGTATGGTGTTAATGCTGTTAACGCCTATAAAAATCAAGTACGCAATGTCAAATCTAGCGATAACAAAGCGTCATTTGCTGACAAAATCGAAATTTCAAAAGCAGCACAGGAAATGCAGGGTGTCACAACGTACAGTACTGAACGTGCAGAACGCGTACAACAACTAAAGGCAGATATTGATTCTGGTGAATACAAAGTCAATGCGCGTAAAGTTGCTGAAGATATGCTGAAATATTATCGTTTCTAGGTGAAAACAGAAAGGGTGCTTAGCAAAATGTCTGTAGAGACGATTTGTTCAACATTAACAAAGCTAGAGAGAATGCATAAAAGCTTACTCGAACTAGCCTTTAAAAAAACTGAAATTATTAAAGCTGGCGATATGGAAGCACTAGACCAAATGCTCAAGGATGAGCAAGCGCATGTAGCGGCCATCGATAAGCTTGAGCAACAGCGTCAGATACAGGTAGCCGAATACCTTGGAGCAAAAGGAGTTGCTTCCACTGACAAAATGACTGTCGCTGATGTCATCGAGGCTGCTGAACAAACTACTGAAAAAGAAACACTTTCAGCTGTTCGCAATCGATTAATGATCCTCATTAATGATTTACGCAAACAAAACGAACTCAATCAAAAATTAGTATTCCAATCATTGCAATTCGTCAATCTTACATTAGACGCGCTTCGTCCGCGACCAGAGCAAATTAATTACTCTGGTCATGAAGTACGCGGTACGAATACGATCGCAAAAAAATCGTACTTTGATTCTCAAGCATAATTTTTATCACGTTCCTAAAAGGAGGAAAAAAGATGCGCTCAACATTTATGGGCTTAGAAACAAGTAGAAAAGGTTTATTTACACAACAATCTGCTTTATATACAACAGGTCATAATATTTCAAACGCCAATACACTTGGCTTCTCCCGTCAACGCGTAAACATGCAAGCTACACCAGGTTTTCCAACGGCAGGCTTAAACACGCCAACTTACCCTGGGCATCTAGGAACAGGGGTAGAAGCTGGTTCCATACAACGTATTCGCGATGAATTTGTGGACCGTCAATACCGTCAAGAAACGAATAAGCTTGGTTATTGGGAATCTCGTTCAAACGCTATTTCTCAAATGGAAGATATTATGGACGAACCGTCTCAATACGGTTTAAACGCAGCATTAGAACAGCTATGGAAAGGGCTGCAAGATGTCAGTGCAACGCCAGAAAACGCGGCATCACGCAAAGTGGCAATCGAGCGAGCGAACCACCTAGCTGAATCCTTTAACTATATGGATACGCAATTAAAAACAATTCAAGGTAACTTAGGTAATGAAATTAATGTGTCAACAAATCGTATCAATTCATTACTAAAGCAAATTGCTGCCATTAATAAGCAAGTGCAAGAAGTGGAGCCAAATGGCCATGTACCGAATGATTTATACGATGCACGCGATGTGTTGATCGATGAATTAAATAGTTACATCCCAGTTTCCGTTGAACGTGTGCCTACAGGAGGGCTTGCCTCAAGTGTGGCTGAAGGTAGCGTAACGATTATCTTTAAACCATATGACGGAGCGACACCTATTAAGCTAGTGAATGGCCGAGATGCTGCAAGTGTTTCAGTGAATGGTAATGCACAAATTGATGGCAATGATTTAACAAATGTTTTTAATAATATACAAGTTACTGGCTCAGGTACGACAGATAATGGCACGATTACATATAACCAACTAGAACCAGGCAAAGGTAAATTATTATCGTTAATCAACTCTTATGGCTATCAAGATGGAGCCGGTAATGTGAAGGGCTATTATCCAGAAACAATGGCTAGCCTTGACAAACTTGCAGCTGAATTTGCTAATGTATTTAATGCGATGCATAAACAAGGGTTTGATTTCACGGGTGTTCAAAGCACTTTAGACTTTTTTGAAACAACTGATAATTCTGGGAAAATAACAGCAGGTAATATTAAAGTGAATAATGAGCTTTTAAAAGATTCCTCTAAATTAGCTGCATCTACCGGCGCGAACGAAGAAGGGAACGGCAAATGGGCACTTGAACTTTCCAATATCCAGTCAAAAGTTCAAGCGAATTTAGACGGCGCAACATTTAACTCATTCTATCAAGGAATTATTGGCAAGCTTGGTGTCGATGGAGAAGAAGCAGCGCGATTAAACGCAACGTCTGAAACATTGCTTGTGACAATTGGCAACAACCGTTCATCCATCTCTTCTGTTTCGCTTGATGAAGAAATGACGAATATGATTACTTTCCAACAAGCATATAACGCCAACGCACGTATGATTACCGTAATCGATGAAACATTAGACAAAATCATTAACGGTATGGGCCGTGCAGGAATTTAAATAAAAACTAATGAACTATGACTAAAGGAAGGAGCTTTTACAACCATGCGCGTAACACAATCCATGTTATCGAATAACATGCTTCTGAACTTAAACAATAGCTATGGAAAAATGTCAAAGCTACAAGACCAAATTACTTCAGGCTCTAAAATAACAAGACCTTCAGATGACCCAGTAGTAGCAGTTAAAGGGATGGGCTACCGACGTGATTTAGGACAAGTTGAACAATACTCACGTAACATGAATGAAGTCAACAACTGGCTAGATACATCTGACGAATCATTAAATCAAGTAGGCGAACAGATGAAAAGAGTACGTGAGCTTGTTATTCAAGCGGCGAACGATACAAATACTCCAGATGAACGTGCGAAGATTAAATCTGAAATTGACCAAATTCAAAAACAACTGCAAGATGTAGCAAACACGAAAGTCGGAGACCGTTACATTTTCAGTGGTACAAAGACAGGGCAACCGCTATTTTTAAATGGTGCAATTAATACGGCAAATGTTAATAATGAAGATGTAAAAATCGAAGTATATGATGGAATTCAAATGACAGTAAACACTGCTGGCAGTGCTTTATTTAAAAGTGTAGATGATATGATGAGTAAAATTTCGGGTTTATTAGATCCGAACAGAGTTCCTCTAGCGACAAGTGATGAAATCAGCTCAGAATTAGGTGGTTTAACTAGTACGAGTACTAAAGATGATATTACTACGGTACACAATAAAATTCTCGAAGCGCAAGCTGATGTTGGGGCACGTCAAAACCGTGTAGAACTGATGGAGAACCGTTTATCTATTCGTGAAGTAAGCGTAACGAAGCAATTATCGAATAACGAAGACGTTGACTATTCAAAAGCTATTACAGAAATGGTAACATCGGAATCCATCCATCAGGCAGCGTTGTCTGTTGGGGCGAAAATTATCCAACAATCTTTAGTCGATTTTATTCGATAAATACGAGTGAATTCCTATTAATGAATTTAAGCGTTTGAACATTTTGTTCAGACGCTTTTCTTGAAAGGAGAAGTGTATATGAGACTCCCACAAATTCAAATTCGTACAACAGATGCACAAATTGACCTTAATATTTCTAAGCCACAGCAATATATTAAACAGCCAAGAGCCACACAGCATATTGAACAGCCTGCCGCAATACTTGAAATCAATACTACAAACAGTGTGCTAAAAATTGATTCGTCCCAAGCAAGGCGTGATTTAGGCTTAATTGGACCACTAGAATCAAGTGCCAACTATGCGGAAAAAGGTAAACAAGAAGCAATGAAGGGCATGGCACGCAGAGCAAGAGAAGGTCGACAAATGATGGAAGGGGCAGGTAAAGACCAAGGAAGAGCAACGATTCAAAATATCGCCAAACAAAACCATGGCCCCCACCGTGTACAATTTAATGTGAAATTTGTGCCATCTGTCGGCTCAGTGAAAATTGACTACACACCAGGTACAACAGACGTCAATATTCAACGGAGAGAACCAATAATTGACGCCCAAGTGAACAAACCAATTCATGAATACACACCAGGAAAAGTAACTGGTACAATGATACAAAGACCAGATGTTGACATTGATGTTATCGTCTAAAGGAGTGCATGGAAAATGAAAATTGCTACGAAATTTTTAGGGGAAGTCGAAATTGCTGAACAGGATATCCTAACATTTGAACATGGCTTACTAGGATTAGAGGAAGAAAGAGAATTTGTATTGCTACCAATCGATGCTGACCTGCCGCTTGCATTATTACAATCTATTCAGCATGTGGAAATTGGCTTTGTCGTTGCCTATCCTTTTGCATTCAAAAAAGATTATAGCTTTGATATTAGCGAAGAGGATCGCGAACAATTACAGATTGAAAAGGAAGAAGATGTGCTGCCGTACGCTATTGTCACAATGAAGGAAACTTTCCAAGAATCTACGATTAACTTATTAGCACCTGTAATTTTAAATATAGCAAAAAAACGAGGCAAACAAATCGTACTCCAAGACAATAAAGCCTTTCCTCTACGCTATCCAATGCAACCATTGGAAGGAAGTGCGAAATAATGCTAGTACTTTCACGCAAAAAAGATGAGTCTATTATGATAGGCGACCAAATCGAAATAAAAATATTAGCAGTCGAAGGCGAGCAAATTAAACTTGGGATAGTTGCCCCAAAAACAGTAAAAGTACATCGTTCCGAAGTTTTTGAAGCCATTCAAGCACAAAATAAAGAAGCCCTTGCTTCATCTTCCAGCTTTTTAGAGCAACTAAAGAAAAAATAAAAAAGTAACTATGAATTTATTACATAAAAAAATAAAAAAACTTTTAAAAAACTATTAAACTTTTCCAACTACTAACGATATATAGATTGTAAGGTAAGGGTAGTAAATATATACAACCTAAACCAACAATATTCCACACGGACGTGGAATAACAAAACAAACATTCAAGGAGGAATTCCAAATGAGAATTCAACACAACATTTCAGCTTTAAACACACACCGTAACCTAGCTTTCAACAACACTGAAGCTTCAAAAAACCTTGAGAAATTATCTTCTGGTTACAAAATCAACCGTGCTGGCGATGACGCTGCTGGTTTAGCAATCTCTGAAAAAATGCGCGGTCAAATCCGTGGTCTTGATATGGCTACTAAAAACTCTCAAGACTCAATTTCTTTAATCCAAACTGCTGAGGGTGCTCTTAACGAAACACACTCAATTTTACAACGTATGCGTGAATTAGCAGTTCAATCTCGTAACGATACAAACGATGAAGCTACTAATGACCGTTCTAACTTAAACGATGAAGTAGCACAACTTCAAGCAGAAATTACACGTATTGCAAACCAAACTGAGTTTAACAACAAAAAATTATTAAACGGTTCTCAAAGCACAAATGGTTTAACATTCCAAATTGGTGCAAATACAGGCCAAACAATTAATCTAAAAATTTCTACAATGACAGCAACTAAATTAGCTGTTTCAACTGCAACTGTAAAAGTTGATAAAGGTACAGCTGCTTCAAAAGCAATTGCATCTATTGACGCTGCAATTAACACAGTTTCTAAAACACGTTCTGGCTTAGGTGCTGTACAAAACCGTTTAGAGCACACAATCAACAACTTAGGTGCTGCTTCTGAAAACTTAACTGCTGCTGAATCACGTATCCGTGATACAGATATGGCAAAAGAAATGATGGGCTTCACTAAGAACAATATCTTAATGCAAGCTGCACAATCTATGCTAGCTCAAGCTAACCAACAACCACAAGGTGTTTTACAATTATTACAATAATTGAATTTCAGATAATTTATAGTAATATAAATTTCAAAAACTAGTCGGTAATTAATTTACTGACTAGTTTTTTTTAGGTGGAATTGAAGAAATTGGTATTTTTTGAAAGAAATAAATAACTCTAATATACATACATATCTTTAGAATTTTAAATCGATTTATACTACTAATTTCAATATGTAAACTTGATTTATCACTATTCTAGTCGATAAATAGAATATAAGAGGTGAGAGCTTATGGATATAATCAGTATAGAAGAATCTAAAGTAAAATTACCAACCATTAATTATAAGGGAGTATATTTGCATAGTAGGTATAATCCCGAGAAAGAAGCGGAGAGTTTTGTTGAGAAAAAATATAAACCTGCAGATGTCCAACTATTAATAGGTTATGGTTTAGGGTATATATATAGGGAATTAGTTAAAAAAAAATCACCCGAAGAAAAAATTATTATAATTGATCCATTGGTGAATGAAATTAATTTAATTGATGGTATCAAAGACTTAATTCTTTTAAAAGAAATAAATGAAACCGCACTTAAAAATTTTTTTAATGAACATATATCGGTAGTCGATTCGTTAAATATAATTATTTCAATCAATTATGACAAAGTATTAAAAGAAAATTTGAAGTTAATATTAATAATGCTGGAAGAAAAAGTTAAGTCTAACGAAATTGTTGAGAACACAATACAGTTTTTCTCAAGTCAATGGCATGAGAATTATATAAAAAATTTAAAATATGCAATTAGTGATAAACCAGTAGGTAAATTGTTTAACAAATTTAATTGTCCTATTGTAATTGCATCAGGTGGTCCATCACTAACCAAACAATTACCCTTATTAAAAAAATATAGAGATAAATTTATTTTAATAGCAGCAGGTACTACTATAAATTCATTATTAAAGAATACAATTAGGCCTGATTTTGTTATTTCGGTAGATGGTGGAGAAATAAATCGCAATCATTTTGAGAACTTACATATTGAAGATTTCCCAATAATATATTGTCCAACTGTCCATTATGGTATACGTCAAAAATTTAAAGATGGATATTATTTCTTACCTTTAATAGAATCTGATTTAAAATACCATTATTCAAGGTTTTCTAAGAATGATATTGATATTATTATGGATGGAAGTTCTGTTGCAAACTATGCATATAATTTAGCACTATTAATGACAACAGGACCTGTAGCAATGATAGGCCAAGATTTAGCATATACGAGTGGTTTAACACATGCTGATGGAAACTTGAACAAAAAGAATATTCTAGATGAAAGTGAATTTTCTAGAAAACTAATTGAGAGAGAAGGCTATTTTGGTGAACCGGTATTAACTGATAATGTTTTTTTACAAATGAGAGATATATTTGAAGTCGTATTACAATCTAATAATGCTATTAACAGATCTTATAATTGTACAGAAGGTGGTTTGAAAATAAATGCATTCACTCAAGTCTCATTTGCCAATTTTTTAAATAAATTTGCAAATGAAACTGTGCATATAACAAAAGAAAGTAATATAAGTACAGAAGCGCAAACTAAAGTTTTAAAGAAAGAACTAACTAAGGATGTTTTAAATATAAAAGAGTTAATTAAATTATTTGAGAAAGCTCTTAACTTTCTAGAAAAAAATAATTCTGAAATAGAATATGAAGATTACACTATAGTTAAATTAGACGAAATTGATACTCAAATTCAAACAATAATTAAAGATACTAGCCTTGAATTTGCATTTAATTTAATAAACTTAAGGTTATTTAAATATTTTAAAATAGATGACACTTTGAGAAGAGAACAGAAATTTAAAATTTCATTTGAACAAAATAAATATATGTATGGTGAAATGCTAAATGTCTCAAAGAATTCATTAATATTAATTGAAAAAGAAATAGATTATATAGCATAGGAGATATTGAAATGGAAGAAGTAATTAAAGAGTCAATGGAAAGTTATAATAGTTATATTGATAAGTTAGGGCCAGGCACTGATATTATTATTAATCAAATATATAATGAAGAATATCAAGTTGCTAAACAAAATCTAATAGATTTATTAGAAGGATTAATGTGGTTAGTAGAAGTGAATGATAAATTAAATCAATTAAATTATGTTAATTCTCTTGATACTTATAAAATGAATAGATTATCAGAAGAAATAATAGAAGCTATGGGGAAAAATGATTATAATTTATGTGCTGATATTTTGCAATATGAACTTAAAGATTTTACAAGTTCATTAATAAAGTATAGTAATAATTAGGGAGTAATTTTATGCATAATATACATGGGAAAACAATTTTAGTAACAGGTGGAACAGGCTCTTTTGGTAAAAAGTTTATCAGAAAAGCACTTACATTAGGTGTGAAAAAAATCATTGTCTTTAGTCGGGATGAGCTAAAGCAATATGAAATGAAGCAAGATTTCCAAGATGAACGCATTCGCTTCTTTATTGGTGATGTACGAGATAAAGAAAGGTTATATCGTGCCTTTGATGGTGTTGATATTGTGATCCACGCAGCTGCTATGAAACATGTAGATGCATGTGAATATAACCCATTTGAGGCGGTAAAAACAAATATTCATGGGGCTCAAAATATCATTGAAGCAGCTATTGACCGTGGAGTAGAAAAGGTTATTGCGCTTTCGACAGACAAGGCATGCAGCCCTGTAAATTTATATGGTGCAACAAAACTAGCATCTGATAAATTATTTGTGGCTGCCAATGCTTATGTAGGAGAAAAGAAAACACGTTTTGCAGTTGTACGCTATGGCAACGTAGTAGGTAGTCGTGGTAGCGTAGTACCTTTCTTTAAGAAGATTAAAGATACAGGTAAATTACCTATTACAGATGAGCGTATGACACGTTTTTGGATTACCCTTGATAAGGGAGTACAATTCGTATTAGATAATTTAGAGCGTATGTATGGTGGTGAAATTTTCGTTCCGAAAATTCCAAGTATGAAAGTTACAGATCTAGCAAAAGCAATTGGTCCTGATTGTGAAATAGAAGTAATCGGAATTCGTCCTGGTGAGAAACTTCATGAAGCGATGATTATGGAAGATGATGCCCGACATACAGTAGAGTTCAATGATTACTATGTAATTAAACCTGAATTAGCTTGGTTAACTCATGAACAATTAAATGGGGGTAAAGCTTTACCAGATGGCTTTGCATATACAAGTGATAATAATTCAGAATGGTTAACTATAGAACAATTAAAAGATTTAGTAGAAGAAATGTAGTCTCGGACTGCATTTTTTCTTTCGGGGAGTGGAAGAATATGCGAGATACATATTTACCGTATGGACAACAATGGTTAGATGACGAAGATATACAAGCTGTGGTGAATGTATTAAAAGGTAGTTTTTTGACAACCGGACCAACAATAGCGGTATTTGAACATCATGTTGCAGAATACGTGGGTTCAAAATATGCTGTTGCATTTGCAAATGGGACAGCAGCACTTCACGGAGCTTGCTTTGCTGCGGGTATTGGTAACGGAGATGAAGTAATTACTACCCCAATTACATTTGCTGCAAGTGCAAATTGTGTACGTTATGTAGGCGGTACAGTAGTGTTTGCGGATATTATAGAAAATACATATAACATCGATCCTTTAGAAATTGAAAAGAAAATTACACCTAATACAAAGGCGATTATCCCTGTTCATTTTACAGGTCAACCTGTGCAGTTGGCGGAAATCCATGCTATTGCGAAGAAACATAACTTAATCGTCATCGAAGATGCGGCTCACGCATTAGGAGCTGAATATAAAGGTGAAAGAATTGGTGCATTAAGTGATATGACAATGTTCAGTTTTCATCCTGTAAAGCATGTGACTACAGGTGAGGGTGGCATTATAACAACCAATAATGAACTATTCTATAAGAAGCTGTTACAATTCCGTTCTCATGGTATAACAAGAGAGGCAAGCAAGCTTTCCAAAAATGATGGTCCTTGGTATTATGATATGCAGTTTTTAGGGTTCAATTATCGAATGACAGATATTCAAGCTGCTCTTGGGATTAGTCAGCTTAGAAAGTTAGATCAATTTGTAGAACGTCGCCGTGAAATTGCTCATCTATATAATCAAGCGTTTAAGAATAATGAATGTTTATTTACACCAATCCAGAACGGAGATGGTAATTCGAGTTGGCATCTATATATTATTAAATTAAATCTTAAAAATATAAGTGTAACTCGAAAAGAAATTTTTGAAGCATTATTAGCTCAAAATATTGGTGTGAATGTACACTATATTCCCGTACACACTTTGTCATATTATCAGGAGTTAGGATATGTTAAAGGGTCTATGCCTAAAGCAGAAGAACTATATGAAGCAATTATTACCTTACCACTATTCCCGAAAATGACGAATGCGGATGTAAAGTATGTAATCGATTCAGTGATTATGGTATTAGAAAAGGTGAAAAAATGAGAATCGTAGCTATTATTCAAGCAAGGATGGGTTCAACGCGACTACCAGGTAAAATTCTAAAAAAAGTGAATGGCAGACCTTTATTATCGTATCAATTAGAACGTTTACAGCAAAGTAATTTCATCAGCGATATAGTAATAGCAACTACCACGGATGAAAAAGATGATGTAATTGTAGAGTTTTGCAAATTAAATAATATTTTGTGGTTTAGAGGATCAGAAGAAGATGTATTGGCTAGGTATTATGAGACAGCTAAAAGATTTAATGCAGATGCAATTGTCCGAATTACTTCTGATTGCCCAATAATCGATGTGCAAGTAGTTAATAAAACAATAACGTACTTTATTGATAATAATTTTGACTATGTATCAAATACGGTTGATAGAACTTATCCAAGAGGTTTAGATACAGAGGTATTTACGTTTGCAGCTTTAGAAAAGGCACATAAGGAAGCTGTTATGGAAAGGGATCGTGAGCATGTAACTGCTTATTTTTATACGAATCCAGACATTTTTAAAATAGCTGGTGTCCGAAATGAAATGGATTATAGTAAATATCGATGGACAGTGGATACAGAGGAAGATTTTCAGTTAATAGAAAATATAATTGAAAATCTTTATAGTGAAAATCCTCAATTTACTTTATACGATACGGTGAAACTAATGGAAGCAAATCCAGATTGGTTTTATATTAACGCTCATATTGAACAAAAGAAGTTATAGGTGATAGTATGGATACATTTATTAGAGTGGATGCCTCAGTTGAAATTGGCACTGGCCATGTGATGCGTTGTTTAACACTAGCGCACAGGCTTAAAAAAGAAGGGCACCGGATAGCTTTTATTTGTAGAGACGCAGAGGGGGATTGTATAGCATTAATAAAAGAACAAGGGTTTGTTGTATATATTTTACCTCTTTGTGATGGTGCTTTATGGAACTTTGTAGCAGAATACTGGGAGAAAGATGCATATGAGACAATTGAGATTTTAAAGCAATATAATGTAAAAAAGCTGATTATTGATCATTATTCAATTGATATTAAATGGGAACAATTAGTTCGACCATTTGTTAAAAATATAATGGTTTTAGATGACTTAGCAAATCGTAAACATGATTGTGATATATTACTGGATCAAAATTTTTATTTAGATTTGGAAACAAGGTATGAAGGGTTAGTACCTTCTTCCACTGAAATGTTACTCGGGCCAAGCCATGCTTTATTACGAGATGAATTTATAGATGCAAAAAAGCATGTCAAACCTTTTAATGGTAAAATTGAACGTCTATTTATATTTTTTGGTGGAAGTGATCCAACCAATGAAACAGAGAAAGTACTATTGGCAATCAAACCGCTTATAGACAAATATAAATTAGTTGTAGATGTAGTTGTAGGCAATTCTAATCCAAATAAATTAAAAATCAAACAATTATGTGATGAAATAGAAAATACTTATTATCATTGTCAAGTGAATAATATTGCAGAATTAATGGCACAAGCAGATTTAGCAATTGGTGGTGGTGGGGCTACGACTTGGGAAAGAATATTTTTACATCTACCTACAATTGTAATTGCAGTTGCCGACAATCAAGTTGAAATAGCAAAAGCAACTCATATTAAAGGAGCTTGTCTATTTTTAGGACTGAGCAAGAAAATCTTGATTAATGATATACAGAATAGTGTTGATAATACGCTTAAATCACACAAGGTAATTAATAATATGATTTCCAACATGAAGTGTTTTTCTATTTAAAGGAGGTCGAATGATTATTGAAAATATTATATTTAGGACCTTATCGTGAGGCTTTTTGTAAAAGAATACAGGAGAATAATGATGAAGTTTACAGAACAGATGAAAAAATATCATTAGAATATGTCAGATTAAATAAGTTCGATATAGTAATCAGTTACGGATACAGACATATTATTTCCAAAGATATTATTAATTATTTGCATAATAGAATAATAAATTTACACATATCGTATTTGCCCTGGAATAGAGGAGCGGATCCAAATTTTTGGAGTTTTATAGAAGATACAAAAAAAGGTGTAACAATTCATTTAATTGATGAGGGTATTGATACAGGAAATATAATTATTCAAAGAGAAGTTTCTTTCAAAGGAGAACTTACTTTACGTCAAAGTTATAATATTTTAACAGATGAAATTGAAAAGCTTTTTTTTGAATATTGGACAACTATAAAGTCTGGAGATTATAAAACAATTTCACAAAATATTAAAGAAGGAAGTATTCATTATAAAAAAGATAGAGAAAGATATAATGATTTATTAGTGAATGGTTGGGATACACCTGTATCTAAGTTACTAGAAATGAGGGATTAATATGGATAATTCAATATTAAGCAATTCAACAAAACCATTAATAATTGCTGAAATGTCAGGGAATCATAATCAATCACTAAATAGAGCATTAGAAATTGTAGAAGCAGCTGCAGCTTCTGGAGCACATGCTTTAAAAATACAAACATATACAGCAGATACATTAACTCTTAATGTAGACTCACCTGACTTTTTGATTAGCGATTCTGAGAGTTTATGGAAAGATAAGAAGCTATATGATTTATATACCGAGGCATATACACCTTGGGAGTGGCATAAACCAATTTTTGATCGTGCAAAGGAATTGGGAATGATTGCTTTTAGTACGCCATTTGATGAAACAGCTGTTGATTTTTTAGAGGAATTAGAAGTTCCACTCTATAAAATTGCTTCCTTTGAAAATACGGATTTACCGCTTATAAAAAAAGTTGCTGCAACTGGTAAGCCAATGATCGTATCCACGGGTATGGCAACGTTAGCGGAATTAGATGAATTAGTACGAACAGCAAAAGAAGCAGGCTGTAAAGACTTAGTATTATTAAAATGTACAAGTACATATCCTGCAACACCTGAAAATACAAATATTTTAACCATTCCACATATGAAACAGCTATTTGATGATGTACAAATCGGATTATCTGACCATACACTCGGGATAGGTGTGGCCGTAGCAAGTGTTGCACTAGGTGCAACAGTTATAGAAAAACATTTTACATTAGACAGAGCTGATGGTGGAGTTGATGCAGCATTTTCAATGGAACCAGCTGAAATGAAGGCGCTTGTAGAAGAGACAGAACGAGCTTGGTTAGCTATGGGAAAAGTTACATATGGTCCAACTGAAAAAGAAAAAGCTTCTCTAAAATTCCGTCGTTCAATTTATGTATCCAAAGATATAAAGGCTGGCGAGATATTTACACAAGAAAATGTTAAAATTGTGCGTCCTGGTTATGGATTACAGCCAAAATATTTTAACCATGTAATAAATAAGAAAGCTCGCAAAGACTATATTACAGGTACCCCTTTGAAATTTGAAGATTTATAGAAAAGGGACATCAAAAATGTACAAATTATTATATAAGGATGTGGAAAAATGAGACCCTTATTAGTACCTGAATATTTAAATGACTTTAAATGCATAGGCAGTGCTTGTGAAGATACTTGTTGTGCAGGTTGGAATATAATGGTTGATAAGAAGATGTATCAAACATATCGAAAAGTGCGTCATCCGGATATGTCGAAGAAATTACTTGAAAATGTGAAGAGAAATCGTAAAGGTCATGATGACTCTAATTATGCAAAATTTATTTTAGATGACAATAAAAAGTGTAATATGATGTTAGATGATGGATTATGTAGTATTCATAAGGAATTAGGTGAAGAATTTTTATGTAATACTTGTGCTGTTTATCCAAGAAATATCACACGTGTTGGTAGTGTTACAGAAAAGAGCTTAACATTATCTTGTCCAGAGGCTGCAAGAATAGTTTTATTACGTAAAGAGGGTTTAGGGTTTATCGAAACAGAAGAACCGAAAGATACACGTGGTCAAATAAATAAGGATTTAGTATTAGAAAAACATCCTTTTTTTTGGGACTTAAGGGTTTTTACAATTCAACTTCTCCAAAGCCGCCAACAACCAATTGAAATTCGTTTAATTATTCTAGGGCTATTTATACAAAAAATTGAAAAATTAAAGGCAGATGAGTTGGAACGTGAGTTACCGGGGATTATGCAAGAATATTTAAATCGTTTAAATAATGATGAATTTATTGAATCATTAAAGAATATTAAAGGAAACCTAAATTTTCAATTGAATTTAACACGTGCTTTTATTCGATATCGTATAACAAGTGGTATTAATTCGGAGAAATATATAAAAATTCTTCATCAATTAATAGAAGGTCTGCTTTTGGAAGATGATAAAGAAAACGAGGTTAAAGATATTGAAAAAACTATTATAAAATATAACGAAACATATAGTCATATATATGAACCATTTATTAAAGAGAATGAATATATGTTTGAAAATTATGTTGTAAATTATGTATTTAAAAATCTGTTTCCTTATGATTATAAAACTTTATTTGAAAGTTATATGATGCTAATTGCAAATTTTATGCTTATAAAGTTGCATTTGATTGGTATGGGTGCTCAACAACAACGATTAACCCAAGAAATGTTCATAGAATGTGTCCAACAGCTTGCAAAGGTTATCGAACATACCCCTTCTTATTTACAAGAGGTAAAAGAAGGTATGGTAGAGTTAGGTTATACAACGATGGGTCATATGTTTGTTATGATAAGTAAATAATAATCAAATTTATTTAAATCAATTAACAAAATAATTTTTTAAAAAGGAGCCTCTGATTCAGAAATAATAACTGGATTAGAGGTTTTTTTGAGTAAACCTCCACAAAAGTTATTTATTTAGTAAATGCAATTTGTATTTTAAAGTAGTTTGTCGTAAAAGGTGAAACATTCCTAAAAACTTCCGATACTAAATATAAGTATAAGAAATGTTTAGGAGGTTACATATTATGCGTATTGCAGCTCAAGGTCAAACTACAGAAGTAGGAACTGCAACGTCATCGACATTTTCTAAGAAAGCAAGTTTAGAGGAAACTACGGTGACTACTAGTAAGTCTCAGTTAGTAACTCAATCGCAACTAGAACAACAAATATCAACAGCTGAGGGGCAAGAAATATCTAAAGAGAAGCTGCAAAGCGTGGTAGACACAGTAAATGAGTTTTTACAAATTAATCATAATGCTTCTAAGTTTGTATTACATGACGGACTAGATCGATATTTCGTACAAGTTGTTGATACCCAAACTGAAGAAGTCGTAAAAGAAATCCCCCCTAAAAAACTTTTAGATGCATTTTACGAGATGCAAAAGCTATTAGGGATGATTGTAGACGAGAAAATATAAGTATATTTGGAGGAAACTATAATGGTAAATAGAGTCGGCGGATTAGCCTCAGGTATGGATATAGATGCTCTAGTAAAAAAATTAATGACTGCGGAAAAAGCACCTTTAAACAAGTTATATCAAAAGAAACAAACATATGAGTGGCAACGTGATGCCTATCGTAGCGTGAATACGAAATTAAAAACATTTGATACTTACATTGCTGATAATTTTATTTTAAAAAATATAACTTCAAAAACAGCCTCTAGTTCTAATTCAAATTTAGTATCTGCCATTGCAACAGGAAGTGCAGCTGGATCACTTTCAATTGAAGGGGTTTCTCAATTAGCTACAGCTGCTCGTAAAGTCGGAGATCAAGTAAATGCTGTTGGTACGACGAAAATGTCTGATTTAAAGGCAACGGGTACTATTGAATTTAAAGCAATTCAAAGTAATGGTCAATTAGCTAGTGAAGCAACAAAAATTGAAATAACTTCAGATATGACTGTAAATCAGTTTATTAGTAAAGTAAATTCTAGTAATGCAGGGATTAATGCTGTATTTGAAAATGGCCGTTTCTCATTTACTGCCAAAAACACGGGTGATGTTAAAGGCGATGAGGAAATCAAAATTACTGGTGAAAATGACATTTTTGCTAAGTTAGGATTTGGCGACCCTGATAAAGTCCAAACTACAGAAGGAAAAAATGCTATTTTCACTGTAAATGGTATTGCCACGGAACGAACATCAAATACATTTACGATTTCTGGTTATAATGTAACGTTAAAAGAGACATTTAATGGTCTTCAGACACTTTCAGATAAATATAAGGCTGCTGTAGAAGAGTTTAAAAATGCGGAAGCTTATTTAAAAGACAAACAAGCTAATCTTATTACAAAAAAAGATGCTTATGGTGCGAGTGATATTAATAGTTACACAGATGCACATGAACAAGCTTATGCTGCAGCGTTTAGCAAATCGCTATCTATTTCACAACAACTTCAATATAACAAATTAGGAAGTAATACATGGGGAAATTTATCGACTGAAGAAATAGATTTCATCAAAGATAGGACATCAGTACAAGATATCAAAGATCAACTAGATGGAAGCACTTTAAGTGATGAGAGCAAAGCAAAGTTAAAGAAATTAGATGATAAAACACTCGATGTTTTAGTTTCAAATAAAGATCAATTAACAGATTTTAAAGCTCAAGCTGATTATGCAAAGTATGGAGTAAAACTAAAAGATTTTAATCAAGATGCGATTAGTGCACTAAAAGATTTTGGCTCGACATACGATAGTAATAAGTCAATTGCAGAAATCCACCAACAAATTGATGAGAATAAAAATTTTACAACAGAAGTAAAAGATGCTTTAAAATCATTAAGTAAAGATGACTTAACGAAATTAATTGCAACGGATGAAGGAACATTAAAAACTTATCAAGAAAAAGCTCAAGATGACGATTTAAAACAAAAATATAGTCAACTTGGAGATGCTTTAATAAAAGGTTTGCATGATGGTACTAAAAATGTTGGTGATTTAACACCAGAACAAAAAAAAGCTTGGGATAAGCTATCACCTGAAATAGCTAAATTTTCTGCCCTAGCAGATCAAAATATTAAACGTTCAGAGTTTATAACGGCGGATGCAGAAGAAAAAGCAGCGCAAACTCGATTGAATGAAGCTACAAGTACGCTAAATGCGGCAACGGCAGATGCTACTGCGGCCGGTATTTTAAAAGATGACGGCAATGGTGGTAAAACGATAGATGAAACTAAAGTAAATGCAGCGCCGAAATCACAAGCGGTGACAATGACAGCGACAACAAATATTGATGATATGGTAAATAAAATTAAAGAATTTGTTACTACTTATAACGGTTTAATTAAAGATTTTACTGATCAAACAAAAGAAAGTAAATACCGTGATTATACACCGTTAACTAGCGAGCAAAAAGAAGAGATGTCCGAAAATGAAATTAAGCTCTGGGAAGAAAAAGCGAAGAGTGGTTTACTACGTGGAGATACTCTAATTCGAGAAGGGCTATCTAGTATGCGGTCATTAGTGTATCAATCTAATCCAGGTATTGATTCAAAATATAATTCATTATTTAGTATCGGTATTACAACAACTAAAAACTATAATGATGGCGGTACTTTAGAAATTGATGAAACAAAATTACGTAAGGTTTTAGAAGAAGATCCTGATGCGGTGGAAAAGCTCTTTAAAAATAGCGGAGGTAAAGAACAAGATACTGTCAATGGTCAAACTGTTGATACAAGAGGTTATCTTCAAAAATTACGTTCGTCAATGAAAACATTAGAGATTAATATTGAGAAAAAAGCTGGACGATCTTCAATGACGGATAATCAATATACATTAGGTAAAAACCTCATCGATACAGAAAGTCGCATTGACACATGGAAGAGCAAACTTGAAACTATTGAAGCGCGTTATTGGAAGCAATTTACGGCAATGGAACAAGCAATTAATAAAGCCAATTCACAATCGAGTATGTTCTCACAAGGCTCTTAATAGTTTTGAATGAAGCAAGGTAGGGGAAGTTTATGCAACTAACTAATCAACTATTGCAGGCATCTGCGAATCTCTATAAATTATTGGGCGATATCCCAAAAGGGGAAGATCGTGATGACTATGTGGTTACGATTAATAGTATGTTAGACAAGCGTGGAACGATTATTAATAGATTAAAACAAGAAGGTTTTCAGTACGATGAACAAAATCGTGTTCATCGTACCTTGCTTGAATTAGATAATGGCATTAAAGAGCGGTTGGCTGCTGTAATGAGCGCAGTAAAGCAAGATATGGCAAACCTTCAAAAAACGAAAAAAAGTGAAGTGCAATATTTTAATCCATATGGCAATGTCCGTGTTATGGACGGTATGTATTACGATAAGAAAAATTAATTTCTCTATTAGCTTTTCTTCATTTAATGGTTTAAAATAGTAAATAAGTAACATCTAAAAGGAGTTGTCCTTTATTGGCAGCAAATTTAACAGCGCAAAACGCTTACAAACAAAATAGTGTCACAACTGCTTCACCTGGCGAACTAACATTGATGCTTTATAATGGATGTTTAAAGTTCTTAAATAAAGCTAAACTTGCGATTCAAGATAATAATATTCAAGAAAAGAATACTAATTTGATCAAAGCACAAGCAATTATTAGTGAGCTTATGGCAACACTTAATATGGACATAGAAGTGTCAAAAAATATGTTAGCTCTTTATGAATATATGAATCGTCGTTTAGTTGAAGCGAATATTCAAAAAGATGTCAACATCATTGAAGAAGTTGAAGGCTTAGTGACGGAATTTCGGGATACTTGGAAAGAAGTTATTCGCATTAATCGACAACAACAATTCGGTAATGGAAATAACGGACAAGTGTAATACAAAATTAGAGACCATCGTTTGAAGATGGTCTCTTTTATTTATCATAAATATAAAGTTATTAAGATTATACGAAAATCGACAAACTAAACTGTACATATAGTCATAAATTAGGTCATGAAATGGACAAATATGTTACTAACTCCCTCTAGATGGAAATCGTGAATTCGTGTCATAATCAAGCTAACTATATGTTTGAAAAGTATTGGGGTGGGGAATATGATATTTAAGCGACAAGAAGGCTTTCGATTTAAATTTGAAGAGCCTGTACAAATGACTTTCGCGATATATGAAAATGGCAAAGTGAATCATGCACAAACTGCGATGGCTGATTTATTGGATATTAGTCCGCGGGGATTAAAAATGTTTACAGAGGTTGATTTAGGGTTCCATCCTGCTCCTCTTGATTTGCGTTTTGTGCTAGATACGAGAGAAATTCGCGTATATGGAGAGGTCATTTGGAGCCGTCCATTTGCTAATGGCAAACAATACGGTGTGTATTTCAATAATCAGGGCGCTATTGAAGATTTGATTGTCGACGAGCTGAAATTGCGTCGTAAAAAAGAAACCGCTGAAGCAAAGCAAAAAAAAATTAATTCATAAAAATTTTATTGAAAAAAGAATTATTTTAGAGGAATTTCACACACTTGTGTAGAAATAGAATGTATAGCAGTCATAAAGGAGGAGTTTACATGTTAAACTTTAACATTCGTGGTGAAAATATTGAGGTAACTCCAGCTATTCGAGAGTATGTTGAAAATAAAATCGAAAAAGTTGAACGTTATTTTAACGAAGATGTTAACGCCAATGCTAACGTAAATTTAAAGGTTTATAATGACAAGCAAACAAAAGTGGAAGTTACGATTCCTATGAAGAACTTAACACTTCGTGCAGAAGAACGTCATAACGATATGTATGCTGCCATCGATTTAATCGTTGATAAATTAGAGCGACAAATTCGGAAGCATAAAACAAAAGTAAACCGTAAATTCCGTGAGCGTGAAGGTGCAGGACTTTATTTTGCTATAACGCAAGCTGCAGCTGATACTGCAACAGAGGAAGACGAATACTCTATTGTACGAACTAAACAATTTGATTTAAAACCGATGGATCATGAAGAAGCGGTTTTACAGATGAATATGCTAGGCCATGATTTCTACATCTTCACTGATGCTGAATCAAACGGCACAAACATCGTTTACAAACGTAAAGATGGCAAATACGGCTTAATTGAAACAACTTAATGAATTGTCAAAGAACCCTCTATTTTGAGGGTTCTTTTTTTTACTAGAGCTTGGTTTGTTCTTATTAGGTATAAACTTCAATTCTCAACCGTTGCCGAGAGCGTGAAGTTGTGTTGCATTTCTATAGAAGCAAAATGCTGTTTAGGTACACTTTAAAGGCTGTGTGATTTGCTGGCATATGCACTAGGAAAGTTTTTTATATTTTTTATTGACTAAACTATAACCAGCATGATATTATTTAATCCTGTCGTAAAACAACGATTATATTAATAAATAATAATTTAATAAAGTGTTGACAGACAAAAGATTATTATGATATATTTTAATTCCTGTCACTTCGGCAGTGAAAAATAACTTTAAAAAAGTTATTGACAAACATAATGGTATTTTGATATAATATTATTACTGTCGCTGAAACACAGCGCGGTATGAACCTTGAAAACTGAACAAGCAAAACGTAATCAATATAGTTTCTAAGCTAACTTACGTTAGCGGTTGAAACAAAATTTTTGGACATCAAAATTGATGCCAGCAAAACAATTTGAGCTAATCAAATTTCTTTTATGGAGAGTTTGATCCTGGCTCAGGACGAACGCTGGCGGCGTGCCTAATACATGCAAGTCGAGCGAACAGAGAAGGAGCTTGCTCCTTTGACGTTAGCGGCGGACGGGTGAGTAACACGTGGGCAACCTACCCTATAGTTTGGGATAACTCCGGGAAACCGGGGCTAATACCAAATAATCTGTTTTACTTCATGGTGAAACACTGAAAGACGGCATCTCGCTGTCGCTATAGGATGGGCCCGCGGCGCATTAGCTAGTTGGTGAGGTAACGGCTCACCAAGGCGACGATGCGTAGCCGACCTGAGAGGGTGATCGGCCACACTGGGACTGAGACACGGCCCAGACTCCTACGGGAGGCAGCAGTAGGGAATCTTCCACAATGGGCGAAAGCCTGATGGAGCAACGCCGCGTGAGTGAAGAAGGATTTCGGTTCGTAAAACTCTGTTGTAAGGGAAGAACAAGTACAGTAGTAACTGGCTGTACCTTGACGGTACCTTATTAGAAAGCCACGGCTAACTACGTGCCAGCAGCCGCGGTAATACGTAGGTGGCAAGCGTTGTCCGGAATTATTGGGCGTAAAGCGCGCGCAGGTGGTTTCTTAAGTCTGATGTGAAAGCCCACGGCTCAACCGTGGAGGGTCATTGGAAACTGGGAGACTTGAGTGCAGAAGAGGATAGTGGAATTCCAAGTGTAGCGGTGAAATGCGTAGAGATTTGGAGGAACACCAGTGGCGAAGGCGACTATCTGGTCTGTAACTGACACTGAGGCGCGAAAGCGTGGGGAGCAAACAGGATTAGATACCCTGGTAGTCCACGCCGTAAACGATGAGTGCTAAGTGTTAGGGGGTTTCCGCCCCTTAGTGCTGCAGCTAACGCATTAAGCACTCCGCCTGGGGAGTACGGTCGCAAGACTGAAACTCAAAGGAATTGACGGGGGCCCGCACAAGCGGTGGAGCATGTGGTTTAATTCGAAGCAACGCGAAGAACCTTACCAGGTCTTGACATCCCGTTGACCACTGTAGAGATATGGTTTTCCCTTCGGGGACAACGGTGACAGGTGGTGCATGGTTGTCGTCAGCTCGTGTCGTGAGATGTTGGGTTAAGTCCCGCAACGAGCGCAACCCTTGATCTTAGTTGCCATCATTTAGTTGGGCACTCTAAGGTGACTGCCGGTGACAAACCGGAGGAAGGTGGGGATGACGTCAAATCATCATGCCCCTTATGACCTGGGCTACACACGTGCTACAATGGACGATACAAACGGTTGCCAACTCGCGAGAGGGAGCTAATCCGATAAAGTCGTTCTCAGTTCGGATTGTAGGCTGCAACTCGCCTACATGAAGCCGGAATCGCTAGTAATCGCGGATCAGCATGCCGCGGTGAATACGTTCCCGGGCCTTGTACACACCGCCCGTCACACCACGAGAGTTTGTAACACCCGAAGTCGGTGAGGTAACCTTTTGGAGCCAGCCGCCGAAGGTGGGATAGATGATTGGGGTGAAGTCGTAACAAGGTAGCCGTATCGGAAGGTGCGGCTGGATCACCTCCTTTCTAAGGATATTTTCGGAATACAAACCTTGGGTTTGTAAGATTACGTTTTGCGTTCAGTTTTGAAGGTTCATCATTAAGATGAAACACTTCAAAACTGTGCTCCTGTCGCTACGCTTTCGTCGCAAATCTGCGAAGAAGTAGAAACAGGTAGTGAATTTGTTCTTTGAAAACTGGATAAAACGACATTGAAATTGTAACAAACACATTTATTTTTTTAAAATTAAGTTTTTTAGGCTTAATAACTTGGTTAAGTTATTAAGGGCGCACGGCGAATGCCTTGGCACTAGGAGCCGAAGAAGGACGGCACTAACACCGATATGCTTCGGGGAGCTGTAAGTGAGCTTTGATCCGGAGATTTCCGAATGGGGGAACCCACTACGTTTAATCGCGTAGTATCTTGACGTGAATACATAGCGTCTTGAAGGCAGACCCAGGGAACTGAAACATCTAAGTACCTGGAGGAAGAGAAAGAAAAATCGATTCCCTGAGTAGCGGCGAGCGAAACGGGAAGAGCCCAAACCAAGAGGCTTGCCTCTTGGGGTTGTAGGACACTCTATACGGAGTTACAAAGGAATGAGTTAGATGAAGCGACTTGGAAAGGTCCGCCAGAGCAGGTAAAAGCCCTGTAGTCGAAAGTTTATTCCCTCCAGAGTGGATCCTGAGTACGGCGGAACACGTGAAATTCCGTCGGAATCCGGGAGGACCATCTCCCAAGGCTAAATACTACCTAGTGACCGATAGTGAACCAGTACCGTGAGGGAAAGGTGAAAAGCACCCCGGAAGGGGAGTGAAAGAGATCCTGAAACCGTGTGCCTACAAGTAGTTAGAGCCCGTTAATGGGTGATAGCGTGCCTTTTGTAGAATGAACCGGCGAGTTACGATTACGTGCGAGGTTAAGCTTTAGAAGGCGGAGCCGCAGCGAAAGCGAGTCTGAATAGGGCGAATTAGTACGTGGTCGTAGACCCGAAACCAGGTGATCTACCCATGTCCAGGGTGAAGGTGAGGTAACACTTACTGGAGGCCCGAACCCACGCACGTTGAAAAGTGCGGGGATGAGGTGTGGGTAGCGGAGAAATTCCAATCGAACTTGGAGATAGCTGGTTCTCTCCGAAATAGCTTTAGGGCTAGCCTCGTGATGAGAATACTGGAGGTAGAGCACTGTTTGGACTAGGGGGCCATCCCGGTTTACCGAATTCAGACAAACTCCGAATGCCAGATATTTATACACGGGAGTCAGACTGCGAGTGATAAGATCCGTAGTCAAAAGGGAAACAGCCCAGACCACCAGCTAAGGTCCCAAAGTAATCGTTAAGTGGAAAAGGATGTGGCGTTGCACAGACAACCAGGATGTTGGCTTAGAAGCAGCCATCATTTAAAGAGTGCGTAATAGCTCACTGGTCGAGTGACGCTGCGCCGAAAATGTATCGGGGCTAAACGATTCACCGAAGCTGTGGATTGACATCTACGATGTCAGTGGTAGGAGAGCGTTCTAAGTGCGTTGAAGTCAGACCGGAAGGACTGGTGGAGCGCTTAGAAGTGAGAATGCCGGTATGAGTAGCGAAAGACGGGTGAGAATCCCGTCCACCGTATGACTAAGGTTTCCTGAGGAAGGCTCGTCCGCTCAGGGTTAGTCGGGACCTAAGCCGAGGCCGATAGGCGTAGGCGATGGACAACAGGTTGATATTCCTGTACCACCTCCTCACCGTTTGAGAAATGGGGGGACGCAGTAGGATAGGGTAAGCGCGCCGTTGGTTGTGCGCGTCCAAGCAGTAAGGCGTGTGTGTAGGCAAATCCGCACACTGTAACGTTGAGCTGTGATGGCGAGTCCGTATGGACGAAGTTCCTGATTTCACACTGCCAAGAAAAGCCTCTATCGAGGTGAGAGGTGCCCGTACCGCAAACCGACACAGGTAGTCGAGGAGAGAATCCTAAGGTGTGCGAGAGAACTCTCGTTAAGGAACTCGGCAAAATGACCCCGTAACTTCGGGAGAAGGGGTGCTCTTGAGCGTGCAAGCGCATGAGAGCCGCAGTGAATAGGCCCAGGCGACTGTTTAGCAAAAACACAGGTCTCTGCAAAACCGTAAGGTGACGTATAGGGGCTGACGCCTGCCCGGTGCTGGAAGGTTAAGAGGAGTGGTTAGCGCAAGCGAAGCTGCGAATTGAAGCCCCAGTAAACGGCGGCCGTAACTATAACGGTCCTAAGGTAGCGAAATTCCTTGTCGGGTAAGTTCCGACCCGCACGAAAGGCGTAACGATCTGGGCACTGTCTCAACGAGAGACTCGGTGAAATTATAGTACCTGTGAAGATGCAGGTTACCCGCGACAGGACGGAAAGACCCCGTGGAGCTTTACTGTAGCCTGATATTGAATTTTGGTACAACTTGTACAGGATAGGTAGGAGCCAGAGATCTCGGAGCGCCAGCTTCGAAGGAGGCGTCGGTGGGATACTACCCTGGTTGTATTGAAATTCTAACCCATGCCCCTTAGCGGGGCAGGAGACAGTGTCAGGCGGACAGTTTGACTGGGGCGGTCGCCTCCTAAAAGGTAACGGAGGCGCCCAAAGGTTCCCTCAGAATGGTTGGAAATCATTCGTAGAGTGTAAAGGCACAAGGGAGCTTGACTGCGAGACCTACAAGTCGAGCAGGGTCGAAAGACGGGCTTAGTGATCCGGTGGTTCCGCATGGAAGGGCCATCGCTCAACGGATAAAAGCTACCCCGGGGATAACAGGCTTATCTCCCCCAAGAGTCCACATCGACGGGGAGGTTTGGCACCTCGATGTCGGCTCATCGCATCCTGGGGCTGTAGTCGGTCCCAAGGGTTGGGCTGTTCGCCCATTAAAGCGGTACGCGAGCTGGGTTCAGAACGTCGTGAGACAGTTCGGTCCCTATCCGTCGTGGGCGTAGGAAATTTGAGAGGAGCTGTCCTTAGTACGAGAGGACCGGGATGGACACACCGCTGGTGTACCAGTTGTCTTGCCAAAGGCATCGCTGGGTAGCTATGTGTGGACGGGATAAGTGCTGAAAGCATCTAAGCATGAAGCCCCCCTCAAGATGAGATTTCCCATTACGCAAGTAAGTAAGATCCCTCAAAGACGATGAGGTAGATAGGTTCGAGGTGGAAGTGTGGTGACACATGGAGCTGACGAATACTAATCGATCGAGGACTTAACCAAAAATGTTTGAAACATTCAATGAACCGTCTATCCAGTTTTGAAAGAACAACTCTTTCATAAAAGGATTTCAAGATACAATGTATTTTGAAAGCCGTAAATAGTCTAGTGATGATGGCAAAGAGGTCACACCCGTTCCCATACCGAACACGGAAGTTAAGCTCTTTAGCGCCGATGGTAGTTGGGGGCTTCCCCCTGTGAGAGTAGGACGTCGCTAGGCAAAATTCGAAAGTCGAGGATTTAATCCTCGGCTTTTTTGCATGTTTTAAAACGTAACTGCTGTGCAGTATAATCAAAATAGCTAGAATACACGCGGCGTACAACGCAACTTACGGATGTTCTTGTGGAAAGGTCTGCCGAAGAGGACATTAATCGATTATATGCATCCATGTTTATGATAGTCAGAGTCCTTTACATTACTAATTGTCTGGTTTTAAATAGTATATAAAGGAAGTCTATTATTCTCCCTAGCTATATGACCTTGAAATTGGCTCAATCATTACATATAAATTATTTCGCTATAGAAGCTTATTCAAAACTTGGTAATCTTCCGTATGGATATACCTGATACAATTCATATCTTACAATGACGTTTCAAAAGGAGAGAATATTATGAAATTAAGTAGAATATTGCTACTCATTTTTGTGCTTATCACTGGAATGGTTTTCATTGCTCTTTTTGTTTTTTGGAATAATGCAAAAGAAAAAAGTGAGGTTTTTTACCACTCCTCTACAATGAACATTGAAGTCATTGATAAATATAAAAATGACAGAGATACTGCAACGTATTTTCTTAAAAGCAAAAATTCCAATGAGCCCTTTCAAACTTTTGTCATTGAAGTGCAAGATGAAAACGTATGGAACTTAGTCGAAGTGAATGGGCAATATTTTGTAAATGTTTATTGGGAAACAGAGTCTAATGATATAAACATACAAGATAAAGCGACATTATTACTCCAAATTGATAAGCTTTAACATCAAAAAGGGCGTCACAACTTACTATGTATTCTTGCTGTCCAGGTGTTCCTAAACTGCCCATAAGCTAAGCCTCTCGCCTTTCCGAGAGGCTTTTTCTTTGCATAAAAGGAAGAATTAGGTCGCAAAATGAACTTATTTTGTGATGTTTCGTTCCATGCTATAGGACACAGTTTGCATGAAACTGTTACACAATGGTAAAATGAAATTTGAGACTCGTATAGGAAGTGAAAAATATTCATGGCAAACCTATTAAATAAATTATTTGATTTCAATAAACGTGAGTTAAAAAAATTAGAAAAAATCGCTGACCAAGTTGAGGGATTCGCTTCTCAAATGGAACAGCTTTCAGATGAGCAACTACAAGCGAAGACAGAAGAGTTTAAAAA